>NC_016641.1:1406000-1757500 GCF_000235585.1 Paenibacillus terrae HPL-003
TGGATACATAGGAGGTGCCCCAGTGCCCTGTGGACACATCCCGCAGCCAGTTTACATACTGAATATGAAGCGGCTCGCTCAAGCCCAGCTCCTTCCGCAGCGCCGTCAACGCCTCCTCAGAGGCAGGTACATTATGCGCGGTGAGCAGAATGGTAGCAGGGTCGCCGGGAGCCAGCCTCATCAGCACAAACGTCAGCGTGGATACAACGAGCACAATGATGACAAGCTGCGCCACACGTTCCAGAATAAAACGAATCATAGGGTACGCAGCCCGTTATTCCGCAATATCGGATTGCGCCGTAATGTAGTAATACTCAATCGGATGCGGCGTAAAGCCCTCTACCCCTTTTTTCACCCCAAATACATTATCTGGATGAACAATGAACGACTGCGGCAAATCCGTATTAATGATATTCAGCGCTTGCAGTGTCACAGCATTGCGCTGCGCTGTATCCTTCGCCAGCTTCAATCTGTCAAGAATGTCCTCCAGCGGTTTGGAAGCATATCGGCTTACATTGGATTCGCTTTTAGAGGAATAAAACATGTCCATAAAATATTGCGGCTCCCCCGTATGGGCAGTCAGCATGCTGTACATGGCAAAATCCCAATCGTTTTTGGTCAGTGCCTCGTCAATATTTTCCACCTTGCGGATCTTCACCTGGATGCCCTCCTTCAGCAGTTGGCTCTGAATTACCTCAGCCATCACCGAAAGCTCTGGACGTTGGGGAAAAGTCAGCAACGTAACTTCGAACGGCTTGCCTTGCTTGGTCCATGTACCTTGGGCATCCTTCTTCCAGCCATCCTTCGCCAATAGCTGCTCCGGCGTTCCGTCCAGCGCTTTACGCTCGACCTTACCGAAGGGCAGAATGCTCGGGAATGGGCTGCTTGCCTCCGTACCATAGCCTCTCATGATCGCACTCACAATGGATGCACGTGGTATCAGGTTGTCCACTACTTTGCGGTTCGCAGCATCCTTGAACACAGGCGACTCCATGTTGTACACGATCATATGGGTGCGCAAAGAAGGAGACGACAGCACTTGCAGCTTATCGTTCTTTTTCAATACCTCCGCGTTATCCACCGGAATATCAGTCGCTACATCTACTTCGCCGGATTGCAGCGCCAGCAGGCGCGAATTGCCGTCCGTAATGAACTTCATCGTTGCTTCAGCCAGCCGGGCCTTCTCGCCCCAATATCCGTCATAACGCTCTACGACCAAGGATTGATCCTTGTTGAACGCTTTAATTTTAAAAGCACCTGTCATTGCAGGGTAGCTCTGCTCATCTTTCATGGACGCTACATCCAGCACAATCGTCGATGGATCGGCCAGATTGGACACCAGCGCTGCATTGGGCTGGTTTGTCGTGATTTTCAATGCCAGCGGCCCAGTTACGTCAATTGACTTTACGTCTAGCAAATCCTTCGCCAGATGGCTTTTCTTGATAGAGCGCAGCAGGGAAGCTTTTACACTTTCCGCGTCCATACTCTTTCCGTCATGAAAAGTGACCTTATCCTGCAAGCTGAACGTCCAGACTGTGGGACTGTCCTGCTTCCATTCCTTTGCCAGCCATGCCACAGGCTCCAGCTTCTCATTCAAACGGACAAGTGTCTCACCTGCGCCAGACCGCATGATATCCCAGCTATTGTCTCCGTGCGGGTCAACGCCCGACGGTTTCCACGTGTACGCCATCACCAGCTTCTTATCTGCTGTAGCCTGTTGTGCGGACGTGTCCTCGCCCTTGCTGGAGCTGTCCGCCGTCTTATGGGTTGTGGAGCATCCCGAAAGAGCCATAACTGCCAGCAGCAGCATCACTCCTGTACATATAAGCCATGAACGCTTTTTACGATTGCTTATCATTCTATTGACTCCCCTCATCTTGTAATCTCATATATATCTAACGCGAAAAAAGCATCCCCGACCGCTTAATCAGCAGTCAGAAATGCTTTCATTATAAAATGCCAAAGCTCACCCTCTTCACCCTCTAAAAAAAGGGGGAGCGGATCGGTTTCAGACATTCCGTATGCAGCACGCCTAACCACCTCCCCAGCATCCCGTGGGTCTGACAGTGATGTTAAAACAGGCAGGTCTCCTGACTTCAGGCTTATCTCTCAGGCCTTCCCGGTTCTTCACAGTTCCAGTGGCTGTTCTGAAAGCTACAGCAATCCCCTGCTGATGCCTGTATACAGTGGCGGGTCCGTGTCGGAATCTACCGAACTTCCCTTTTAAGCGAACACGCACAGCATCCACTACGAGATCTCAACGAAACCCTGTAGGTGGAAAGTCCGGTTCGCACCTGTTTTCTTCCTTTATTCCTTTATATTACGAATTAGGACTATCTTATTTTGTTGTTACAGGCTTGTCAACAAATGTGGCATAATAATTTAAATTTGAATGATACAGCGAGGATCAAAGTTATGGCTTTGAATTGCGTGCACGCAATTCACGTGCTAAAATTTGGTATAGAGATCACCACCACGGCGCGCTGCATAACTGAATGTTAATGCAAACGAAACCCACCGTTAGGGGCCAACCTAATTACGCGGTGGGTTTTCGCTTGTTCCGAAATTTTTATACCATACCTCTTCCTACCACTCTAACAATTCCTTCTAGTATTTAAACCAAACTTAAGAGTTACTTTTAGCGCCACTGCCAGTCGGATGATGCTTCGCTTGTACGGCATCATTCCGCTTACTCCATTCTTCATGTACATTTTTCAAGTTCATCTTATATAGATTCTAAAATTAAATTAGTAAATCCCTCATCTCAGAAAGGATGTATACCTTTGAAAACAAGCGGCTTTCGCTTAATTATAATTTCTTTGCTCGTACCAGCTCTATTGTCCGCCTGCTCAACATCTTCTGTTCCATCAACGCAATCCGTCCCACCAAAAGAAATTCAATCGGGTGGAAGAGCAGTTCCTGCTGAGCAAGGCCAATATCTATCTATGACTTATACAGAATATGTGAATGGGAAAAATGCAGACAAAGGCATGGTTATGCGGGTCATGACATACGACTTAAGCAGTAAAAAAATGACCAAACTGGCCGACGTTCCTTATACCTCTCAATACCCACTTTCTGTGGTGTCATTACCTGATCACAAGATTTATTACTCTGCTGATGTTGATGACAAGGGAGACCAATTATTTTCGCACGATTTGAATTCAAAAAAAACCGAACAATTATCTGATAATTTGTTTGCCATTAATCGTATAGTACCAACCACTCCAGATGGGCCACTTGTTCTGGCTGCAGTCAAAAAAGGAGAACGTACACTTAAAACTATTTTCTACAATAAATCAACTCGTACAATGAAATTTCTTCATGATGAAAACCAAGATGAACACACCTGGTCTATAGCCTATAATCCTGCAAAAAAAACAATTTACAATACACAGTATTCAGAGAAGGAGCAAGATAAACAGAGAGACATTGCAACCCAGAAACAGACCATTATGATCCCCCCGGACGGCAAGGGCGTCTACTATCTAGGCAGTGCTTCCCAGAAAAATCAGGAGGAAGGACGTGGCGTGTACTATTATGACTTCACCTCGAAAATTCAAACCCCGATCTTCATACAGAAAGAGGGTTTTATCAATAACTTCATGCTGCTGAACAAATAATCAGTTTTGAATAATCATATGCCAAAAAGCCGGAAAAAGAGGCTTATGTCCTCTCTCCGGCTGTCCTTATCTATTCCTAATCATCAAACCTTCTGCGGAACCTCCGCCACCGTCACACCTTTGACCGATTCGCCTTGTTTTTTCGTTAAAACGATGTTCAAAACAATCGCTGTAATCGAGCCAGATACGATACCATTTTGCAGCAGCATTTTGGCAAAGCTCGGCAGTTGGTCAAACATTTGGGGCAGCACGGCAGAGCCGAGGCCCACCGCAATACTGCATGCCGCGATCAGCAAATTGCTTTCCTTCCGCAAGTCCACTTCCGACAAAATAGACATGCCCGATGCAGCAACCGAACCGAACATGACGATCATCGCACCACCCAGCACAGCATTCGGAATCACCGTCGTCAAGGCAGCCAGCTTAGGCAATAAACCGAGAACAACCATGATACCACCCGCAGCAAAAATAACGTTACGCGATTTGACGCGAGTCAGCGAGATCAGACCAACATTTTGCGAGAAGGCTGTGTAAGGGAACGCATTGAAAATACCCCCAAGCATAATCGCAAGTCCTTCGGAACGCAAACCATTGACGATTTGCTTCTGCTCTACCTTCTGGTCAATCGCCTTGCCCACTGCCAAATAAACGCCTGTAGACTCGACCATGCTGACAATATTGACGATAATCATTGTACATACTGCCATAATGCTAAACTCCGGCTTGCCAAAATAAAACGGCTGCGCAACACTCACCCAAGACGCTTGCGCCACTGGAGCAAAATGCACCATTCCCATCGCATAAGCAACCACGGTTCCAGCAAACAGACCGATGAGCACGGAAATCGAGCGCAAAAATCCCTTGGCCAACCGATTCACAAGCAAAATAACCAGTAAAGTAACCAACGCCAGCAACAAATTACGCGGCTGTCCAAAATCCGCACTACCCTGGCCTCCTGCTACATTATTCATCGCCACCGGAATGAGGGACAGGCCGATAATCGTAACAACCGAACCCGTAACCACCGTCGGGAAAAAGCGTAGCAGCTTGCCATACAGCGGTGCCGCGAGCACCACGAATATACCGGATAAAATAATGGCTCCGTACGCGGTCGCCAAATTCGAGGTCGAAGCAATTGCGATAATCGGCCCCACCGCCGTAAACGTACAGCCTAAAATGACAGGCAATCTACTGCCGAAAAACCGCGTGCCCATAATCTGCAACAACGTGGCAATCCCACAGGTGAACAGATCCGCAGCTACCAAATAGGCCATCTGAGCTGGTGTCAGGTGCAATGCTCCCCCTACAATCAGAGGTACGGCAATCGCTCCTGCATACATCGCCATCACATGCTGGAAGCCCAGCGCGAACAACTTTTGTTTACTCAGCATCCCACATTCTCCTTGACTGAACGGATCACCGTATCATTTTCTTCTATAAAATGAACCTCGCCCGGTGCCATCGAAGCGATACGCGCAAGAGAACGTACGGCAATGCCTCTTTGCTCCAGTAACCCACGGCCTTCCTGAAAGCTCTTTTCGATGACACAGCCAACCCCGGCCAGCTCCGCTCCTGCTTCCTTCACAATATCCGTAAGCCCAACCAATGCTGCGCCAGTAGCCAGAAAATCATCCACGATCAGCACATGGTCGCTGGCATCGAGATATTTTTGGGAAATACTCACCTGATAGGTTTCCTGCCGTGTAAACGAGTGAACCTCAGCGAAATACACCTGCTCGTTCAGCGTGATTGCCTTCTTTTTCTTCGCATAGATGAACGGAACACCCAATGCAATGGCTGTAGCCATAGCAAACTGAATACCGCTTGCTTCAATAGTAAGCACCTTCGTAATGGGAGCACCGCCAAAAAGATGTGCAAACTCCTTACCAATCTCCAGCGCCAATGCTGTATCTACCTGATGATTCAAAAATGAATCTACCTTTAATACCGTGTCAGATAAAATCTGTCCCTCTTGACGAATACGTTCCTCCAAAACTTTCATGATGCGGGTATCGCTCCTTCTTTACTTTAAAATAGTATAAAACCTGCTAAAACCAAAAAAAGGACAGGCTCTCTTGAGTTGTTTCTCAAGTGAAGCCTGTCCTTGGGTTGTAATCCCTGACGGATTGGCGCACAAATAAATGTACGCATTCATCCGAAGCCGATGCGCTATCACTCATAGTCGGACAATTACAGTGGTCGTCCGGTAGAAACTTTTGGGCCATATCCCCAATATTATACGAGTCATATGAAATTGATATCTTGTATACTACACCCTCTGGCGGGCGGTTTCAAGACTATTTTTCATACAGACAGCGGCACTTGAAGAACATTCCACAATTCGAACATTACAAAACAGCGTCCCCCTCCGATTAAGGTACTTATATTGTAGAAAACGGATATTAATACACATAAAACCACACAAAAAACATTATATTTTATTTATAATTTGAAAAACAAAAATAAAACCATACATTATATTTCCGTTTGTGTTGACTACACAGAAAAACGGAAGTAGTATTGAGTTATATAAGATGTAAAGAGGCAGGAGCTTCGACTGCCGGGACTTCACCCACGTAAGGAGATTTTATATGGATAACTATCTTGCTGTTGATATTGGGGCTTCAAGCGGAAGACTCGTAAGTGCAACCCTGCAAGGTGGCCGGCTTCACTTGGAAGAGCTGCATAGGTTCGGCAACTCCTTTACGGAAAGGGACGGACATGATTACTGGAATGTCGATAATCTGTTTGACGAGATCATAAAAGGACTGCAGAAAGCCAAACAGAAAGGGATTCATTCCTGCACGCTCGGCATCGATACATGGGCTGTAGATTACGTCCTGCTGGATCAGGAAGGTCGTCGCATTCATGATATCTACGCCTATCGCGATGCACGAACTCTTCATGCACCCGACAAGCTGCACCGGCTCATAAGCAGAGAAGATGTATATGAGAAGACAGGCATTCAGGAACTGAACTTTAACACGCTGTATCAACTGTTCGTACATGATCGGGAACAGCTTGCCCAAGCGGATAAAATATTGATGGTTCCCGATTATCTGTACTATCGCCTTACAGGCATCATGATGAATGAAACGACGAATGCATCTACCATGCAGCTTTTAAATGTGAATACTCGGGAGTTTGATGAAGAACTATTGTCCCTGCTCCAGCTTCGCCGTAATCAATTTGCGGAGCTTACCGAGCCCGGTCAGACTCTGGGTGCGATCTTACCGGAGCTTGTTCAGCAGTACGATCTTCCAGACTGCCAACTCATCGTCGTGCCTACACACGATACAGCATCGGCTGTGGCGGGTGTTCCATCGAAGCGGGAAGAATCGTGGGCCTATATCAGCAGCGGAACGTGGTCACTTCTGGGTATGGAGCGGCAACAAGCCTTGAATACCAAGGCAGCCATGCAGGCGAACTACACCAATGAGTGGGGAGCTTTCGATACGTACCGTTTTCTGAAAAACATTATGGGCCTGTGGATGATTCAGGAGGTAAGAAGAGAGGGCGATTCTGCTCTTAGCTTTGCCGAATTGGCCCAATTGGCTTCGGCAGAAACGCCGTTTGCCAGTCTCGTTCTCTGCAACCTGCCCGCATTTTTAAACCCGGATAGCATGACTCTTGAAATTCAACGATTCTGCGAGGAAACGGGGCAACCTATTCCCCGGACACCGGGTTCGCTCGCCCGTTGTATTTTCGACAGCCTGGCCTTGAGCTACCTGGATGCCTTACATGAACTACAGCATTTAACCGACGAAACGGTTACCCAATTGCACATTGTCGGCGGAGGCGCCAACAACGAGTTACTATGCCAGCTAACAGCTGATCTTTTGGGGATTGAGGTTCACGCTGGTCCTTCCGAATCTACGGCAATCGGTAATATTGTCGTGCAACTCATCAGCACTGGCGGTCTTGAGGATCTCAAAGCTGCTGGTAGCATCATTGCCCAGTCCTTCCCGACTCAGTTATATCAGCCGAAGTCGGTGAATGGACTGAAAGGACTTCTGGATCGCTGGGAGAGTCTCAAGAAGCAAACAGCGTCCTCTATTCAGATATCTCGATAAAGGAGCAAACCCATGAATCAAGCCATTGAAGCGAGTTATAACGAAGCGAAAAAGCTGTATGCCCGCCACGGTATTCAGGTGGATGACGTTTTACGGAAGCTTTCAGAGATCAAAATATCATTACACTGCTGGCAGGGAGATGATGTTCAGGGATTCCTGTTCAAAGACAAACAGCTTAGCGGGGGAATCGCTGTAACGGGTAGCTACCCGGGGAGAGCAGGTACACCAGATGAATTACGTCGGGATTTAGAGAAAGCCCTGTCGCTCATTCCGGGTCAACACAAGGTCAATCTGCACGCGATCTATGCGGATACCACAGAACAAGTGGATCTGGATCAATTGGAGCCGCGCCATTTTCAGAACTGGGTAGACTGGGCCAAACAGCAGGGATTGGGGCTTGATTTTAACCCCACCTTGTTCTCCCATCCCAAAGCGGAAGACGGCTTCACGCTGAGCCACAAGGACCCGGAAATTCGCAATTTCTGGATTACACACTGCAAAAAATCACGCAGGATTGCGGAGCATTTTGGAAAAGAGCTCGGTCAGCCATGTGTTACAAACCACTGGATGCCGGATGGTTACAAGGATACCCCCGTTGACCGCTTGGCTCCAAGAGAACGCCTGCGGGATGCTCTGGATGAGATTTTCAGCGAAAAAATCAGTGAAGAATACAACATAGACGCGGTTGAAAGTAAGCTGTTCGGCATCGGTTCGGAAAGCTATGTCGTCGGCTCGCATGAATTCTATATGGGTTATGCGCTGACACGGGGTAAATCCATTTGTCTCGATTCCGGTCACTTCCATCCGACTGAAGTCATTTCAAATAAACTGTCTTCCGTACTGATGTTCACCGATCAATTATTGCTCCACGTCAGCAGACCGGTTCGTTGGGACAGCGACCATGTCGTGACCATGGACGACGAATTGCTCGACATTGCTCGTGAGCTGGTTCGCGGAGAATTGCTTTCCCGAACCCATATCGGCCTTGATTTCTTTGACGGTAGCATCAATCATGTGGCTGCATGGGTCATCGGAACACGCAACACGATCAAAGCGCTGCTTCGCGCTATGCTTGAGCCTATTGAAGCATTGAAGCAGGCTGAAGAGGAACGCGACTTTACCACCCGGCTTGCCCTTGTTGAAGAGTTTAAATCGTATCCGTTCGGTGCCGTCTGGGATTACTACTGCGCTCAAAACGGTGTCCCCGTTCGTGAGGAATGGCTGGCCGAAGTTAAAAACTATGAACAACAGGAACTGCTAAAACGGTAATTACCGCATGTATACGCTTGTATGTCTAAATCATCCAAAGGGAGAGATCATCCATGACTACTGTACTGGAGAATCAAAAAGAACGAAAATCGGGGCTCGATATCCCATTCGTCCGCGAGATGGCGGAAATTACGCAAAACATGTGGAAATTCGGCTGGGATGAGCGTAACGGAGGCAATGTCAGCTATATTCTGGATGAAGCAGAGGTTGCAAAATATATGGATATCCATCATGTTATTCGTACGATCAAACCTGCTTTTCCTGTAAATGAGCTGGCAGGCAAATATTTTATCGTCACCGGATCAGGCAAGTATTTTAAAAATGTAATCTCCGATCCAGAAGCCAATTTAGGTGTCCTGCGTGTCTCGCAGAATGGCGAGCAATTGGAAGTTTTGTGGGGCCTCAAGCATGACGCGGTACCTACCAGCGAGTTGCCTTCTCATTTTATGAGCCACATTGAGCGCTTGAAGGTCGATCCCAACCATCGTGTTGTGATTCATAATCATGCCACCCATGTCATTGCCATGACCTTCATTCATAGTATGGACGAAAACCAATTCACCAAAACGCTGTGGGAAATGTGTACCGAATGTATTGTCGTCTTTCCAGACGGCATCGGCGTAATCCCTTGGATGGTACCGGGTTCCAGCGAAATCGGTCGCGAAACGGCAAAAAAAATGAAGGATCATCACGCTGTATTATGGCCTCATCACGGCATTTTCGGAACAGGCAGCTCCATTGATGAAGCATTTGGCCTGATTGAAACGATTGAAAAAGCGGCGCAAATTTATATGCTCATTGCTAAGCATGATATCCAACAACGAATTACGGATCAGGAATTGGCCGATCTGGCCAAAGCCTTTAACGTTACTCCAAAAGAAGGAATCTTAAACGTATAAATATAAGGCTATTGCAAAATAACCCGGTATGCCGAGAAACAATAGAAAACAGGACTCCTGTGCTGGTCGTGCATAAGGAGCCCTGTTTTCATTTCGATACCTATTTTTTTAATTCATGACGGTTACTTGGATTCGGATGTTTCACGAATGGCCCGATCCGTCAACTGGTTCAGGACAGCGTCCTCCATCGGCGGGTTATGCAGACCGAAGCGTACATTACGGTACATCAGTTGTAGTGGATGAGACAGCGAGAGGCTGTGTACCCCGACGATTTTCATCGCCAGATCCACTACAGACAAAGCTGTTTGCACAGCAAACACCTTAGCTGCGCCGAGATCCGGGTTAGCCTGCTCGGAAGTCACCGTGCAATTCGGCTGCCAACGTGCAGCTACGCCGTATAACAGATGCCGGGCGGCTGTCAGCTCCAGCTCGATCTGTCCGAGCTTTTGCCTGATATGCGGCAATTCGATAATCGGATGCGTCAAACTGTTCGGCTGATAGTTGGAAGCAAATTGAATCGCCTCCTGACGCGCAGCCAGTGCGATACCCAGATAGACAGCCGGAATATTGAGCAAAAAGAAGCCAGGCTTCGCGTTTTTGCGGGATGGCTGCCGCTGATGAACCCTTGCGTGCTCGGGAAGCTGTACATCCTTCAGCACAAGATCATGGCTGGCTGTCGCACGCATTCCTACCGTGTTCCAGGTTGGGTTAATGGACACCCCCAGTGCTTTCTTCGGAATCAGGAACTCCGATACGCCTCCGGTTTCAGTATCCGAGGCAGACACGATGAAGTAGTCCAGCGAGGTCGAAAGAGACGTGAACGCCTTGGTCCCGTTGAGGACAAAGCCCTGTTCTGTCCGCTCCGCCAAGGTCTGCGGCTTGCCTCCACGGGTTGGGCTTCCAGTGCCGATCTCCGAATCGGCGCGGTTCACCAGCGCTCCCTGTTCGACTACTTCACGGCATAACGCTGCGTAATATTCCTCCTGCCAAGGCCGATCCTCGGACAAGCCGAACATAATAATATGATGCCAGCCCAAAGCCAACGCCATCGCAGCGTCAACCTGAGCAATTCTTTCCTGATATAACAAAAATTCTGTCAGGGATGCACCCTGCCCTCCATATTCACAGGGAACAGAGATCGTATGATATCCGATTTCCTTTAGATCGCGAAGCAGGCTTACGTTAATCTCGTTCGTTTCGTCCGCCTTACGTGCCGTCTCGTGATGACGGTCCACAATGGTTCCAATCAGCTTTAGCTTGTCCAGTTGCTCTTTCGTTGTAGCGAATCCGTATTCTAATAAAGACAATGAAGCCCCTCCTTTTGCCTTGAAGCTTATCCAATATAGCCAAAATAAGATATTCCATAGAGATTATCATTTAATAGTATCAAGCTTTCAAACGGTGCGTCTATGTCCATTTGTGATCTTCTTTTCTTGGAATATGACCAGATTGACAAAAAACAGTACCTTCTGGAAATGGTTTTGATTCTATAACCCTAAATTCCAATGAATTAACTTGTAATTATACATTCCTTTATATACAATAAAATCAAAATCCCCTTATCTCCACCAAAGGAGAGGTGACATTGTTGTGAAAAGAGTAAAGAACGAAGATCACTTCGACATCGTGGAAGACCATTATTTCACAGCTACTGAATTGGAAAAATCCAGCGCGATATGGCCAGTCAGGCTCGGTATGGATATATCCAAGACCAGCTGTCATGTCGGCCCCAAAGCTGTGCCTTATTTCTATTTAATTTTTGTGCTTGACGGTCAGGCTGAGTTTATTTATAAGCAAAAGAAATATCATGTGCAAAAGTCCGACCTGTTCTGCTTCTTCCCGCATCTTGCACATGAATATTACACGGATCAGGAGAACCCGCTGCAAAAGGTATGGATTGCTTTTGAGGGGCCCAAATCCCTTGCGCTGCTGGAGCGAATCGGGATTAAGCCCTGTACGCCTTTTTTGGCTAACGCAGTAAGCGAGGAAGTCACTGGACTCATCTCGAATTTGTTTTCCATTGTAAATGACAACAGCAGACGTGACAGCGATCTCTCGCGTCTCATTACACTGCACCAGATTTTCGAGGAGCTGTCCCGCAACACATCGGACACGCTGCGCAACTATGTATGCTCTGACTATTGGCTACAACAGGGGAAAGATTACATTGATATGCACTATTGTGACCGCATTACAATTGAACAGATTGCCGAGCATGTAGGCGTGGATCGCGCGCATTTTTCACGCAAATTCCATTCCACCTTCCTGGTTTCCCCCGCTAAGTATTTGCAAAACCTCAAAATCGATGAGGCCAAAAGATTGCTGGAGCAAACGACTTACAATTTGTCGATCATTGCCCAGTCCATCGGCTACACGGATATGTCCACCTTTTCCAAGGCATTTAAGAAAACGGCAGGGATTCCGCCGCGTGAGCATCGGTTCCGGCATCAAGCCCGGCAAGAGTTCCGCACTGCCAACGCTTAACATGTAGCGAGGCGTAGGAAGGTGTGGAAAAACAGCACTTGGATAATAGTTCGGGAATGCTTGCATGGAGTTCAGCAGCGATACAGGAGAACAACCGTGTACGGTGGTTCT
The DNA here is from genome assembly GCF_000235585.1 of Paenibacillus terrae HPL-003. GTDB lineage: Bacteria > Bacillota > Bacilli > Paenibacillales > Paenibacillaceae > Paenibacillus > Paenibacillus terrae_B. The sequence continues at coordinate 1,418,460 of NC_016641.1, forward strand.
CCTTTTTTTATGACCTGATCCTAGTTCCCGCTTGGTTATTAGACCTTTCAACGCTATAATAGGCATCAAACCAACAGGAAAGGTACGTGAAACGAATGCTGCGATTCAATGCGATACGTACGGGCTATCTGCTGGGCATCTCACTGGTACTGGCCGCGATTATTTATTTTTTCGCCTCCAATTGGGGCGGGCTGGATCGGACGGTCAAGATTGTGCTGGCTGCTGCGCTTATCGTTCTGTTCTATGGCTTGTCCCTTGTATTTGCACGTATACGCGCCGTTCCCGGTCAGCAAGCCTTTCTGTCGAATGTATTTCTGGTGGCTGGCTGTATTGCCTTTGGCGTTTCCGTGGCGCTGCTTGGTCAAATTTACAATTCCCACGCAGACAGTTACGGGTTGTTTTTAATTTGGTCGATTCCGGCTCTGTTACTTAGCTGGATCACCCGCTACAATCCTTTTTATATGCTGTCTTATGTACTGATTCATCTCGCCTTGTGGCTCTACTTTTACCCTACAATGCAAAGCGTACCTTACAGAGAACTGGAATCGCTGTCTATTGCCGGAGTGTTCGCATTGATCAATCTGGTGTTGTTTCTATTGACGTTCCTCCAACGTCTACACTCTGGACCGCTGAAATATATGAGCTTTATCGTTTTCCATATTGCCGTGCTGACGACGACTAACTCTTTTGCATTGGATGGATATGGTCTCGTTATGAACATACCATGTATCGCTGTAATCGCTATTGGATTTTATGTGTTTATCAAGGTCCGGCTGAGTAAAACACTGCTCACCTTGAATGCATTGGCGGCCTCCGCTTTTGCTGTCTTTAAATTTATCGAGTTGGCAGAAGCGTACTCTTCATCGCTGTTCTTTGTCTTTGGATTGATTTTTGTGGCGCTGCTGTTGACGGGTAATGTATGGTTTTTCCGTTATTTGAACCGTTTGGGAGAATCATCGCCGGAGGATGGAGAAATAACCGACGAGGACAAACTGGATTCTGCGGAGTCTGATACACAGACATCGGACATGAGTGCATCGGAGTCTGGAACAACGGTTTCCGAGGATCGGGGCAGTGATTGGGTCAGCAAATCCGTATCCCGTATGATCAAGGTAGTCGGAGTACTAATCGGCAGTATATCCCTGATCGGATTGATTAACATTAGCACGAATGTAAACCACACCGAATATGTACTGTTGGGTGTGTCATTGCTGCTTATGATCTCGATGATTCTCATTCCGGACTCCAAGCTGGATTCTGTAATACGTTATACCTTGCTGACGATCAGCTATATTACAGGCTGGGCAGCCATTCTCTTGTCAGATCAGACGTTGCTTTCGGTACTGTTTTTGATCGTCTCTATTGTAGGATGGTTTCGTTCGCAGGGAAGGCGACAGCTATTTTTCACTTACACCTTTGTGAACTTGAATTTGGCGACCATTCTATTTCAGCAGTTTCAGGAGTGGGATTCTTGGAACTGGTCCTTTGAGTACATTATCCTCTCTCTTTTCTTGGTAAATGCTGTGCTGTATGCAGCAAGTTATTTTATACCCAAGAAGGCATCGCAGGAACACCTTCGGGATAGCTCCTTATTTTTCAGCTTGTTGTTTATGTTTTGGGCGACCTTTTTCGAGGATGTCATTCCACACTCTTATGTGCTGATTAACATTCTTTATTTCGTTATCGTTACAGGCATGGTCTTTGCCTTCATCCGACTAAAACAAAAATCGGAGGCCATCACAAGCGTGGCGTTCTGGTTTATTTTTATTGGCTTCAAATACTATGATTTGTTGTGGACGCTGTTGTATAAGTCCTTTACACTGGCACTGCTGGGTGTCATTGCACTCGGAATTACGTGGTGGGCGGATCGGCGGATGGCCCATAGCGGCAAGACAGCGTTTGATGCTGACCACCGCAGCTTTAGCTTCATGCGTTTAAGTCCGCTCCTGATTGCCGTAGTCATCGTGCTACAGCTCGGTGTGATCGGCTATCAGACCGTGAGAAGTGAAACCCTGATTGCCACAGGCGCTTCCATCAAGCTCAAACTGGCTCCTGTAGACCCTCGCTCCCTATTACAAGGCGATTATGTCGCGCTGAATTACGATATCTCTACCCCTTTTTCGCAGGACCATTGGAACCGGGGCAAGGTTAAAGTCGTTCTCACGCCAGGTAGCCAAGGAGTATACACCGCTAATCGCCTGTACCAGGATGGTGAAAAGCTTGCCAATCATGAGATTGTCTTGAACGGGCAGTGGGATGGTTCCCGCATTCAGTACGGTATTGAGAATTATTTCATTCCCGAAGGGACCGGACGGACTGTTGAACAGAACGCTCATTACGCTTATATTCGGGTCAGCCGTAATGGTGATGCATTGCTGGAACGTTTGGCGGAAAGCTGACCGGAGACCGTGGTGTTTAACGTACTATCGTGTCAAGTGGGATGCTGTCCCGCTGTTAGACAGGCGATACGCCATTAAGCTAACGGACAGTTTAACGCAACAATATTCTGGAGCGATAGCCTTAGAATCAGCAAAAGAAACCCGAAGTCTCATAAAAGACTTGGGTTTCTCGTCAATCTGAGTAGCCTTTAGGACTACTCTTTATTTACTAATATTAAACCAACCTGGCATTGCTTGAATTACATTCCAAAGTTTTTCTGGAATATTAAGCTGGTCGAGTTTCGAAACGTTTAACTCAGAATCCACCTCGGATTCACGTCCATTTGTGACCTTTTCAACCCAAGTAGGATCTATAATTAACGCATGCCCAATAGCGACTAGCGGCAAACCTAATTCCATAGCTTTAAGAGCATCATCCGGTGCTAGTATGGAACCAGCAGCCATCACAGGTACCTTACCGTTTGCTCTTTCAAGAATTAATTCAAGCCGTGTTTTTTCATCTTGACTATCTACTGGCTTTGAAGACACATTATCTAATGAAGCATGTATATAATCTAAATCCTGTTCAACAAGGATATCAATTAATTCATATGTGTCTTTCATACGTAATCCGTCCACTTTGGAGGATTCTTCAGGGGAGAATCGGAATCCTAAAATGAATGGTTTTGTAGCATGTTTTTCAATGACATTTTTGATTTCTTCAATAATCGCCAATGGAAAACGCAAGCGATTTTCAAGTGATCCTCCCCATTGGTCCGTCCGTTGATTTGTCGCTGGCGACCAAAAATTCTGAATTAAAAATCCATGAGCCCCATGAATTTCGACGCCATCAAATCCGGCTTCAATTGCTCGTCTTGTTGTGTCTCCAAAAGCACGTACAATCGACAAGATCTCCTCATGTGATAGTTCTCTTGTTTCTGAAGTTGAACCTAAATTAGTAACTTCGGGTTGCAATGCACTCGCACTAACTGCATCCAATCCAGGCACGGCTTTATTGCCAGCATGGAAAATCTGTAGGATCGCAGGAGCACCTCCACTTTTCGCTGCCTCAGCTAATTTTCGTAAACTTGGAGTAAATTCATCATTGTACCCAGCGAATTCATTCGTAAAACCCTGCCCATTAGGTGTAACATGAGTACACCCTGTAATGACGAGTCCTACTCCGTTCACTCTTTGTTTGTAATACTTTACTTCGTCATCCGAAATGGTAAGATCGTCATTACTTGACCAGGTTGTCATAGGTGCCATAACGATACTATTCTTAATTGTTATTCCATTTCTGAATGTGAAGGATTCAAATAACCTACTGTATTTCTGATTCATTTCATTAACCTCGCTCTCATATTTTCTTTTCTATTTCAGTTTAATTGGTTGTCGTTACGGTAAGTCAAGTATTTATTTTTATATGATTACATATAGATTTGTTGCGTTGTCATTCTCACTATGATATATGTTTAGTTACAGTAACTGTAACTAAAGGAGGGGGGGACAAGTAGATGTTGTATTCAATGACATATGTAGTGGAGAATTTAAATGTATCTGCAAAGACGCTTCGATTTTATGAAGAGCAAGGGATATTACCAAATATATCTCGTGACGAAAAAGGCCGTAGAGTTTATAGCGAACAACAAATAGATTGGATTTCTTTTATTCGTTGCCTCAAAGAGACAGGCATGCCTCTTTCAAAAATAAAGGATTACAAGGAACTTTATGAACTGGGGAATACTACCTATTTGCAAAGAGAAGAAATGTTGATGCAGCATAAATTGGAAGTGCAGAAGAAAATTGACGAAAGTTTCAAACACTTAGAAGAAATAAACTATAAAATTGCCATGTATGAACTTCAGAAAGAAGAGGTTATGAAAAATCCCAACTATAACTTTAAATGTCACGGTCTGGAGAGTAAGATAGTGAATTAATGTACTTAAGCTAACGGATGACGTTAGTTCAATAAAACCAGCGGCAGCCTAGGGCTTTATGTTCTTTGAACAACTAGTCGTCATTGCAAAATAGCAGGCTGAACCAAGCTTCTCCATTGCTGGAGGACAACTGGGTTCAGCCTGCTTGTTTTTTCGGGACAATCGAGGGATCCTCCTTAAGGGCAACCTCCCCCTAACCTCGTCTCCGTGTATACATCTCTCGACCATGCCACTACTTCTTTAATATCCTGCGGCTGAGTCCGGCAGCAGCCGCCAATCAGACGGGCTCCTGCTTCATACCATTTGCGGGCACTCTGCCCGAACGTCTCTGTACAACTCGTACCGTGCCATGTTTTGGTAACCGGGTCATATTCCTCACCCAGATTGGGATACACCACCACGGGCTTATCCGTATGACTTCGCATTTCTTGAATGAGCGATGGAATGTACTGCGGCAAAGTACAATTAATACCTACAGCAGCCACTTGCTCATGTTCATCCAGCCATTCGGCGCACTCAGCGGCGGACTCCCCATTGCTGATGTGCTGCCCATCCTTTGCGCTAAAGCTGATCCAGGCATACGTGCCGGGAAATTCCTTTAGCAACCGCGCGATGGCTTTGGCTTCGACCAAACATGGTATGGTTTCACAGGCCAAAATGTCAGCCCCCGCCTCAATCAGCGCTTTCATACGCGGCCTGTGGAACTCCACAAGCTGTTCCTCGCTCAGCGTATAATCACCACGATATTCTGAGCCATCCGCCAAAAACGCCCCGTAGGGGCCGACAGAAGCCGCGACCAGCGGTTTGGGACGATGCTGTTGTTTTGCACCAGACGTAATGTCCGCCCAAAATTCATCCCGTGCCTGTACGGCAATCCGCACTGATGACTGAATCAGCTCCAGCGCCTCATTTTCGTTCAGACCCCGTTGAACATAGCCTTCAACGGTAGCCTGATAGCTCGCAGTGATCGCGCAGTCTGCACCCGCTTCGAAATACTCTCTATGCACACGCTTGATAGACTCCGGGTGCTCATGGAGTATTTTAGCTGACCATAAGCTGTCGTTCAGATCATGCCCATGACGTTCCAGTTCGGTCGCCATTGCGCCATCCAGCACGATTACCGGATATTTGTCCAGTATATGTTGTATCGGATTCATGTGGACCCTCCTGCTCGTCTGTTCTATTTAACCCACTGTTCAGGTTGGAATTAATTCCTTATATTATAGCCTTTGTTCGAAATAAAACAATATGCTGAATAAGGAAGAATCAATACTCCATAATAAGGACGTATACCTAACGAAATGGAGGACATCGGATGATTGACAATCTCGAGAGTAATTACAACTGCGCCAATGCAGGGCAGGATCTTCATCAGCTCAAGCAGGAACTCGCCGCACTTCAGGAACAAGGTGCCAACGACCAAGCATCCAAGGAAGCCATTCATCGGCTGGAAAATCAAATTTCGTTCATCTTGAACAAGTGCGATATTAACCACTAGTTGAGCTTGGCTGTTTCGGTAAAATAAAATACAAAACCGGCTTGCCTTAGAAGACAAGCCAGTTTTGTATGTTTAAGTTTTATGCAAATGGGTACGAAATTCACAAGATTCCTCGTATCTCATCCAACGACTGTACCTTTTCTCGTTGCATCCATTGTTCGAGTCCATATACTAGCTCAGACCCTGCGTGTAGGTGGGCAAAATTATACGTTCCCACCTGAATTGCCGCTGCCCCTGCCATCGTAAATTCAATAATATCCTCCACCGAGCTGATGCCACCCATCCCGATCACGGGAATCGACACCGCCTGCGCCACCTGATGAACCATGCGTAAGGCAATCGGCTTGATCGCCGGGCCGGAAAGACCTGCATACGTATTCGTAAAAACACTTCGCCGCCGACGTATATCAATTTTCATCGCAGAAAATGTATTGATCAGCGAGACACCGTCTGCGCCTTCTTCTTCGCACATGACCGCCATCTGCGTAATATTCTCTGCATTTGGGGACAGCTTCACGACCAGCGGAAGCGCCGTTACGTTGCGCACCTGCCGTACTACGTCCCGCGCGACCTCCGTCTGGATGCCAAATTGCATTCCGCCCTGCTTTACGTTGGGACAGGAAATGTTCAGTTCCAGCATATCGACGCCTCTGCGATTCATCGTGCGCCGTTTTTGCGCATTTTCCGTAATCATGGCTACAGCCTGAACGTACTCCTCCAGATTCGAGCCGCCGACATTAGCAATCACAGCCGTGTTCCAGCGTGTCATTTCATCCAGCTCATCTTTCAAAAAGGCTGCAACACCCGGATTTTCCAGTCCCACACTATTGAGCATACCGGATGCTGTTTCATGTATTCGTGATCCGGTATTGCCAGCCTTCGGATGAAGAGTTAATCCCTTGCCGACGATGCCCCCCAACAGTTCAGGAGAGTAAAATTCCGCATACTCACGCCCGAACCCAAATGTACCGGATGCCATGATGATCGGGTTCTTGAACGGTACGCCCGCAATATTACACGCCATGGAGATCATCAAAATCCACCTCCTCTACCGGGAATACAGGCCCTTCCTTACACACCCTCCGATTACCTTCACGGGTATGCATGGTACAGCCCAAACACGCGCCAATACCACAGGCCATGTGTCTTTCTGTTGAAATATATAAACGGGACGACGAGCCAGCTGTTTTCATCGCAAGCGCTTGTAACATCGGAGTCGGCCCACAAGAAAACATATTTACATAGAGATGAGGATCGACCCTCTCGACGATGCTCCCCCCTACACGAACCTGCACAGATGCTGCCACAGCTTCAAAAGCATCCACCCCAAAGGCTTGCTGCGCAAATCCCAGATAAACATGTGCATGCGGATAATGCTTTGCAGCCAGCAGCAAGGGAGCCGTGCCCATACCACCGCCGATTAAGGCCAAGCTTCCTTCTACCTGAGGAAAGCCATTGCCGAAAGGACCTTCCAACTGGATCTCCTGCCCCGGCTGCAACTGGGAAAACAAGCTTGTCCCTTCTCCAACAACCCGATATAAAAAGGAAATACCCTCATCCCCGATATCATAAATACTGATAGGTCTAGGTAGCAAAGGGTATCCGGTTCCGCTGCGCAGCATGTAAAACTGGCCCATTTTCCCTTTAAAGGTTCCCTCTATTTTCATAACATAAATGCCCGGAACGAGCGCCACATTCGAAATTACGTTAGCCATATAACCCCTCCACTAACCACACACTATAACGTAAAAACAGCCATGATTACGTGACTATTTTCACATTTATAGACTGAGTTAGGTTTGGGCACTTTACTTCCCTCATAATCTATGCACAAAAAAGCGTACTCCTGTTAAAGAGTACGCTTCTGTATTAACCAATCGCCTCGCGTTCCGGATTGCGACTACCTTTTGCATCCTTGCGGATTTGCTTGCTGCGCAACTGTCCGCAAGCCGCGTCAATGTCGACTCCATGCTCCAGCCGAACACTACAGCTAATGCCTTGTTTTTTCAGAATATCATAGAAGCCAGTAATCGACTCCGACTCACTCCGCTGGTATTGGCTATGCTCATCCACCGGATTGTATGGAATCAGATTGACATTTGCCAAATTACGACGGTGGCCTACCAACTCAGCCAATTCCAGCGCATGCTCCTTGCTATCGTTAATATCCTTTAGCAAAATATACTCCAGCGTAATACGACGATTCGTTTTGTCCAAATAATAATCAATCGCCTGCATCAGCTCCTCAATCGGGATCGCCCGATTAATCTTCATGATGCGAGTGCGGGTTTCATTATTCGGCGCATGAAGGGAAATCGCCAGATTGACATGCAGATCGGAATCTGCAAATTCAATAATTTTATCGGCAAGTCCGCTCGTGGAAACCGTAATATGACGCGGGCCAATCGCCAGCCCTTTATGATCCTTAATGACCCGGATGAAATCGGACAGGTTCACGAAGTTATCAAACGGCTCACCAATTCCCATCACAACGACGTGACTGACCCGGTCCCCCGGACGTTCCTGATCCAGATACAACTGCACCTTCATAATTTGCTCTACAATTTCACCGCTGGACAGGTCACGACTCTTCTTCAACAGCCCGCTCGCGCAAAAGCTGCACCCGATGTTACAGCCCACCTGCGTTGTCACACATACAGACAGCCCAAACTTGTGCCGCATCAATACCGTCTCAATCAAATTACCATCCTGAAGACGGAACAAGAATTTGACCGTCCCATCCGCCGACTGCTGCTTTACGTGTTCTTCCAATGTTTCAATCGGAAAATGCTCTGCCAGCAGGCGGGTACAGTTCTCATGAACCTCCGTCATCGCAGCAAAATCAGTAATCCGTTTCCGATAAAGTGCGTCCCATACCTGCAACGCCCGGGATTTTTTATGTCCATGCTCGATGAGCCATGCTGTCAACTGATCTAGTGTTAATCCATAAATGGATTCTTTTTTCATGTTCGATCCTCTTTTCAAAAACATTAAAATTCGTTGTACTCTATATCAAGCCAAATACTCACCATTCGTCTCATCTGAACCATCATTGCATCATAGCATGTTTAAGCAGCCTACGCCATTTAAACGCTTCTTCCATTGTCCCAAATTTTAATTATGAACACAAGAGGAAAGGCGAATGGATCCCTTCCAAATTTCAGTGTGAAATGACGTCTTGAAACGGAGTCCAAGCTGCTTTAAACTTGGCGACAGAGTCTGTTCAACAAGAGCACGCAAAGACAGGATGACGGACACCGCTAATGATATGATTACAACCAAGGAAGGTGATGCGGTTGGAATGGTTACTTCGGATCAAGAACGCGCTGGATCTGATGGAAGAAAGAATGCAGCAGCCGCTGGATATCGACGAAATTGCAAAGGCAGCCTATTCGTCTCCTTTTCATTTTCAACGTATGTTTCATATGCTAACCGGCGTCACGGTAGCCGAATATATACGTAAACGTCGATTGACCTTGGCTGCACAGGAATTGAGTCTTTCTACCACCAAAGTCTTGGATGTAGCGTTCAAATACGGATATGATTCCCCCGAATCTTTTTCTAAAGCGTTCCGTAAGGTACACGGTATATCTCCCTCTGAGGCCAGAAGCCCTGGGGTGAACCTGAAAGCCTTTCCACGCATTTCCTTCCATCTATCGTTGAAGGGAGATCAGGATATGGATTATAAAATTGTAGAGAAAGCGGCCTTTACGGTCATTGGCAAGTCCATCCAAGTTACGACTAAGGACGGTGAAAATTTCCGACAAATCCCGAAATTTTGGGACGAGCTGAACGCAGATGGCACGTCGGATCGGATTCAGGCCTTGGGAACAAGCGACGATATCCTCGGTATTTGTTTGGACTTCAAGCATGGGGAGGAGAAGTTCACGTACCTGATTGCCGCCGAAGGCAGTGAGGACGTAGCAACCTCCAACGGATTAGAGTTCAGAACCATCCCAGCCGAAACTTGGGCTGTGTTCACCTCTATCGGCCCTATGCCTCATTCGATCCAAAATGTATGGCAAAGAATTTATCAGGAATGGTTCCCGGCCAGCAATTATGAGCATTCAGGCGGACCCGAACTAGAAGTGTATCTGATGGGGGACTCGCGAGCTGAGGACTACCGCTGCGAAGTATGGATTCCGATTATCAAAAAGTAAACCCATAACAAAGCTGATAAACATCTATAAGCAAATGCGAGACAAGAAAACCATCAGGAATGGGTTTAGGAGCCTATGAAGTGCCCCCCTTAGAATAGACATTGGAATTAACCCCCTAGTTTATCCGATGAAATTCTAGGGGGTGTTTTTTTATGGCGATCAAAGGACAGAAGTTTAAAATATACTCGAATGAGATCAAAATAGAGGCCATTTGTTTACATGTTGAGGAAAGATGGACCTATCTGAGAATTACGGAGCATTTTAAGATTCAAGACCAAAGCCGAGTAAAGAAATGGATGAAAAGATACCGAGAACTAGGGGAATTTGGGCTACTGGATCAACGGGGGGTGTCGTCAAGAATATATCGATCAGGATAGATATGTTCAAAAGCTCAAACGGGAAAATGAAATGCTAAAAAAGTGTTTAGTATCTGGATGTAGGAGGTGAGACGCACAAATATAGAGTCATTGAGGGTGCCGCAAAAGATTACGCTGTTAGCGAACTCTGCAAACTCTTTGGTGTTTCCAGAAGAGGATATCGCACTTTCTTGAAACGTAAAGGAATAGATCGGGATCAGGAAGCAAAGAAGTTCATCCAGAAGGTGTATGAAAACAGTATAATGGAGTCTACGGTTATCGCCAAATCCAACTGTTTTTGCTGCAAGACCACGGGATTTGGATGAATCGCAAGAAGGTACTCCTTCTCATGCAGGTTCTGGGGATTCGTTCGAGAATTCGTCGAAAACCTCATTGTAATTATGCTTCTTCCGAAGGAGGGTGAATGGCAAAAAAATGGCCGATCGATATCACGCAATATCGTGTAGGTGAGAAGTGGCTCTATCTCTCAGCCGTTAAGGATTTGTTGAATAACGAAATTATCGCTTATCAAATGAGTACTAGAAATGACAACGAATGGGTTCTACAGACTTTTAAGCAGGCTTGGACAAAGCTAAAAGACGTGACTGGACTGATCGTTCACAGCAATCAGGGATTCCAGTACACGTCCCATGCATACCACGACATGCTGCCAAAGGTTGTCGCCCAAATCAACATGTCTCGCCGGGGCAATTGTTATGACAATGCCTCCATGGAGAGTTTCTCCTCGCATTGTAGGTGGTTCACATCGCTGCGATACGAACCGACGGCTTGCTTTCCCATTATCTTTGCTGCTAAACAGGGTTTCTATGAAAGTATGCCGAATACAGAGGACAGATGGAAAAGTTTAATGGTTGAAAGGGAACTGATCGGATATGAATATGGATATGAAGAAACGTATGCTGAAAGAATTGGGCGTATTAGAGGAATCCTTGAAGCAGATCACGAAGGACCTGAGAAAGATGGAGGGGAGCTGGACTGATTTTTTCAATTGGGACACAAGACATGTATTTGCGGCGAACATTTCAGAATCTGGAGGACAAGCTATCGGGCGTTCGTCGCAAGCTGCAAGGCGTGAATATGAATGATTTGACTGCCAGGGCAAAGTATTACCTTTTATCGTGGGAGGATTAAAATCAAGCTGGCCATATTGATCATGCAGGGAAAGTTCATCATTGAATCATTTTAGCGAAGAAGAAATGCCGGCGACGCAGGAAAAAATTCGACTGCCGAGAGATTGGGGTAACATGCTAAGGATTTTGGATGAAGTCGTTCGTCATGAGCGATCGGAAGGTCAGCAAGAAAAAAGATACATTAAGAGGAAGTGATGATCATAAATAAGCGAAAAATCAATATTATTGCAATCATATTGGTTGTCTTAGTGATAGGTATTCCGAGTATTATATATTTATCAGGTTTGAATACATCATTTCAAAAAGTTGTACTAGATCGTATAAATGTTGGGGATATTACTTCGCTTTATATTATTAAGGATTCATCAAATGGAGATATTAAAGATGCTGTTGTTACTGATAAAGAGGTAATTAAAAAAATTATGAATGAATTCACCAACGTGAAGTTTAAAAAATCGGATAGTATTACATCTTTAAATGATAATTATACCATTAGAATTCGAGTAAAAGAGGAATCTAGGTTTATGATTACAATCTGGAGTAACACAGATATAACTATATTTGATAAGGAGGCCAAGTATTCAGCTTATAACTATAAGGTAACTAGTAAATTCGACTATGAATCGCTTGATAAATATCTTAAAAAATTGCTCGATTAAAGATAATGTTATTTACATATGGGACATGTAGAAGAGAAGACAGGGGGAACTTTCCCCCTGTCTTACTCGATTATACAGTGCAATTAAAGTTTAACCTCATTTTTTGTTTAAAATATTTCCCAACCACTTCCAGCTACATGAGCTCTAACTGGCACGCCTTTGCCTGTTACAAAACGATTACTGTTCCATCAGATAGGGTATATTCAAGAAATGGAAACTTGATTTCTAACATATCGTATCTCTTATTAAGTTCAAAGAACTCAAGACCATCAGCCATACCGTCATTTCCTTGCTGGATTAGACTTTCAAGTGCTTTACCTGAACTTCCAACAGCAAACAAAGACGCTACTATCGAAGTTACTCCTGCTGCGATTCCTACCGGTGTAGAAGCGACGAAAATAAGTCCTAAAATAGTGGCCCCAATTCCTGCCAACCCAGTTACCATTAAATTATAATCGGGATTATTTTTTTGGAACCCACCATTTCGATAAATAACCCTTTGCGCTGAACGCATTTATGCTAGTTGACTTGCCGTTACAGTTACTGTTGAAGCATACTCACGTGTTCTTGCCATAATATTTAACCTCCAAAGTTTTTTTGTTTCACTCGAGTTGAGAGCTGCGCGCTTTAATTGGTCTTCATTTATAGGGTAATTTACATGGTAGTTTAACAACCTAAGCGAAAAATCTTTCTATTTTGCATTCATTGAGTATGAAATTCGGGTAAAAAAGCAAAACTTTTTCGGAAATGGACAGGGACGAAAAATGGAGAAATCGGGAGAATGGGCGCGCGTACAATGATTGGTACATATCGTTTATTTTTTGAACCTTGTCCAAATTGGCTTGGGGGGTCACACCTGGATTTTAAAAGAATTAGAATATGAGTTGCTGCCTACCCATGAGAAGATCCTAAGACCATTGAAAAAAATCCTGTCCCCATTTAAAACCCGTCTTATATGGATTCTCCTCCTTAGTGTGATTGCTTTCTTTCTTGTAGCTTACGTGTTATTTATATATGTATCTTTATGGATTGAAGATTTTTAAAGACGTTTCTGGGCGCAACCGGAAGCGCCTTTTTTTAGTGCTACTCATACCGATAACCAGAGCGTCTACTCCGGGGGAGAAAGCTTCCGGCCAAGGCGCTATTGAATAAACAAATGGTATTGTGGGCGATGAAAGTTATGAAACTCAAAATGAAGAAGGGTTAAATAGAATTAAAATGCTTTCTGTATTGAGAGGCTCTTTTCCACGTAAAATGTCTTGACTTGGTGTGAACACCAAGGTGTAGCATAACGTTAACCCTAACGAAAAGCAGGTGAAAACAGCGTGGGTGATTCCTTTTCTATCAAACAAGTATCGCAAAAAACCGGATTGACGGAGGATGCCCTTCGATATTATGAAAAAATCGGACTGCTTCCGCCACCTAAAAGAAAAAAGAACGGACACCGTGTGTACAGCATCGAGGATACAGAGGTTATGAAGCTGATCATTTGCCTGAAGAAAACAGGCATGTCGCTGGAAGACATGAAGGCTTATGTCCCGCTCTCCTATAAAGAAGACGTAACAAGCGTTCCGGAAGTGAATGCTCTGTTACAAAACTACCGTCAAAAAGTGATCGGACAAATAGCCGATTTACAACGCATTGTGGGATTTATAGATCATAAATTAAACAACCAGCACTCCCTGCTCGAAACAGATGCAGCGGCTCATACAACGGATAAAGAATAGGAGGATGCCAGCATGGCTACAAACAAGCATCATAAAACGGCGCTTATTACAGGTGCAAACTCGGGGGTGGGATTGGAGTTAACCCTAAAGTTTCTTTCCGAAGGCTGGCATGTTCTTGCCCTGATCCGCTCAGGATTCCCGAACGACAACGAACCTCAGGTTCGGCACGCGTTAAGCACAGGACAATTGAGGATATATAAAGCCGATTTGGCCGATTTTTCAAGTCTTAAAAAGGCACTGGAGCAGATCCAAAAAAGCGAATCTCACATCGATATCCTCTTCAATAATGCAGGTGTGTCGCTCGGAGAAATGATATTCTCTCCATTAGGGCGCGAAATGCACTTTGAAGTCAATACCGTCGTTCCCTACATCATTTTTATGGAGCTTAAGGAGCTTCTGCGGCAAGGAAACCTAAGAACAGTTATTAACACCTCCTCGAATGCTTCCCTCATCGTAAAACGGTTCGAGGTGGAGTTGCTGGAGCGCCCTGTCAAATTTAAAAAGCTTGTCGGGCCCTACGCCTCAAGCAAGCTGGCTCTTTCACTGTGGACCCAAGAGATCGCTCCGGCAGCCGCCGCTGAGGGAATCAAGATACGCAGCGTCTGCCCGGGTGCGAATAAAACAACGATGACTTCGAGTTCAGGAATGCCTGGGTATATGATTCCGATTCGGAACCTGATTTTTTCCCACCCCAGCAAAGGAGCCTCCCGTCTATATGAGGCCGCTCTGGGTGAATCCAGCGAACAAACTGGCATTTTTCTGAAGAAGGGAAAAGTCACCCCTTTAATTTTCACTCAGCACAGCTCCCAAGTCCTTAGCAAGATCGACCAGATTTATAAACAGCAATTCATAGAATCCACTTGACATCGCACCTACATTGTAACTAATATTGTTATAACTATATTAGTCACAACAATGCTATAGGTATTGTACAACTCAACTGGAAGGTGAAATCATGAATATTACAGATCATTTTATTCCCGTATTTGCGAGTAATCTGGAGTCGGCTGTAGCCCATTATGAGAAAATAACAGGAAAGCCGTCGGACAGACAATGGGCTATTCCCGAAGCCGAGCTTCAATTAGCCACAGTCTACCCTTATGTCATCGTTTCGGGGACCGAGCAAGCTTTGGAGCTTGCCAAAAACCTGCGTTCTGTAGTGTATGTAGACTCCATGACAGAGCTTAAAGCCATTCTGGCCACAGAAGGCGCCTCGATTGTAAGGGATCAGCACGGCCCTGTGGGACCGAGTATTTTTGTAGAACACCCGGACGGCACTTTTATTGAATATGTTGAACCGCAAGGCCCCTAACTTAGATGATGGAATAGTTAACCCAATCCCCTCGAACACCACCCTTTTTATCAAAGAAGCGTTGAGCCCGATGATTGTCCGGGGCTGTGATCCAGGACATGAACGCAAAGCCATGATCCTGCGAATAACGTTGGCACTGCAAAAATAGCTGTGTCTCCACTTCCGTATCTCTGTATGGCTCCATAACAAACAGATCGTTCATGATCGTTGTTTTATCTGCTCTCATCGTGCTAAATGTAAAGTATAATGTGGCAAAGCCAACTAACTCTCCATCCTGTTCTGCTACAAATTGTACACCCGTTTGCTTTTCTAAAAGGTGATGAATCAAATTATGTAATTTTTCAACATCTGGTTTAGGTTTCTTATAAAAACCAACGATGTATTCATACATTAACTCGGTCAAACCATTCACATCATCCGCTTCAGCATTTCTTACGATCAGTGACATATTGAATCCTCCTAGGATGTAATTTGAATAAAAATACCATAAAACGAATATATATTCAATATTTTTCATCAAGATCAGTATATTCAACGGGCA
Source organism: Paenibacillus terrae HPL-003 (assembly GCF_000235585.1). GTDB lineage: Bacteria > Bacillota > Bacilli > Paenibacillales > Paenibacillaceae > Paenibacillus > Paenibacillus terrae_B. The sequence continues at coordinate 1,434,182 of NC_016641.1, forward strand.
ATAAACGATGGCTCGAAAAAAGGAACCAGTCTAACACGTTGTCTCTATATTCCCTGCTCGACTGGCTTTTTTATTTATTGTGATTAAGGGGTCTACATCTTACTTTAGCGTTCAATCCGACGCTTGTTTCTCAAAATGTTGTGAATCATCCTATGATTGGGGAGCTGCTTGAATAACTTATGTCCGGGATGCGGATTGGCCTCGATAATCCAGATTTGACCACTCTTCTCAATAGCAAGATCAATACCCAGCTCGCGAAACGGATGATTTTTATCTATCGTGTCGGCAACCATTTTAGAAAGCTCGATGATTTGGTCCAGAGTCTCTTTCATTTTCGTTCTGTCATTTTCAAAGACCTTTAAAAGCACTTTGGACAATGGTGCCGCATGTCCTCCTTTGCGGTAATTGGTAACCACTTTTCGGGGTGCGGCAACACGACCGGTTATTCCTGAAATGACCCATTCCAATCCCGGCTTCTGCATATACACTCTAACATCAAAAATCGAACCTTTGTACTTCGCTAACCGAAGTCCTTGCTGTACCAAATAACGGCGATGAGGCGTCCGATGGGTTTTGATCGCTCTTCTCACCGCGTGGGATCTGACAATTCTTCGACTGGAGCCGCAACGAATCTCATACCTCCTCCCCAGCTTTTTGGCCCGTATAATACCAGTCCCTCCGCTTCCATAATTAGGCTTAATGAAAACCGTCCGATATTCGTCCAGCATGCGCAAAGTCCTTGCTTTGCTAATCCAACGGGTTTCCGGTAAATGAGAACTTAAAACGGGATGTTGTCGCATTTCGTTATATTGAATCATCTTTCCAATGGGCACGAGTATCCCTCGATTCTGTTGGGTTTTTGCACGCATTACATGAATATGCATCCATAATCTATCTTGGTAACGGCGAATGCCACAGTTTGCTATAAAAGAGGCACACCTCTCCTATCTACCTTCTTTGATTCAAGAGAAATGGGGAATGTGTTCGTTACATGAGTGTAATTATTGTATATACCTATAAATCTGATTCCAATTATATATTAGACCAATACCAACTCTGGATATATGATGGATTACAAATACCGTGAGGAGGAACATTAACATGTCCATTTATGATTTCCAAGCAACCTCAATTTACGGGAAGCCAATTAAACTATCCGAGTATAGAGGAAAAATTCTCCTGATCGTAAATACAGCCAGCCAATGCAGCTTCTCCCGCCAATTTGCTGATCTGCAAAAGCTCTACGAAAGTCGGAAGCGACAAGGTTTTGAAATTCTCGCGTTTCCATGTAATCAATTCAATGAAAAAGAGCCGAGTAGTCACTCGGAATTGCAGGAAATCTACCAAAATGGACATGGCGTAACGTTCCCGCTATTTGGGAAAACGGATATAAGAGGCTCAGCCCCTCATCCTTTATTTCAATATCTGACACAACAAGCACCATTCCAGGGCTTCGATTCCCAGACCAAGGACGGTCAATGGATGGAGGATTTCCTGCGAGATAAGTATCCGGAAATATACGCTGGCGACGGGATCAAGTGGAATTTCTCCAAGTTTCTGATCGATCGCGATGGTCATGTAAATGGAAGATTTGAATCAACGACGGAGCCCTTTGAAATAGATTCTATCATCGAATCACTGTTGTAGGATTTCGGTTTATTCCTTTACATTAGTTTAAAAATAAAATAGTATCAAATGACAAAAATAAATATTTGTCATTTGATACTATTTTTGATATCCTAACTTTAAGGAGGTGACTCACACGGCAACTTGACCGTGACTCTATGGAAAAATCCTCAGATATATTAACCAAGGAACAGATTCTCATCGCTACAGAAGACACACTTAGGCGTTTTGGTGTAGCCAAAACCTCCGTGACCGATGTTGCCAAAGTATTGGGAGTAAGTCATGGAACGATTTATCGACACTTTAAAAGCAAAGCCGAGCTTCTTGAAGGCGTGACCGAAAAATGGTTGAAGGAAAAGATTATCGACCCGTTAACGGAAGTGTATCAGGATGCATCTATGCTGGGAAAGCCGCATTTACGACGATATATACAGACCTTGGTCGAACTCAAGCAGTATTTTGCCCGCGATGACGAGGAAATGTTTGAAATGTATACCCGGGTCACCGAGCAAGCCACTGATTTAATCGACCAGCATATCGGCCACATTGTAGATCAACTCGCTGACATCATTGTACGCGGGGGCATCACATCGGATCAGCCAGCCCAACTGGCGCGTACCCTTTTCTATGCCACAGCCCGTTTCCATCATCCCGCTCATGCTTACGAATGGAAGAATCCTGCGATCGATCAGGAGTTTTCGAACGTATGGGCGCTTTTAGAAAAAGGAATCTCTTAAAAAATATATGGAAAGAAGGTTAAGCACATATGAAGCATTTGGACGGAAAAACAGCGATTATTACCGGTTCCTCCAGAGGAATTGGACGTGCCATTGCCGAGCAACTGGCTAATCTGGGCGCTAATGTAGTCATCAATTATGCCAGCAGTCCGGACAAAGCCAAAGAAGTCGTGGAAGGCATTATTCAAAAAGGTGGCAAAGCCATAGCTCTTCACGCTGATTTGGGCAAGATGAGTGATATTGAAGCATTATTTACGAATACGATTGCTGAATTTGGCAAAGTCGACATTCTGGTTAACAACGCAGGGCTAATGATCACCAAGCCACTTGCAGACGTGACCGAAGCTGATTTTGACAGACAATTTGCATTGAATGTAAAAGGTACCTTCTTTGCTTGCCAGCAGGCGATGAAGCACATGGAGAACTACGGAAGAATCGTCAACATTTCCACATCCGTGATTGGACAAATGTTCCCTTCGTATAGCGTATACGCGGGTACCAAAGGCGCAGTTGAGCAATTTACCCGTCAGCTTGCCAAGGAGTTCGGAAGCAAACAAATTACGATCAACGCCGTGGCTCCCGGCCCCGTGAATACCGAACTGTTCCAGGCAGGAAAAACCGAGCAGCAGATCGAAGGTATGAAAAAAATGAATGCGTTCGGCCGTCTCGGTGAACCCGAAGATATCGCGGATGTGATTGAGTTCCTAGTCAGCGCCAAGTCACAATGGGTTACCGGGCAGACGATCCGCGTCAACGGCGGGTTCATCTAAAAACCGAAATACATGAAATGGAGGCTGTTCACGTTCATGATATTACACAAAGGCGAGACCCTATTTCGACAAGGGGAATCCGGCCCTCTGTATCAGTTAAAGAGCGGCTTGTTAAAAATTATCCGCGTCCATGAGGACGGCTCACAAATTTTAGTTAACGTTATTGTGCCCGATGAAATTATCCCGCACCACTCCCTGATCAGTCCCAATCCTTATTATGGTACAGCAATGGCGCTGGTAACCTCTGAGATTGAGGTGCTGTCGCAAAAGGAATGGTATCAGTCGCTAGAGCAAGACCCGGCGCAATGCCGGACTATCGCTTTGCAGCTACAGGACAAATTGCGCATGATGCAGCAACGAATCGACCAACTCACCGAGGTGTCACCTGCCGAGAAGCTTCGGAAGCTTCAACGCTGGTTCCACTCCTACATCGCACCCGCCACGTTAACGGACGTGCTGACGCAGGAGGAAATCGGCCAGTTCATCGGGCTGCGCCGGGAGACGATTAATCGGCTATTGCGTGCTTCAAGCGCTCCTTCTGCAAAAGATGATGACGATAATGCATCTCGATGAGCATAAACCACTCTCCAGCATTTAACGCGCCGAATCCGGGATGAGAGACGGTAAACGGCCCTGTTGATTTCCCAACGACCGGTTCAATCTCTCTCATTTTACGGATCACAACGTTTAATCCTTCCACAATTTCTTCTTTGCTAGTCGGTTGTGGAGGAGTATACTGCGGAGATGGTGGGACTTGGATACGTATGGGCGGAAAGCCTCCCAGATTAAAAGCTGCCGTGCCCGCCTCCGTTTTAGCCCCCGTCTCCCCATTAGACTGTAGACAAAGATCTATGTTCTTAAGATGCATATAAAGAGCAGAGTTCACCAAATGAAGGTACATTTGTCCAAGCGACCATTGACCCTCCTGCGGTGTGTACTGCAATTGCTCCAAGCTAAAGCTGTCCAATTCAAGAAGATAATGTTGTACTGTTTCTTCAAAACGCTGCAATGTTTCGGTTGTTGTATTCATATACTATTAAGCCCCTCTCCTTTAGTTAGCCTTACTATACAAAAATGCTACTGACAGCATTATGTCAGTAGCATTTCAACATTTTTTCGACTTCCACACGTACCCGATCCCGTAGTGATTCAGGCTCCAGCACGACCATATCTGCACCCCAACCGAGTATCCATTGCAGTAATTCCTCCGACTGTCTGACACGGAAGAGTACATGCAGTCCATCCGTATGCTCCTCTACAGCCTCCATGTAAAAATTGTTCGCTTCCTTCACTTTATCAGCAATCTCAGGACGGGCTAGTATGCGAACAGATATATGGCGATCATCTACTTGCTTGTAATCCTGCAAATTAAAATCGGCGGGGAACTGAAAGCCGTCCTCAAGAACCATAAGCTCGTCCATACGTGACAAACGGAAATGACGAAGCTGTTGGCGCAAATCACATTGACCAAGCAAAACCCATGAACCATGAAGCAGTACGAGACCATAGGGGGCGACCACACGCACGCTTTGACGATTCCCGTCAGCCTCTGGCATTCTTTTGGAGTAGCCGAACCGTACCTTCCGTTTTTCCAATATAGCGAGACGCAGCGTTTCCAAGTAGGTTTTCTCTCTACGATCTACTTCTTTCCCCCCTGCGAATAGCCTGATGGTTGTACGCACCCGCGAAACCTCCCTGCGAATGCTCTCCGGTAAAATAGCTTCTATCTTCCTGCGGGAAGCTTGCGCCTTGGTGCCGTATTCTGTATCAAATTTTTGTTCGACAAAATCCGTCCCGATTAGCAACGCCACAGCCTCTTCTACGGTAAAGCTCACTGGGGGCAGGAAGTACCCCTCCATCAAGGAATATCCAATGCCCGGTGCTCCTACAATCGGTACGCCCGATTCGCTTAGAGCCTGAATATCCCGATAGATGGTTCTTACACTTGTTTCGAATATGCCCGCCAAATCCTCGGCTCGTAAAATATCCTTACGCTGCAACTCTAGCAAGATGGCTAGCAGACGGTCTGTTTTGTTCATACCACGTCAACCTCTCTGGAAGGATCTTAAAATGCAGTCATACAAAAGAGCAATAAGGGCAGTACAATCACTGCAACTTATTGCTCTTCATTTTCACATGAGAGTTACTTCATTACTTAAAAAACACTTTTTCGACGTTATATTTAGCCTTTTGTGAATTGATGATGTAGGTTTCATAGATTTCTCGCTCAACCGCATCTTCCACAATACAAACCTCAATAATCGCCACTTCGTTCCGATTGGCCTTGATCGGTGATACGGTGTCTTCAAAATGCTTTTTGATTCTTTGTCTCAGCTTTCTTGCTTTACCAACGAACAACAATTCCTCCTGCGCGTTGTAGAACATAAAAATACCGCTCTTATCTCTGGGAATCAGGTGGAAATCTGTAAATCCGTAAATATGGCTCAGTTCAGGGTTAACCTGTTTGGTAATCGTGATGTCAGGGGTTGGAATGGTTATGTTTATCACTATGTCACTTCCTCATTTTATATAAGTGTAAATATTATCACAAATCCCGATGTAACACCATTCAATAATCCTTGCCCCATGACTAAATGCCCGACTTAGGAACTGTATAAAAAAAGATGACCCTGATGGATACAGAGCCACCTCGTTCATTTTATGTCAACCGTTTTTGTAATCCGTAATGCGGTGATACATCGTTTTATCCTTCAGCTTACGGAAATGGGACCTTGCCGGAAAAAGATTAGCTTCAATAATCCCAATACGTCCTTTCCGGTCTATTCCAATGTCCAGTCCATATATCCTGTGCCCCGGAAAATAAGCGCTTAGTTTCTTCGCGGAACGAATGGAAACACGATCAATATGGGACTCTAATTTACTGGCAGACAGGTGCCGAACGGAAGATTGTCGAATGCCGGAATTAAAATGGAGTAATTTCCCCTTACTCCGTGTATTATTGGAAACAATATACCCTTTGCCTGCAACTTTGATAACCTTTCCTGTGACTACCCATACAGATGAGCCAGTTCTCCGTTGAATGATGACTCTCATATCAAAAGGACGATTGTTGATGGTCGGACGGGTAATTCTGCGTTGAACCATATAACTGGCGTTCCCGATTTTTCTTTTAATATAATGATACGTATTGGCTCTGCCCCGTACTAAAACTTTTATATTCTCGTAATGTACAATGTACTTATGGTTTCCTAACCATGAGACCTGAAAGATCCCCTGGCCACGACTCCCCCACACCGGTTTCACGATCACATGCCCGTACTTGAAGAGAAGTTTCGAAAAATGATACCTGTCCAGGAGCTTCGTTTCGGGGACGTAGGACCTCAGAGATGCATGCCTTCTCAATAATAAATACTTGTACCACTTATCTTTTGCTGCTGATGCCATGGGACTCCACCTTTCTCATCCGCATTTTATACTACTGAGATAACGTTCGAGCAATTCCAAAAATAACTCCATCTCCTTATACGTGATATCACCTATATTGGCAATCCGGAACGTATTTAGTTTCTCAAGTTTACCGGGATAAATCATAATGCCTTTACTGTAAAAATAATCATGCATCGATTGAAAATCATAGCCTGCACAATGAGGTTCAAGAATGGAAGTAATGATTTTGGAATGATGCTCTTCGGGAATGATATAGGTTAGACCTAGACGGGCTAACCCGTTAATTAAGGTTTTCCAGGATGTTGCATATCTTTCGTACCTTTTATCCACTCCCTCTTGCTTTAATTCCTCAATCGCCTGTCTAAGCGCATATAAGGTTTGGACTGGAGGCGTAAACCGCATCTGCCCATGTTCCACAAAATAATTGTATTGAGCATACAAATTCAAATAATAGCTTCTTGGTTTCTGACCTTTCAAATTCTCCAATTTGCTTTTTTGGGCGATCACAAATGAAACCCCGGCCATTCCCTGTAAGTTTTTGTTGGAGCTTGACGCCAGATAGGCAATGTTCATTTCCTCTAATTGAATTGGAATGGCCGCAAATGAGCTCATGGCATCCAAAATCATGTCGATTTGATACCTTTTGCATAATTCTCCGATATCCTTCACCTTGTTAAGCAGGCCAGTTGTCGTCTCGTGATGCACGACAGCCAGATGAGAGACGGTGCGTTCGGAAGATTGGATAAACCTTTCTAAATCAGCCAAATCAATAGCATCATCGGGGGGACTTTTAAATTCAAAATAATCCACTCCATAAACCTTCGCTATCTCGCACATCCGTTTTCCATAGGCTCCATTGCTGACAATGATCACTGCCTCGTGATTCGGGACCGAACTGATAATGGATTCCACCGCTGCAGTACCCGATCCGCCAAACAATACGGTTGCATAATGATCCGGGTCTGCAACCAGCCGGGTAAGTTCTGTAGAAATATACTCCATGATTTGGCCAAACTCGGCTTCACGAGGGCAGATATCCGGAACCACTTGTGACCATTTCACACTTTCTGTAGTCGTTGCCGGACCAGGGGTAAGCAAAATGTTTTTCTTGACGGGAGAACTCATGAACTGCTCCCTTCCTTGCCCTTCAAAGGACTGTTATGAATAAAACGCAACAGACGTTCTTTTACTTCGTGAGGCTTCATATGCGGACGCGCAAGCTGATCCTTGGAATACTTGGATATTTTCAGGCACAAAAACGTAAGTTCTCTATTCACTTTCCATTCCTGTAAAGAGGCTTTCAGTTCCTCGAGACTGTGAACATGAATCGACTTCGTATACCCGCAGGAAGCAGCAATATCTACAAAATCCATATTATGGGATACCGTGCTTTGCCCGCCTGTTGATTCATGAGCGTTATTATCAAGCAGAATATGAACCATATTAGCTGGATGATAATACCCATTGGTTGCCAGACTCCCCATACGCATCAACAGAGATCCGTCTCCGTCAATCACGACGATATCTTTGCTTGGTTGGCTCAGAGCCAACCCAAGTCCCAAGGAACCGATGCATCCCATAGAACCTACCACGTACAAGTTGTTATCTGCATCTTCAATTTCATACAGTTCGCGCCCGGTTTTACCAGTTGTTGCGAGCTGTACGGTATTGACGTCTTTCATGGAGTTAATTGCAGCTAATGCATCATACCGTGTAGGCATTTGATGGTCCGCATGGCCATGCTGCCTGACCTGATTTAAATGAATGGAGGTTTGCTGTTTCTGCAATGGCTCTTTGTCGAAAGTCCCTTTCTTAACAACAAAAAAGAACGGGCGATGCCGGGCAATTTGCTCATTAGCCTGGATCAGCTGATTTTGGGCCTCCTTTAAATCCTTGGAGAGATATTGCCATTCCACATCCATCACATCCAGCATTTGCGTTGTAATCCGGCCCATCAGTTCATGCTGAGGCTCGTCAGGTATCCCCGGTTCTCCGCGCAGGCTGACAAATCCAAGCAGCGGAATACGAAATGGGTAGGTAAGAGAGGTCAATGGCGAAATAGCGTTGGTCAGCCCTGAATTTTGCATAAGGACTACCGACTTCTTCCCCCCTATATAAGCTCCGGATGCAATGGCGACCGCATCCCCCTCGTTAGCCGCTGCAACATAATCGCATTCATTTATCGCATAATTGATCAGGCTTTTCAAAAAGGAGCATGGAACACCGCTGAAAAAGGTAAATCCTAATTTCTTCAGCTCTTCTCCTAACAATTTCGTGTCCATTATACGTGCTCACCCGAATCCGGTTCTGACGACGGAAAGTATTGGCGCTCCGCGGCTTGCAGCTCCTCGACCCCTTGAAGCCGGAATACTTCTTCGAGGGTGGCGACACTCTTTTCAATATGAACAAGACTTTCATCCCGATAAATCCGGTTAGATAAATGCTGCATGGCTTGAATAGATGCTCTCAAATTATGGTTTGCCCAAATCACAAGGCTGATCCCCAACTCCTGAAACCTGACGGTTGGAGTCGTATAGTATTTGGTAGGCACGATCACTATCGGCAATCTTCCGGCCCATTCCTTCATGAATGCTTCAATCTCTGCGGCATCCGCTCTTTTGCTGTGTATAAATACGGCATCGGCTCCTGCCTTCCGGTACGCCTCTGCCCTCTGCAGCGCCACTTTAAGCCCTTTCCCAGCAATAAATGCCTCTACCCTGGCCACCACTGTAAAGTCCTCATCGGTTTGCGTGTCTTTCATCGCTTTTATTTTCCCGGAAAACTCCTCGATATCAGCCAAAGTCTGCCCTTGACCGTTAATGAAAGAATTCATTTTGGGGAACCGCTTATCTTCGATGCATACCCCCGCAATATGGCGCTGCTCCAGCTTCTTTACCAGCCGCCTTGCATTATTGAAATTGCCGTACCCCGTATCTCCGTCCAGCAAAATCGGGATGGAGGTAGCATCACTCATGAATTCCAAAACATCCAAAACCTGCGTCCAGGAGGCCTCATTGTTGTCCCTGACTCCCATCGCTGCAGAGATGGATAGCCCGCTGGCCCAAATTCCTTTAAACCCCGCCTCCTCCACAATTTTGGCTGACAGACCATTATGAGCTTCCATGATAAACTCCAGTTTTTGAGAATTGACCAACTCTCTTAGCTGCTTTGTTTTTTTCATTGAAACTTTCTCCTTCTCCCCTAGAAATAACGTACAAGGAATCTACTTCCAAATAAGACTCTTGTTTCTCATGATTGTGTTGATCATAGTAGGATCGGGAAGCTGAGTGAATAGCATATGTCCGGGATGTGAATTGGCCTCGATAATCCAAATATGGCCTTTTTTATCTATGGCAATATCGACCCCCAATTCACGAACCGGATGCCGTTTATTAATCGTTTTGGCAATGGTGACGGATAGTTTGGAGATTCTATGAAAATAGGCATCCGCTTTCGTGTGGTTGTGCTTAAAAAGGCTGAAAAGCACTCGATGCAAAGATGCTGCATGCCCTCCTTTAAGATAATTGGTAACATACTTATGGGGTGCCGCGACACGGGCGGCCGCGCCGGAAATAACCCATTTCCCCCCTGGTTTCTGTAAGTAGATCCTGGTGTCAAAAATCGACCCGTGGTACTTAGCTAACCGCAGTCCCTTCTGTACTAAATACATGTGTCTGGATTTCTGGTATGACTTAATTGCCTTCAAGACATAACGAGATCTTACAATCTTTCGCCTTGAGCCCCTGCGAACCTCATATCCTTTTTTCAATCTCTTGACCCGGATGATCCCGCTTCCACCACTCCCGTGATTGGGTTTTATGAAGACCGATGAATAGGTATTCAGCATCCGCGAGGTCCTCGAATCTGTAAACCAGTGGGTTTCAGGTAAATGCGGACGCAAAACGGGATGTTGCAACATTTCTTTATGCTTTTTCATTTTTCCAATGGGCACTAGTCATCCCTCTTATCTTTTTTGGTTTTTTGCGCATACCGTATGCATATGCACCCAACCCCCCATCTGCGTGGGCCGCTGCCTCTGGTCCAAAACTAAGATTTATGTCACAAAACAGTATGTGCCAGCTGTTTAAATACGAATACCCCAAGGAGACAGCCTTTCGGACAGGCTCGGGTCCGGGCTACAGATGATAGGCTGTCACCAAACAACAAAAGATCCGCTACCGAAAAGGTGGCGGATCTTTATTGCCAGCAAGCGCTGGTGACACAGCCTGCGCTCGTACCAGGCGGTATATGGCTCATGGCCGAATGGCTGCTTGTCTAATTATCGGCCCCCCGGGATAGGTTTCGGCGTTTTCCCCGCCATTTTCTCCAGCATCCAGACAAGAACCCCCACTGCAATGCTGGCGATGACGGCCATAATCACGGAGCTGCCAGCATGCAGCAGCAGCACAGGAACCCACAGCAATCCGAGCAAACGATGCACGGTCCGCATCCATTTGTTACGAACTTTGTTAATGAAGAAGCCATACCCGGCAATCGCCAGCAGAATGGCAAAGCCCGCAAGACCGGTGTAAGTTTTGTTATCTTGAAGCTTGGTAATCAGGAAATAGATACCATGAACGGCAATCAGGATCAAGGTCGCCCAGCCCAACAGTTTATGCAGGGAATGTAACAACTTCCCGGCTTTTCTAACCAATATCGATGGCGATCTTAGCTTCTTCTTAAACCAGAACCAAGAAAAAGCGGCCGCGCCAAGGAATACGGAGATCGTACCCAAAGTCTTGAATATTTCCCCGTTCCCCCCACGCCCTCCTCCACCGGGACGTCCACCCACAGGCCCTGCAGGCACGTTGCCTACGCCACCTTCTGGCGGTCGAGGTCCAGGTTCGCCGCCGGAAACCGAAGACATGTAGTAATAGTAGATTACGAGCAGGGCTGCTACCGCAACTGCAATTATTGCCGGAATCCAAACGGTCTTTTTCGTTTTCATTCGTTATACATCCTCCCCAGGAAAATTGCCTTGATTGTACCCGGTCAAGCTGAAAAGAAAATTAAAGCCAGCTGAAAGTATTCCTTTCAAAGTATTCCTTTCAATGAATAGAAAATACTTGAAATAAACCCCATTTTGACCGAAAATATAAAGGGGAATTATGGTATCGTTTCAATATTTTTAACAAGGGAGGGGAGAAAGATTCACGTATAAGCTTTGCATGAAACAAAAGTGTCAACGATTACACAAAATCTGAATTGAACAGGGGTGTGCAAAATGTTAAACATCTTTAATCGGAAGGCGAGGCTCAGCTTGTGGCTGGTAGCTGTCATTGCTCTCGTTATTCAAGGTTCTATAGGGGGAAACCTGCATGTGGCCCAAGCAGCCGACAATGTGATTAATGCCAAGGATTTTGGCGTTAAACCTAACACGAACACCTCACAATCCAAGGAAATCCAGAATGCGCTAAAGTATTTCTATGATCGCGGTACAGAGGGAACCGTCTATTTCCCAAAAGGCACGTACCTGGTTGACGAATCGATTCGTTTATATGCCGGAGTTAGTCTGAACGGTGACGGAATGGGCAAAACGATTTTCAAAAAGACAGGATCTAAAAGCCAATACGTGATTGGCAATCCGATTCTACGAAACAATTCTGACCGACTAGACGTGAAGCTATCGAATCTTACCATTGACGCAGACCGTGCAAACCGTGAAGCTCGTGGCGAAAGTCAGGTAGGCGGTATGATTATAGATGTGGCCGTCTCGCACCTCACGTTAGATCGCGTGGAGATTTGCGATACCACAATTGGAGCTCTTCTTCGCAGAACGAGAGATTCAGAGATTACCAACAGCCGCTTTGACCGGAATAATGGACATGCTATTGCCACCGGACATGAAAGCTATCCGGCAGGTGAGTTCCGTAACGTCAAAATTACGAATAACCAGATTACCAATTCGGGCGGCGGCAGTGGAATCAATCTGTCACGTGCAACCTACACGACGGTTACCGGGAACCAAATTATCAACAAAACCCATCAATCTGACGGCTACGCAGGCATTCGCATCCCTAATAATGGTGCCAACAATATCGTCAACAATAATGTAATTGAAAATTATCCGCGGGGAATCTTTGTACTGACTGGAGCTACAGGTAACAACGTATACGGGAATACGGTGAAAAATGCATCCCTGCAAGGTCTGCTGGTCCAATCGGATGGCAATACCTTCACAGACAATGAATTTATTCAAACCAATTCTTCGCTTAATCCTGACGCAATCATTCGCCTTGCTAACGCAAACAGCAACAAAATTATTGGTAACGAAATGACCACGTACTCCGGATTTTCCAACATAGGAATACGTGTCACTGATTCCAGCTCCAATGAAATTAGGGACAACATCACAGATACTTCAGGGAAATCAGTCAGTATTGAGGGTGGCAGCAATAACGTGAATAAAGGCAACCGTAATCGGTAGCAGAATTATGTACTATGCTAGTTCCTCTGTTTCCGTTACAATATGTCAGTGTGATTCTGGCATCGGCAGATTGACGCGTACTTGAACATTATTGGAGGCTTCTATTTTTTCATGCAAAACGAATCTCATTCTAACGTAAAAATCGTAACGGCCGATCCGAGCGCGATCGGTCTGTTTGGTTTGGCTATTGTAACGCTTGTCGCTTCATCCCAAAAGCTTGGTCTTACTGAGGGCTTGAGCTTCATCATCCCTTGGGCTATCTTCCTTGGTGCCTTTGCACAGCTGTTTGCCTGCATTCAGGATGCAAAGCATAACAACACCTTTGGCATGACGGCTTTTGGCGCTTACGCCTTCTTCTGGTTGGCCGTAGCTAGTAGCTGGATGATCAAAATGGGCGTATTCGGCCCTGAGCTGGCGTCTGCTGTAGATGGCAAGCAGCTCGGTTTTGCCTTTGCTGGCTATCTCATCTTCACGCTATTCATGACCATTGGAGCGATGGAGACGCATAAGGTCCTATTCTTTATCTTTGTTCTGATTGATTTTCTGTTCCTCGGTCTTAGCTTCGATGCATTCGGCGTTGCTCCAGAGGTGTTCCATACCCTCGCAGCTTATGCTGAAATGGGTATTGGTCTACTCTCGCTGTACGGTACAGGAGCCGCTGTTCTGAATGCACATTTTGGCCGTACGTTCCTGCCTGTAGGACGTCCCTTCGGTATTTTCAAACCACGCCCTTAGCTGTATATGTAAGCCCCGCAAAGCCGCCTTTCGCGCCGATCCGCGTTAAGGACGGCTTTTTGGGTTATAAAGCTGGAATTATTCGGCTTGCCAATTCGGCATCCGCTCTGCCGCATAACGAAGGCCAGCTGCCATCCCTTTGGGAATGATCGCATTAATATTTTCCATTTCCTCCGTAGATAAAGCGATATCGACTGCCCCCGCATTTTCCTCTAAATAAGTAACCCGCTTGGTGCCTGGAATCGGTACAATTCCCTCTTGCGCAAGCAGCCATGCCAAGGCCAGTTGCGAAGGCTTAACCCCTTTTTGAGCAGCGAGATCCTTAATATGCTGTACGAGATCGAGATTTTTCTGGAAATTCTCCGGCTGAAAGCGTGGCACGGTGCGACGGAAATCATCTTCTGCAAAATCATCAAACTTCTGAATTTGCCCGCTCAAAAAGCCGCGTCCCAACGGACTGTACGCTACAAATTCAATTCCCAGCTCCTTGCAAGCGGGTATAATCTCATCTTCCGCTTCCCGGCTCCATAAGGAGTATTCCGTTTGCAGGGCCGTGATCGGGTGAACCTTGTGAGCACGCCGAATGAGTGCAGGAGAAGCCTCAGACAGCCCCAAATAGCGGACCTTTCCTGCCTGAACCAAGTCACTCATCGCGCCGACCGTTTCCTCGATAGGTACGTTCGGATCGACACGGTGCTGGTAGTACAAATCAATGACATCGACTCCCAGCCTTTGCAGGCTGCGGTCACATGCCTGTTTTACATATTCAGGACGGCCGTTGACACCCAAGAATCCCCCATCCTCTCCGCGCATAATGGAGAATTTGGTAGCCAATACCACCTCATTCCGGTGGCTCCGCAGGACTTGACTGATCAGTTTTTCATTTTCTCCCACACCATAGACATCCGCCGTATCCCAGAAGTTGATCCCCAGCTCCAACGCACGATGAAGCGTTTTGATCGACTCCTGATCATTCAACTCGCCATAATATTCGGACATTCCCATGCAGCCCAGACCCAGTGCAGATACTTGAAGGTCACTTTTACCCAGTTGTTTCTTTTTCAACTTCCATCACTCCTATCTCAAAAGAATAGTCATCGGCCTTTCTAATCACCATCACGTTACACCCAATATGTTACTACTTAAAGTTAACTTGAAGTCAAGTGTTGCCTTAGCAACGCTAAAAAAGCCTCGAAGGTACAAGCCAATTTATCATAAAGAGAATCGTTCAATGAATATAAAAGCCTTAAATGACAATAATACACATAAAGTGTAATCAAAGGGGGCGGTTGTGAAAATGATGCATAATGAATCCCATACAAAATTTCCGCAATTTCCAGAATCCTATTGGTTAGCTTCAACTGACATCCCCAGCTTTCCCAAGCTTAATGAGGATATTCAGGTGGATGTTGCCATTGTCGGTGCGGGGATCACCGGTATTACCACTGCTTATTTACTTTCTAAAAAAGGACTAAACGTCGCAGTCGTCGACGCAGGGCGGATGCTTCATGGAACAACGGGCCATACTACCGCCAAAATTACCGCGCAGCATGATTTGATCTACAGCGAGTTTCTTTCACATTTTGGCAAAGAGCAAACCCAGCTCTATTACGAAGCCAACCGCGAAGCTCTTCAATTCATTAAACAAACGGTAGAGGAATACAATATCGATTGCCAATTTACAGAAGAAGATGCCTACGTTTATACATGTGCAGATACGTATGTAGAGAAAATCACCGCCGAATATAAAGCCTACGAAGAATTGGGCATCCCGGGAAGTTATGTTGAGCAAACGCCTCTGCCGTTTTCAACTAAAGCGGCCATTATGATGAAAAACCAGGCCCAATTTAATCCCGCTCCTTTCTTAAGGTATTTGGCAAATCAAGTCATCCGTCAGGGCGGGAAAATTTATGAGCAAACGACCGTTGTAGGTGTGGAAAAAGGAAATCCTGCCATCGTTAAAACCAATGACGGAAAGAACATCACGTGCAACCATGTCGTATCCTCCTCGCATTTTCCATTCAATGATCTAAACGGCCTTTATTTTGCGCGATTGTATGCCGAACGTTCTTATGTACTAGCGGTCAAGAGCGATAAGATCTATCCGGGTGGTATGTACCTAAGTGCGGAAACCCCAAAACGTTCGCTCCGCTCGGTATTGATAAACGGAGAACCGATGGTCCTCATCGGTGGAGAAGGCCACAAAACAGGCCAAGGAATCTGTACCTTTCAGTACTATGAAGCTTTAGAAAAGTTCACAGAGCAAACATTTGGAATAGAGGAAATCATGTATCGCTGGTCAGCCCAAGACTTGTATACGCTGGACAAGCTCCCCTATATCGGGCAGGAAGTATCCACTATCCCTAACATCCTTGTTGCTACGGGTTATAAAAAATGGGGGATGACCACAAGTGTTGCGGCGGCTTTATTAAATACGAATCTGATTACTGGAGAAGGAAGCCCGTACCAGGATCTTTTCTCCCCTGCAAGGTTTCATGCGGACCCTGACATCAAAACATTTGTGACTCAAAATGCGAATGTGGCTAAACACTTGATTGCAGGGAAGTTGGGAATGAGCTACAAAAAAGCCGAAGAATTACAGAATGACGAAGGAGCCGTTATCCAGGTAAACGGCAAAAGGGCGGGTGCTTACCGAGACCAACAAGGAGGACTGCACCTAGTGGACACAACTTGCACCCATTTGGGCTGTGAAGTCGAGTGGAACGAGGCGGAAAGAACATGGGATTGCCCGTGCCATGGCTCCCGCTATTCCTATCAGGGCGAAGTAATCGAAGGACCAACCAAAAAATCGCTTGGCAAGGTCGAATTCGAATAGCACCATCAACCCAAGAGAGCAATAAGAACAGTTCAATCACTGTCCCTTATTGCTCTTTTTTTCGTGACTGTCCAGATTTTGAAATGGACATCATTATGTATGAACAGAAGCACTGCCGGGGCTTCTGAATAGAGAGAGTCTATTAAAGAGCTAGAGCTTCTTCCGTAATCTTTTTAATATCAATGGATGAAGGCGTTTCTTCCTTGACCATATCCGGCAAAATATTTTCCAGAAAGTAATCAACGCATTTTAATTGAATATTTTTGATTTTCACAAGTGCATTACGATACATCACTATAAATTCTTTTTCGGTATTTCCCCGCTGAAGTTCAGCAAACGCTTCGTACACCTGATCCATCTTGTCCGCAACTTCAAGGATCAAACCTTCTACTGAATTGTCTTTGCCTTCTCGGAGCTGTTTGCGGAAAATGGCTTTGAACTCCTCCGGAATGTTCTCTTCAATAAAATACTCAATCATGCCTTCTTCGACCTGCTGGATTAATAACCTGAGTTCCTTAGAGGAATGCTTAACAGGCGTCTTAATGTCTCCAATAAAAATCTCTCCATAATCGTGGCTGCTTGTGATCTCGTAAAGCTTTTTCCAGTCAATGCTTACGCCGTTTCGCTCTTCAATATCAGCCAGCGTTTTGGCATACTGTACCACTTTCCATGAATGAGCAGATACACTATGTTCCTCAAATTTAAACTTGCCTGGACAGCGTATGATCCTTTCCAACTCGTTTAGTGATCGAAAATACGTATGAATCCCCATACTTGCATCCATCCTTTAGTTTATATGATATGTGTGGATATAGATCCTACTATAGGGCTCAACTATTAACAGCAGATTAGCGCAGTATAAAGTGGAGACTTACACATATAGCACACAAACCAATTTTGCTATACACTTTATATAAAAAAAGTTAAAAGTGCGGTGAAATCGTTGTTTAAAATTTTGCTAATTGAAGATGATGAAACTTTATTTCATGAAGTTCAAGACAGATTAACTCAATGGGCTTATGATGTTTATGGTATCCAGGACTTTAGTAAGGTAATGCAGGAATTCACAGCGATAAAACCTGATCTGGTCGTCATTGATATTCAATTGCCGAAATTTGATGGGTTTCATTGGTGTCGAATGATTCGATCCCACTCTAACGTTCCTATCATTTTCCTATCATCCCGTGATCACCCTACGGATATGGTCATGTCGATGCAGCTCGGAGCGGATGATTTTATCCAAAAACCGTTTCACTTCGATGTACTCATTGCGAAATTACAGGCGACTCTTCGCCGTGTATATAATTACAATACTGAACCTATCGCCTTGAAAACATGGTGTGGTGCCACAGTGGATTATGAGAAAAATATAGTTACCAATGAGGCAGGCTCCATCGAATTAACCAAGAACGAAATTTACATTTTAAAGCTGCTCATTGAGCAAAAAAATAAAATTGTAGCCCGAGAGGAATTAATTAAAAGCCTATGGGATGATGAACGTTTTGTCAGCGACAATACCTTAACAGTCAATTTAAATCGCCTGCGAAAAAAACTGGATGGGCTGGATTTGGGACGTTTCATTGAAACGAAGGTCGGGCAAGGCTACATGGCTACAGAAGAGGCAACTACATATGATTAAAAAATACCTTATGGAAAGACTGAGCTGGATTCTGCTATTTGTATGCCAGCAATTGCTTATCCTTTTCATCGCTTATGTGGACGCGGCAATCCCGTTGATGCCGATCCTATATATTGTCTTCTTATCTATGATGGTTTTCTTCGTTTTTTTAATCATTCGCTATCCCAAGGAAACCAAATTCTATAGAACACTGAAAGAATGGGAAAGCCCGCTCGAATTAACAGGAATGGGCGAACCAGATAGTCCATTTGAGCAAATCATTGAACAAAAAATCACCGACCAGACCGAACGCTTACAACAGATCATCTCGCAAAATCAATTGACACTTGAACACGAAAAAGACGAACTATTATCCTGGATTCATGAGGTAAAAACACCTTTGACCGCCATGCATTTGATGATTGAGCGATTGGACGACAAATCCCTTAAGGCTCAGCTTACTTATGAATGGCTACGCATTCACTTACTACTTGACCAGCAGCTCCACCAAAAACGCATATCTTTTATTGAAAATGATTTGTATGTAGAGCAAGTGGATCTGAAATCTCTAATTTTTAAAGAGATCAAAGACTTGCAAGCCTGGTGCATTCAAAAAGGGATCGGTTTTGACATTCAGCTTGAGCAAATGGAAGTGCTGAGTGATGCCAAATGGCTTGCTTTTATCATCAGACAGCTCTTAACCAATGCCATCAAATATAGCAATGCCAGTGATATTATCATTCACACCTATGAGCAAAATGACCGAATACAGCTTGAGGTTAAAGACTTTGGTCGCGGCATTGATCCGAAGGATATACCTCGTATTTTCGAGAAAGGCTTTACATCCACGACACAACATTCGGACCATACTTCAACAGGCATGGGGTTATATTTAACGAAAAAGGCAGCAATGTCCCTGCTCATACATATTGATGTCCACTCCAAACCGGGCGCTGGTACAACTTTCACTTTAATTTTCCCCAAACGAAACGATTTCGTGAGTATGATGAGCATGTGACAGAGATGTCACATGCTTTTATGTATTGTTCGCTCAATCAAAGGAAAAGCAACGCCCCTATTTTTATAATAAAGCTATAAGAACAATAAGGAGTGCGTCGAAGTGAATATTTTAGAAGCAAACAAAATTCATAAGAGCTACGGCAACAAATTAAATATGCAGGAGGTATTAAAGGGAATTGATATCCTTATTGAAGAGGGTGAATTTGTCAGTATTATGGGAGCCTCCGGTTCAGGTAAAACCACCCTGCTAAATGTTCTTTCCTCCATTGATCAGGTGAGCCAAGGGTCCATTAAAATCAATAACATCGAAATGACGAAAATGAAGGAAAAGCAGCTGGCTGAATTCCGCAAAAAGCATTTAGGCTTTATTTTTCAAGAGTATAACCTGCTGGATACGCTAACCGTGAAGGAAAACATTCTCCTCCCCTTATCCATCACCAGAACGCCTAAAAAAGAAGCCAACCGAAAATTTCAGGAAGTGGCTACAGAACTGGGGATTTATGAGCTAAAAGATAAGTATCCCAACGAAATTTCGGGCGGACAGAAACAGCGTACATCTGCGGCTAGAGCCTTTATTCATGAGCCTAGTATTATATTTGCCGATGAACCCACGGGCGCGCTGGATTCCAAATCGGCTTCGGATTTATTAAACAAGCTGGGCCAGTTAAACCAGAAGCGCAAGGCAACCATTATTATGGTCACGCATGATCCTGTCGCGGCCAGCCATTGCAGCCGGGTCATTTTTATTAAGGATGGACAAATGTATACGCAGCTTCATAAAGGCGGGCAGGAAAGACAAAGCTTCTTTCAGGATATCATGAAAACCCAAGGGATTTTAGGTGGGGTCCAATATGAACATTAATCAACTCATCTTGAAAAATTTGAAAAAAAATTTGAAAAATTATTACCTGTATGTCTTTGCTTTAATTTTCAGTGTTGCGCTCTATTTCGCTTTTGTCACATTACAATACGATCCCTCCATGGATGAAGTGAAGGGCTCTGTTAAGGGTGCGGCTTCCATACGTGCAGCATCCGTCCTACTGGTCGTCATTGTGTGCATTTTCCTTTTATATGCTAATAATATTTTCATCAAAAGACGCAGCAAAGAAATTGGTTTATTTCAATTAATCGGCATGACCAAAAACAAAATCTTTCGCCTCCTGAGTGCTGAAAACTTAATTTTATACTTCAGCTCCTTATTCATTGGAATTATAGTTGGATTTTCCTTTTCCAAGTTAGTGATTATGATTTTATTTAAGACGACGGGCATCGATGCGATTGCCACTCTGTATTTCTCCAACCAGGCACTTGTTCAAACACTTATTGTATTTTGTATGATCTACCTGTTGATCATGATCATGAATTATTCTTTTATCAAAAGACAGAGTATTTTGTCTTTGTTCAGAGTCACCTCAACAACGGAAGGAAAAATTAAGAAAATATCCATTTACGAAATGATCATCGGGATCATTGGAATATCACTCATTGCAATAGGATATTATGTTTCTTCCAAATTATTTGGTGGAGACTTTACATCCATGAATGAATTATTTATGGCTATGGTTTTTATTTTAGGCTCTGTCATCATTGGGACACTTCTTTTTTATAAAGGGTCCATCCGCTTTATTTCAAATATCATTAGAAAAAGTAAAGGCGGCTATCTAAACATCAATGAGGTGCTGTCTCTCTCATCCATTATGTTCCGCATGAAGTCCAATGCTTTGCTATTGACCATTATTACGACGGTATCGGCACTTGCCATCGGTTTGCTCTCTTTAAGCTATATCGCCTATTATTCTGCGGATAAAGCAGCTGAAAACAATGTGCCTACCCATTTTGCAATGACGAATGTACCGGAGGCGGAGAAATTCAAAAAGATACTGCTTGAGCATGATATCAAGTATCGTGAAAAGAAAATTGAAGTCATTCAAGTCAGTGTGAACACCGCGCAAATCATGGATACTCCTTTGGAAGGATTAAATATCAGCGGGAATTCCATGACGCTGCCTGTCATAAGTGATCAATCCGTGGAGGGGACGGATGTATCTCCAGACCAAACGATTTTAACGGGCTATAACGATCTGCTGCAAAAATTCATGTCCTTGAAAAACGCTGGTCCATTAGATTTAAAGGGGAATAAAGAAGTCATCCACCAACAGTATTTGGGGCTAAAAAGGGAGTATGTGATTCCCTACTATTTTACAGCTGGGGGACTTCCTACGGCGATTGTAGACGAAACTGTATTTGAGCGGTTAAAGAAGGACATCAATCCTGAAATTCAAAAGAAATCATCCTTATATATCGGAATTGATATGATTAACGAAGAACAGATCAAAGAAGCCGATCGCCTCTTTAAAGCCGCCAACTTTAATAAGCAGCAAACATCACGCCTTGAAATGAGCAGTACCCAGAAAAAAAATATGGGCATCATCATGTTTATTGTCGGCTTTTTAGGACTGACCTTTCTCATTACATCAGGCTGTATCCTTTACTTTAAGCAAATGGATGAAAGCGAAGACGAAAAAGCCAATTATACCGTGCTAAGAAAGCTGGGGTTCACACGGGATGATCTGCTTAGAGGCATTAAAATAAAACAAATCTTTAACTTCGGCATTCCTTTAGTGATTGGCCTATCACACAGCTATTTCGCCGTCCAATCAGGCTGGTTCTTGTTTGGAACAGAAATTTGGATGCCTATGATCATCGTTATGGTGTTATACACCGCCTTATACTCCATTTTCGGGATACTATCTATTCTGTATTATAAAAAAGTCATTACATCAGCTTTATAATCAGCAAAAGTCAAAAGAGCCCCAGGCGAAAGCACTGGGGCTTTTCCAAATATTTGAGCATTTTCATTCCTGCATGTACAATAAAATGACTATCATCGTTACCCCAAGGGGGAAAGCTTATTTTATTATTACTCATCAATGGCATCGGCATCGTAGCCAATATTATACTTGGTTCCTCTGTAGGCGTGGCTATTTTCATGGGAATCGTTTTTTTCCTGATTGGTTTACCTGAGTTTAAAAAATCGCCAAAGCTCACGAAAGAGGCTGTCAAAAGTATCACCTATATTTTTGCGACCCTGTTGATTCTTCTTATATTTGTAGTCATCATTTCCTTGAATATTCATGCTTCAGGTGACCTGTTTCTTACAGGTCCGCTAACACCGCAAATGAAGTTCTTGTGGGGGCAAAAGGTATTGACGCTAGGATTGCTGGAAGGCCTATGGGCTGTCATCAGCCTAAAGTGGCTGTTGCCCATCTTTTTTGATCCGCTGGACCTCAGTAAGAAGCAAATCCTTGTTTTAGGGTGCGGAATTGTATTTAGTGTGGGTTCAGGGTTTTATGCCATGCTTGAAGCAAGTTAAAAGAGCCTCACTTAACGCAAAGGCTCAAATCCCTCTACTTGCTTCAGAATCCGCTCAATTTCATCGCATTGCTCCTGTTGAAGCGTCACCTCCACTGCTCTCACATTCTCTTCGATCTGTGCTGGTTTAGTGGCCCCAATGAGTGCAGCGCTGACACCCGGATCTCTAAGTATCCAGGCAAGAGCAAGCTGTGACAGACTGATGCCCAGATCCTTTGCCAGATTATCCAGTTCCTGCACACAGTTAAGAACAGCATCGTTCATATAACTGTTGATGACATGATTGACCGAGGCATCGGCCCCGCGACTGCCTGTCGGCACGGGTTGCCCCGGTCTGTATTTACCCGTAAGTACGCCTTGGGCCAGCGGAGAAAATACAATTTGGCCGATACCCAACTGTCCGGATACAGGGAGCACCTCATGTTCGATATAACGTTCGAACATATTATAGATCGGCTGATTGGCAATCAGTGGGCGCAGGTTCAGCCTTTTTCCAATACCATAGGCATCTGTGAGCTGTGTGGCGCTCCATTCGCTTACCGCAGCATACAGGATCTTGCCTTGAGCCTGAAGGTCATCGAGAGCCCGCAGCGTCTCTTCCAAAGGAGTGTCCTGATCGTAACGGTGGCAGAAGTAAATGTCGATATAATCCGTGCCAAGACGCTTAAGACTAGCCTCGCATTGCTCCATAATGTGCTTGCGGGACAGTCCTCTGTCATTAGGACCGGAATCCATAGGAAAGTAAACCTTCGTAGATAACACGTAGCTCTCTCTTCGATAAGGCTTCAAAGCCGCTCCCATAGCCTTTTCGCCCTCACCCCGATTATACGCATTGGCGGTATCAAAGAAATTGATCCCAAGTTCAAAGGCTTTGGCAATACAGGTATGAGCTGCTTCCTGTTCAGCGGCCGTACCATACGTCAACCAACTGCCCAGACCGATTTCGCTGATTTTAAGACCACTGTTGCCTACATTTCTATATTTCATATCTGTTCCTTCTTTCGTAAGAGGATAGCCTCCTTATATTCTAGCATGTAAACCCTTTCAACGAAAACGTATTCCATAGGAATCAGGTAGTTGCATGAAGGGGAACAATTGGCTTTATTGAGCTGGTTGGCCTCGATCTATACTTAAGATGGTTACCTTTATTTCGTTTTTCCGCATTGTAAATGCTGATAAAATAGTCAACAAGTATATAATAAAAAAGAGCAAGGATGCGGTAACATCCCTACTCTTTAGCAACAGCCGCTTTTAAGGGCGGTCGGCAGTGGTTAAATCAGGGAAATAGATCTCACCTTTGGACGGGGCGATCTATTTCTTTTTGTTTTGGTTCAATGCAATAACAATTGTGACAATTAACCCGATTAACGCAACAACTAAGGAATATTATAACATATGGAACTTGCAATTTCCTCTCTCAGATCCCGTTCGGGAAAAGCGCATCATATGCAGGACAAGGCAGTTTGTCGAGAAACTCCTGAAGCGGCTTAGGTCTATGAGTGTAGATATCTTTTAAGGACGTTCCATTATAAATATTGCCGATGACCACAGGATGGCATAGCTCACAGATCAGGATATCACCGTTTCCATGAAGATGGAGTTGCTTTTTACCATCCACGCAGTTGGAAAAATATACGCCTGGCTGCTCCTTGAAGCCCAGCGCTTCTGCAAAACGGTCCATGCAGGTGAAATACAGCACGGTATCTTCCTTTTTATGGGCAATCAGGTCATGAACGGAACGGACAAGTGCCTCCTTGGTGGAAATGGCGTTCCAGTTGGTATGATCCATCACGATGCTGTTTTGGATTTCATGGATGCGCACACCGAGTTCATATACCATTTCGCTAATGGCTTGCATGTTGTTCTGTGTTTCCGCAAACAGCAAAGTCTCCAGCACCGTTTCTAGTTTGGCTTCGGTACATAACCGAATGTTCTGAACAATTTTATCATACATGCGAGGGTGAACATGATAATAGGCTGAATATTTTTCGGCGTCCGTGAAGTTAAAGGAGATATGAATGTTGGAAAGCCCTGCATCACGTAAGCTCTCAATTCGTTCAGGGCTAAGCAGGCTGGCATTGGTATTGAGCTGGGTAGCGATTCCCTTGCTCGAACAGTGAGCCACAATGTCCAGACAGTCCTCATACTTTAAGGTCACTTCTCCCCCGGACAGTCGCACACGTTTTAACGTTGGAATGTCATCTATAATACCAATGACCTCCTTGCTGCTGATGCATTGCCCATCGTTTCGTTGATATGCGCAGCAATAATCGCACTTGAAGTTGCAATTGGAGGTCACCCCCACTTCCAGTCCCTCCAGCTCGTAGATGCCCGGCTTTTCCAGTTCAAGTGCTTTATATTTGTTCTCTATATTCACTTTCTTATGATCCTCCCGATCTCAGGCTTGTGTCTTGAATACCCTTGAGATTATACAGAGTGGGAGCAGCTCAGAGATATGATTTATAGCGCATAAAAATGTAATTTGACAAGTACTGCGAACTTTAGTAAATTCAAATTAGTTAAGCACTTAATTATATTACGGTGGTGATCTTATGAAGGACCTTCAGGATTACGTACTTGATTTGCCGCTGCCTTCTCTGGTTTTCTTTTCACTGGTGGAAACGACAGCCGGATTAGTTGATGTCTCAGAAAAATACTGGCATTCAAAAGGAACCAATGGAGCCAGAATTCGAATTTTGGTTGAAATCATGAAGGAAGGAGGCACGATTCTTCCCTCTGTGCTCGCCCAAAGGATCGGTGTCACCAAATCGAATATTAGCCTGCTGCTTAGCCCGCTGGAAAACGAAGGATTCATCCGCCGCGAACGTCATCCCAAGGACGGCAGAAAATCGGTGATTTCTATAACAAGCGAAGGGCAAAGCCTCCTACTGCGTAATTTACCCGAAAACCGGCAGAGGATTGTAGAAAAAATGCAGGTGTTGAATGATCAGGAATTGAAGCAGCTCCTTTCCCTGCTCAACAAATTAAAGAGGACGTAATGCAGCCTTTTTTTTATTCAATTGGTTAAGTGCTTAACTAAAATTCCGTTTGTAAAAAGGGTGATATTTAATGTCGATCGTTATTACTGGAGCAAATGGTAAATTGGGGAGCTTAATCATACAACAGCTCCTTCATAAAGTCTCACCTCATGATATTATCGCTTGTGTTCGCCACCTTGAAACCGGAAAACACTATGAGGAACAGGGAATTACAGTCCGGTTTGGTGACTACGATCAACCCGATTCACTTGAGCAAGCATTCGCAGGAGCTTCCCAACTGTTGTTGATTTCAAGTTCACATCCCGACGATACGATTCGTATTCGTCAACATGCCCATATCATTGAAGCGGCTAAAAAGTGTAAAGTAGAACATATGTTTTATACCAGCTTTGCCTTTCCTGAAGCCGGCTCTATCCCCCTCTCCCATCTGCATTTGGCTACAGAACATGCCATTCGTACCACCGGAATTCCTTACACTTTTCTACGGAATGCATTATATACCGATTTTGTCAAAACACTCGATCTGAATGCCGCCATAGCAAAGGGCGAACTCGATATCTATCCTGGGGAATGGAAGTTTAACACCGTTACGCGTTGGGATCTTGCCAGAGGAATCGCAGCAGTGCTGTCTGAGCCAGACCATAAGAACAAGAAATATGAATTCACCGCCTCCAGTCCCTGGACCTTTTCAGATTTGGCAGCAGCTTTGACCGAACTTACAGGCAGATCCGTCTCCTTACGTCAGGACCCTCAAATCAAAAATTGGATATTCGGGTTCTTAAGCAAAATAAATACGCGCTCCACCTCGGATGATTTGGAACAGTTGATCGATGGTCCACTCACTTCACTGAAAGAAAGCATACGGCCTTTTATCTCCACATGAAAAAATAATGACACAAATGTGAGCGATATGTGAACTGGGCATAGTTCTCATCTCCAAATCCATACTGAATATATCTGTTGGTAATGGAGGCGGAATGTAGTGGACAAAAGGATGAATCTGCTCATGTTCAGCGGGGATTACGATAAGGCGATGGCTGGACTGATTTTGGCGAATACGGCTCGGGAATTGGACGTTGAGGTTACGATGTTTTTTGCGTTCTGGGGATTATTTTTGGTTCGTGATCCTGATAAGATGACGCTTGAGGACAAGACGATTTATGAAAAAATCATGGGCTGGATGACTCCAAAAGGACCCGAGGAGCTGCCATTGTCCAAAATGAATTTTAGCGGTCTTGGCAAGCTAATGCTGACGGAAATGATTGAGGATAACGAAGCCCCGAAACTGATTCATTTTTTGAAGGGGGCACGGAAAAAAAACGTCAAATTTTATGCCTGCAAGCTATCCGTGGACATTATGGGTTTTAAACCGGAAGAATTCATCCCTGAATTAGAAATTATCGAGGCCAAAACGTATCTCAAAGATGCGCTCGAATCCGATATGCAGCTGTTCATATAAGATGTACGCACGCCTTGTCCGGCTTTCGGATGAGGCTTTTATTTTGACAAAATGATGACATTCGCCTATTTTTCTTAACCCATTGAGGTCTTCCTACGTACCCTAGAACGACAGAACCACATGGGAGGCGCCCGTATGCTCAAGGCTCGAATCGGAAGCAACAATAGTGCGTATCAGCCTTCTAGAGAGGCTTATTTCGCACGATATCGGGAAGGCACGATCGGATATCATCAAACCTTTGAATCTCCATACGGGCAAAAAAAGCTGATGTATGCGGATTGGGCAGCCAGCGGCCGTCTATATGGACCTATTGAGTCCAAAATAGCTAGCGATTTTGGCCCTTTTGTAGCGAATACCCATACGGAGTCTAATTTGACAGGTACCCTAATGACCCAAGCCTACGAAGAGGCGAAGCGAATCATTAAGAACCACGTTCATGCTGACGAACACGATATCATTCTGTTTGCCGGGTCGGGTATGACAGGGGCAATAAATAAGCTTCAACGCATGTTGGGATTGAAAATACATGAAAAGTTAAAACATCACTACCCTATCGCTGAAAAAGAACGTCCCGTTATTTTTGTCACACATATGGAGCATCACTCGAATCATATTTCCTGGGCGGAAACGATTGGGGACGTCGTGTGTATTCCTCCCGGTCCCAGTGGCAACGTTGATCCGACAAATCTGGAACGTTTGCTGCTTCAATTCCGTCATCGTCCTCTCAAGATCGGCGCCTTTACAGCCTGTTCCAATGTTACTGGGTTTGAACCGTCGATTTACCGACTATCCCGCAAAATGCATGAACATGGCGGCGTTTGTTTCATCGACTTTTCCGCAAACGCTCCTTATGCCGAGATCAACATGCATCCCACAGAGCCCCTTGAGAAACTGGATGGGATTGTATTTTCTCCGCACAAATTTCTCGGTGGACCCGGAACAAGCGGCGTCTTAATCATGGATTCGAGGCTAAGCCCCAACCATACCCCGGATCAGCCTGGGGGCGGTACGGTAAGCTGGACCAACCCTTGGGGTGAGTACGAATATAAAGACAATATCGAGGCACGAGAGGATGGGGGAACGCCTGCCTTTCTACAGGCCATTCGAACAGCGCTATGCATCCAACTAAAAGAACAGATGGGCCAAAGCCGCATTTTGGAGCGAGAAAAGGAGTTAACGTCATTATTGTTAAAAGGGTTGGAAGGAATACCATGCTTGCACGTCTTAGGTGGAAAAAGCCAAGAACGGCTCGGAATCGTTTCTTTCGTTGTCGACCATATCCACTACAATCTGATCGTAAAATTACTGAATGATCGGTTCGGAATTCAGGTCCGCGGCGGTTGCTCCTGTGCAGGAACGTATGGACACTATTTACTCAGTATCGACCAACAAACCTCTAATCAAATGTCAGACCTCATCCATGCGGGAGACTTATCGAGAAAACCCGGCTGGGTCCGCCTGTCCCTCCATCCCATGATGACGAATCAGGAAGTCTCCTACCTCACCTCATCCATCCGAGCGGTTGTAGAAAATATCATAGTGTGGCAAAAGGATTATACGTATCAACCCGACTGCAACGAATGGCGTTCTATTCGTGAACATAAAAAAATAGACGTCAGTAAATGGTTCAATTTTAGCAATTAGGAGACCTTTAACTCCCTTGTTGAATACTCGATAACTCTCAAATAAGAAAGGAGCCACCTTGTACCAAAGGCCAGCTCCTTTCTTAATTCATCCATCCACTTAGAAGAAAAACGTTTATTTACTCTCAGCTTCCCACTTGGATATCTCTTCGCGCACCCGTGGCGCTACCTCTGTTCCCAGCAGCTCAATAGCTCTCATGACATCCTCATGCGGCATCGTGCCAACAGGAACGTGTAGCAGAAAACGTGTAATGCCTACCTGTTTACGCAGATGAATGATTTTCTGAGCAACTGTATCGGGATCGCCTACATACAATGCTCCTTCAAAGCTGCGTGCGGCATCGAAGCTGGAACGGGTGTAAGGACCCCATCCACGCTCACGCCCAAGGACGTTCATGCTTTGCTGGGTGGAAGGGAAAAACTTTTCCGCTGCAAGCTCGGTACTTTCCGCAATAAAACCATGCGAGTGGGATGCAACTGGAAGCAGCGATGCGTCATGCCCTGCATGCTTAGCCGCTTTTTTATACAACTCCACCAATGGTGCAAACTGCACAGGGCTACCTCCAATAATGGCCAGCACCAACGGCAATCCGAGCAAGCCGGCACGGACTACAGACTCCTGATTGCCCCCGCTACCAATCCATACGGGCAACGGATTTTGAACCGGACGTGGATACACGCCCAGATTATTTATCGCAGGCCGATGTCCACCCTTCCAAGTGACTTTTTCAGAATCCCGTATTTTCAATAACAGTTCGAGTTTTTCATCAAACAGTTCGTCATAGTTATCCAAATCATAGCCAAACAACGGGAATGATTCGATAAAAGAACCCCGGCCTGCCATAATCTCAGCTCGTCCATTCGAGATGCCGTCCAATGTGGCAAAATCCTGAAATACACGTACTGGATCATCCGAAGACAGCACCGTAACCGCACTGGTTAGCCGAATCCGCTGGGTCTGTGCCGCCGCAGCAGCCAGGATAACAGCCGGAGCAGATGCCGCATAATCTTTACGATGATGCTCCCCCACGCCATATACATCCAGCCCTACCTGATCTGCAAGCACAATCTCCTCGACAACTTCACGTATTCGTTGTGCGTGGCTGATAACCTCACCCGTTTTGGGGTCCGGTGTTGTTTCCACAAACGTGCTAATACCTATCTCCACTGATCCTACCTCCTATTTTCATGTCTCGTTCTCATTCGGCTGCTTGCAAAGCAAACCATTTTAAAAACCGATATCTTTATATTGAACCTTTTTTGTCATTTTATCAAGCTTTCCTTTTCTGAGTCTGGATTCGGTCAGGGGGAACATCAAGAGGAGCTCATGCCGATTTGTATATTGGTATTGACATTACGACGAGAAGTAACTAATATGGTTACAACGGTGGTGAACAGTTATGAAACAAATCAGCAGTCGCTTTTCCATAGCAGTCCATATCCTTACGTTGATTGCTATTATGCCGGGAGAATGTACGGGAGACTTCATTGCAGACAGCGTAAATACGAATCCCGTCGTGATCCGAAGAATTATGGGCATGCTGAAGAAAGCCAGTCTGATTGACGTCCGGCCTGGTATAGGTGGTGCTTCTCTTTTGAAGGAACCCGAATCCATCACTTTACTGGATGTATACCATGCAGTTGAGGTTATTGATAAAGGACAATTATTTAATTTCCATAAGGACCCGAGTCCACTCTGTCCTGTAGGCAAAAACATCGAAGCATCACTCTTGGGAGAATTGGCTGAAGCTCAGGCGGCTATGGAACAACGATTGAAATGTGTCACGATTCAAAAGATGTTAAATCAAGTTCATGTAGATCAAGTTCATGTTAATTAAAGCTCAGATAGAGCTTTTTTTAACGGCTTCGTTGTAACTAATTGCGTTATAACTGATTCAGTTTTAATGCCTGCGAAAATTCGATATAAATTGAATGGAGTTCTGCCGTTCATTTTTATATACATACTTTATTGGAGGAATGACACAATGAAAATTTTGGTAACTGGTGCAACTGGACAATTTGGATCTGTAGTCGTAGATACACTGTTAAAAACAGTACCTGCTTCAAGCCTTGCAGTAAGTGTACGTAATCCGGAGAAAGCTGAACACCTTCGTACACAAGGCGTTGACGTACGTCACGGTGACTTTGACAAACCTGAGACTTTGGATCAGGCATTTGCCGGTGTAGATCGTTTGCTGATCGTCTCCGCTGACGGGGATAACGCAACACGGATTCGTCAACACCAAAATGCTGTCGACGCAGCCAAAAAAGCCGGGGTACGCTTCATTGGTTACACAAGTGTCGCCAATGCAGACCGTAATACCCTCTCCCTTGCCGAGGTTCATCGTGCAGCAGAAAAAGCTATTCGCGAGACTGGCATTCCATATTCCTTCCTTCGCAACAATTGGTATGTTGAAAACGAAGCAGGCAGCATACAAGGTGTATTGCATGGTGCACCTTGGCTTAATGCTGCAGGCAGCGCTCGGGTAGGCTGGGCTTTACGCAGTGATTATGCCCAAGCTGCTGCTGCTGTTCTCGCTGGAGAAGGACATGAAAACACAGTGTACGAACTCTCTGGTAAACCCCGCACACAAGCCGAGCTTGCAGCCATCACGGCCGAAGTAACAGGCAAAGAAGTGAAGGTCGTCGATGTGGACGACGCTTCATTTGGCGAAGCTTTGCGTGGTGCCGGACTGCCTGATTTTGTGGTCACCATGTTAGTTGATATGCAGGGGCCGTTTCGCGAAGGCTCCCTAGATGTGGAGAGCGATGATCTGGAAAAATTGCTAGGGCGCCCGGCTCAGCCTTTAAAAGAGTTTGTCAAAGCTATTGTTGGCCAATAATTAACGGGTAGAGGGCAACCACAGCGAGAATATTATACAAGTAGGAAAAAACACCGGGAAGCTAGGCTTTTAAACCTATTCCCGGTGTTTTTTCCTGTCTCATTTTCCAACTCAAGTTTCAGGGCGGTTGCTGTCTGTGCTGTAGCTCACCCTTTTGCATTTAATTCTTTTTTACAAATTCCGATTTTAACTTCATCGCTCCAAAACCATCAATTTTGCAATCAATATCGTGATCGCCGTCCACCAGACGGATATTCTTTACTTTGGTGCCGATTTTCAAGACAGATGAGCTTCCTTTAACTTTAAGGTCTTTAATGACGGTTACAGAGTCACCCTCCTGCAGGACGTTACCATTGGCATCTTTGACGACTTTTACGTCTTCGTTGTTCACGGTTCCTGACTCGACAGACCACTCATGAGCGCATTCCGGGCAAATGAAAAGACTACGATCCTCGTAAGTATATCCTGAATTACATTCGGGACAATTTGGCAAATTAGACATAATATTATGTACTCCATTCATTTTTAATTCTATACAAGTATATTGGATAATCAGCCGCGATTCCACTCATGGAGGAAATTAATTTAGGATTTTTAAACAAAGTAGAAATAGCTCAGCGGAAGGCGATTGATGAATACACGGCTGCTGTCAGCGAGTTAAATGTTAGGCAGATTAGGGCTCATACTCGCTCAATTTTCCTTCGTAAATCAAGTGGAATCGGTCGCTTTGCCGAAAATCGTCTGGCGTAATAAGGGCAGGCAATTTTTCCCATATTTTTATGCCGGATCGCTGTAGGATTTCTGCGACGAATTGCGAACAAAAATAGGAATTACTGAACTCGACGGGTTCTTTGAGTGCAATACCAATCAAGCCCAGTAAATTATACATATATTTTTGGCGACTTCGAATAAAGACATGTAAAACCCGCTTCATTTTTTCGATTTCACGGTCGGTTACTTGAAGCTCGTAGATGACACATGTTGTATTCGGAAATCTGCTGTATGTACCTGTCTTAATATCCTCTTTCACGAAACCACCATCCAGAGGGTTATTGGGGGTCTTTCTCCCGAAGCTGTATAACTCCGAAAGTTCCCGGTTGAAGGAAATGGAGGCGTGATTGTATGGCGCTCTCGTATAGCTTTTAATGACTCTCGTAAGAAACGTTCCCGTATTGGTAAGCAAGATAAAGACGGATTGATCAGCTGCCATTTACGAAATTTCTCCTTATCAAGTTTGGATTATTCCTTCATAATAACATAGGAACCCTATAATGGACTCCTACATCGTGATAAGTTGGTGATTGGCAATGGACAGCTCGCTATTAACGTTAATTCTTATTTTCACAGCCTTATTGGCTATCCAATTGATTTATGTTGTGATCGTCAAAACACAGCCCAACAAAGACTATGCAGCTATCGGACTTCGGATCAAGACATGGTGGGGCATGTTCTTTATCTTTTGCTTGGCAACTCTTTTCAATCCGATTGTTTCACTGCTTTCCTTGATGGCACTCACTTTCTTTGCGCTGAAAGAATATTTCTCCATGATCAAATCCAGAAAAGCCGACCGCAGACTGTTTCTATGGGCATACTTGGCGATTCCTGTGCAGTTTTATTGGATTTATATCGGGTGGTACGGGATGTTTATTGTCTTTATCCCTATCTATGTATTCTTGCTGCTGCCTCTCCCGCGATTGATTAACAAAGGCACGGTCGGTTTTCTGCGTAGTGTCAGCTCGACCCAATGGGGACTTATGCTGATGGTTTTCGGGCTTAGTCACTTGGCCTATTTTCAGTTTGCTACGCCGCAATACGGGGCTAAACTTGTGCTTTTTCTAGTGGTGTTGACGCAGCTCAATGATGTTGCACACTATCTGGCATCACTCTATTTTGGGAAGCGGAAAGTAGTCCCGACCTCCAACCCCAATTTAACTTGGGAAGGCTTTGCATTCGCTTTTCTCGTAACCATAGGGGCTTCATATCTCATCTATCCCTACCTGACACCGTTTGATCTGAAATTCGGGCTTATTTTCGGCATGCTGATCAGCTTGAGCGGTTTCTTCGGCAGCTTAACGGTTTCCGTGCTGAAGCGAGATTTATTAATTGGCGATGATAACAAGTTCGATGCTTTGAAGAAAAGCTACTTAAGCCAGGTCGATAGCTTGACCTACACCTCGCCTGTCTTTTTTCACGTGATCCGTTATTTTTTCGATTTCATGTAGTGATTCTTAGAACCCCTCACGTTATGGTGAGGGGGTTTAAGCTTTTTCAAGATAAAGTCCTTAGATAGAACAATTAATATTTGAGGTACCAAAACAATAAATATGTGTGACAGCGAAGGATAGGAACAGACTCGAAAAGCAGGGTCACTTCAGAGTAGCCTGCTTTTTGGGTATATATTTCAATGATACCTTAAAACTCACATAGGAAAATCTAAAAAGTGTAGTGTGCTGAAATGAGATTTCTATCACTTAAAATTAAAATTAAATACTGGTAATCCATTAGTATAATCAACTTCTATAAGTACACTTTCAAAATCTATTATATATATCAATTCTTTTACTGGGGTTTCTTTTGTTGGACGTTCTAATTCTAGTGCAAAGGAAAAAAGCTCTAAAAAATCAGCATCTAAACCATGACTATTCGATTTATATTTGACATGATCTACATCTTCCTGTTTGACAAGTATAAAATCTGAATTATTGATCGTCTCTACTATACGTTTTTTTTCTACATGATTAACTAGATCATCATTATCTCCCTGGAAAGATAAAACCTGTGTATTTCCATGAAAATCTTTATACAATGTTTCTAAGTTTAAATCTAGTCTATTTGGTATTATTTTTTTAGCAATATAGTCGAATTCAATAGCAAGTGTTGCATTTCCTACCTCTCCATACAAAACCCTATTATTTGATAAAAACGCTGGCTCTATCCAAGCTGAGTTGTCTACCAAATATGAAAATAAATTAGGTGCTAGCCTATTACTTAAGTGCAATAAATATGCCCCATGAGAATGTCCATACCCAATTATTCTCGCGGGATTAAATATCAGATTATTTCCCTTCAATATGGTTTTAACTGCCTCTACAGAACTAATGATATCTATTGCCTGCATATAGCTCATATCATTAAATTCCTCTATACTTTCATCTATATTAGCAATCACAGGAAGTAAAATGTTTTTTTCAGACAATATGCTTAATAAAGTAGAAGAGTCTTTATTCATTTTCTCCAATTCATCTACTGTAAGAATGGACTGAAGAATTTCGGGATTTTTCAACCTATAATTATCAATTGACGATTGCATATATGAACTTCCAAAATAACTACACTGAATCGTTACCATATTATATTTATCCGCAAATACTTTTCTCATTTTCGCATAAACTTTGGAATCAATATTACCTCCGAACCCGGGTACAAAAATAATCAATCCTGTACTTTCAGTAACTCCGTTTTGTGGAATAGAATAGTCTATTCGTAACTCTCGATTAGAGTTCCCCGTGTATATATTATAATGAGCTGGAATATTGAAACTATGTTGTTCTGACATGAATTTCCTCCTAAATAATATTCATTCTCTTTTTCCATTGCTATGATTAAAAAACGAATAAACACACAAAGAGAGGATGTTATTTGATGACATCCTCTAATAGATTTATCGTAATACGCAGCGATTTCATTAAATCTAATTTTTTAAAGGCCTGAACCGCACTACAAATAATGTTCCATCTCACAGGTCTCATGATCAAAAGGTCTAAACGCTATGCAACCAGCCAATTGCGAAACGGTTGCATTCCTGTGATAAAATAGGCTGACATGCATGGCAACACGCTTTATTATGTTGTTCAGATGCACAATAAAATGAAGGCCCTTTCACAAGTGCAATCCGTCACATCACTATGTACAGGGAGGAGTGGCAAACTGTTTCAGCTCACCGAAAAACAAGCCCAAGACATTGTAGACAAAATGATGAAGGATATTCCATACAATATCAATATTATGAATGAACGAGGCATCATCATTGGCAGCGGTGAAAGCGAACGGGTTGGGACTGTTCACCAAGGAGCTGTTCAGGCGCTCGAAACCGGGAAAATGATTGAAGTATGGCAGGATGGCCACTACGAGAAAAAGGGGACCAATGAGCCGATCGTCATTCATCAGGAGCGAGTCGGTGTCATTGGCATTACAGGCAATCCCGATGAAGTGCGACCTTTTTGCAATATCGTCAAAACTACGGTATCCCTCCTGATTGAGCAAAGGATCTCCCTGGAGCATCTGGCCCACGAAGCCAACCGCAAAAAATCCATGCTGGAAATGCTGTTGAATCATCAGGGAGCCTACACCCAAAAAATAAAAAAAGAAGCGGCCCAATATCACATTGATCTGCTTCTAAAAACTTCGGCGGTATATGTAAAATATCTTCCTGCCGACCCGGCTAATGTAGCCGAGCTGTCCAAAATATTCATACAGCATCCGTCCTTTCATATGGAGGAGGACAGCTATCTCATCCTGATGCAAAATCAGGAGGCGACAGATGAGCTGCTGGAGCCGCTTGTGCGTAGCCACCCCCATGTGCTGATTGCCGTCAGCAGACAAGAGCATAACATTGCGGATTGTTATTTGCAGGCCAAGTCAGCCATGAATGTTTTACTGGCTCTGCGCCCGCCTGTGCAGATAATCTCTTTTGCAGAAGTCGAATTTCTGGTCAAACTGAGCCAGTCTAACCTGACGAACACGATCCATCTGATCAGCAAGCTGGAAGATACCGTGGATTTGCTGGATACGCTGCGAAGCTTTATTAACCATAACGGCAGTGTGTCCCTCACCGCAGACGAATTAAATATTCACCGGAACACGCTGCAATACCGTCTGAAGCGCATCCATACCTTAACGGGTAAAGATCCGCGGAATCTCCTTCAGCTTTTTGAGCTTACGCACGGCTTATTGGCACTGTACCAATGAGCTGCCGTATCATGCCAGATCATTCTGCGATTAACGCATATTCCCCTCGCCGTTACTCGCCGAATTGAAGCAGCCTTGCGATGTTCTCGCACGTACGCTCTACGTTTTGCGGCCCTTCCACCAACAGCTTATCCAGCTCCGAGGCTCCCGGCACGATACCAAACACCGCATCTATTCCTTCCTGGTATAACGTGTCGATCCCTTCCCCGATATAGCCAGCGACCGCAATGACCTTTTTGCCGGATTGTTTGGCAGCCTGAGCTACCCCATACGGAGTTTTTCCGAATTTGGTCTGAAAATCAATACCGCCTTCCCCCGTAAAAACGATATCCGCATTCGCCAGCTTCTGCTTTAACCCGGTGTACTCGATCACAATTTCAATGCCTTTTTGCAGCGACGCCTGAGTAAAAATCAGCAGGCCCGCACCCAATCCGCCAGCTGCGCCCGCGCCTGGAAGATCGCGCACATCCTTGCCCAGCTGTCGCTTCACCACATCTGCATAGTGGGCAAGATTGGCATCCAATTGCTGCACCATCTCCGGGGTTGCCCCTTTTTGCGGACCGAATACATGAGATGCCCCATGCGCTCCGCACAGCGGATTCGTTACATCACAGGCTACAATCAATTGCACCTGCTGCAAGCGTTCATCCAGCGATGAAATATCTATACTTGCCAACTCGCCAAGACTACCGCCACCGCGTGGAAGAGTGTTCCCTTTGGCGTCCAGGAATCTGGCACCCAGCGCTTCCGCCATCCCTGTACCGCCGTCATTCGTCGCACTTCCGCCAATGCCAATAATAATCTTTCGAATCCCTTGATTCAGACATTCACGGATTAATTCACCCGTACCGTAAGTTGTTGTCTTTAGCGGGTTTTTGTTATCCTTGTTGACCAGATGGATTCCGCTGGCGGATGCCATCTCGATTGCCGCAGTGGTGCCGTCTCCCAGCAAGCCGTATGCAGCAGTTACAGGTTCTCCAAGCGGTCCGGTCACCTCGATATAACGAAGCTGCCCACCTGTCGCATCCACCAGTGACTGTACCGTTCCTTCACCGCCGTCCGCCATCGGGATGTGGACATAATTTGCGGTCGGATACACCTTGCGCAGTCCTTTCTCCATCGCGATACATACTTCTTTTGCTGTCATACTTTCTTTAAAGGAATCCGGCGCCAGCACAAATGTCTTCTCGCTCATCTTCTCACCCCATCCTAAATATTAAAGCAAAAATCCATACATCAATGTCGCTACAATCGTCATCGTTCCACCCACAATAGCTTCGTAAGGAATAAGTCCCATCCGTTGCTTAATACTCATTTTCATACTGTCTGCCGTGACGTGAAAATAGTTGCCTTGTGGCAAGGAGTCGATGACCGTAGCCCCTGTATGTACCATCACAGCTGCGGCCAACGGGGCCGTCCCCATATTCAGAATCGCTTCCCCAAACGAACCTGTCGCCAAAATAACTCCCGTTGAGGTCGACGCCGTGGCAGCCGCCATCAGAATACCTGCAAGCGGTGCCAGCAATGTGCCGGAAACTCCCGAGGCTTCAATCAAGCCAACCACCTGAGTAGACAAGTTGGACGCAGAGATCAGACCCGCAATCCCGCCTGCACCGATCAAAATCAGCACGGTCGCCGTCATTTTATTCAAACCAGAGGCCGAATATTTTAAAATATTGCGTCCTTGCCCCATTGCCAGCATACCCACAATCCCGGCAATCGGCAAAATGTACATCGCGTCCACCTTGAAACTCGACAGCGCTTCAATACCGGAGATGGAACCAATCGGATTAATCATCAGCAAAATAACAGCCACCAACGGAGCTACAATGGCCCGTCCCAGTGGCGGGTATTTCGAAGTATCCACATCACTGTCTGCGGTATCCTGGTCGGATACCTTCACACCTTTCGTTTTCAACAGAGATGCTACCAGAACGGTCATCAATAAGCCGCATATTGCCGGAACCACACCTGCCAGCATCACGTGGCTCAAATCCAGGTTGAAGCCGCGCGCCGCCGCAATCGTATTGGGATTTGGAGAGATGATGTTCCCCGCCTTTCCGCCTCCGGATAAGGCCAGCAGAAGCGCCAGCTTAGAAATCCCCATTTTGTTCCCGACCGACAATGCAATAGGTGCCACGATCAGCACTGCGACGGGAATAAATACGCCTACCGCCGTAATAATCATCGTCGCCAAGGCTAGTGCGAGGATCGCTTTGCTACCGCCAAACTTTTTTACAATAGCCTGCGCAATCGTCTCCGCCGCCCCGGACTCCATCATCACACCTGCCAATACACCTGCGGCGAGCACTCGAATGACTGTCCCCATCACACTTTGCGTACCGCTAATCAACACACTAATGGTCTGCTCTAAGTTGGCCCCGCCCAATAAAGCACCTATAATGGCTCCCAAAAACAAAGCGTAAACCGGATTCAGCTTTCTTAATATCAGAATAATCGCAATAGCCAGCCCTGCCAGAGCTCCTATCCAACTGATCGTCAACCCTTCCATCTGCCTAACCCCCCGGGCAATTTTTGATTACGCTTTCATTATATCGACTGCGGAGGATGAAAAATATTGAAGAATGGACGAAATTGATTGTGCATTTGCACATAAAAAGAAAAAAGCCTTGGAAGCATATTACTTCAGCCAAGGCCTATTAAAATCAATATATATATATATTTATATGGACTTATTGCCTCGCTTTACTATTGCTTATAGTACAATTCTCCACGCTTGTCGACATCACCATTGGCACTAGCTACCCAGATATTGTCTCAGCCATTGGAGCGCAGGGCGTTCCGAGCCGTTCGAATTCAGCAGATGTGTGTTCTCCTTCCAGGTTTGTCCCTGGATATACCCCCAGAGCGTAACTCCCTTCACTGAGGGATGCTGCCAGAGTACCGGGAACTTCTCCTTGTATCTGGCAAGCTGGGTGTTATCATCACCAGTTATATCCAGTTCCGACACATAAATTGGCAATCCAGTTGCCGATAATTTGTTCAATACCGTATTCATCGTATTGACTGAGACATTATCCATGTTGAAATGGTGACATTGTATGCCAATTCCATCAATCAGCCCTCTACTCTTGAGCAGATTAATAATCTTCACATATTGGTCCGTTAATGAAGGATCGCCGATAATTCCATACTCATTAATAAGCAGCTTGGCATTCGGAAAAGCTTGTCTGGCCTCCTGGAATGACCATATGATCCAATCCCATCCGGTCGATCCATCACCGCCAATGGCATTGCGGTAAGACGGCTTCTGATGCAGTGGCTCATTCACCACATCTACAAACGCCGCATTCGAATAGCGCTGGCCGGCTGCTTTGATCCACTGAGTCACTTCCGCTTTCTGATCGGCAGCCGACAGTCTGCTTACCCATCCTGGCTCCTGACTGCCCCATACCAAGGTGTGAAACTTGAATGAGAAGCCATTGCTACGGGCGTAATTGTAGGCCATATCCGCTTGCGACCAATTCATGTTGTTGCGACTGCCTTCGACCGCGCCCCATTTGGTTGAATTCTCCGGTGTCACCTGATTCCAGTACGTTCCGTAACTAGAAGGGACACTGCCGGCAATGACATTCCCGAGGAATTTGCTTCCCTTCGCCAGACCAGCATCAGCCTGATTCACCAGAACAGACGAAAACAACAGACCTGCCAACGCCAAACTACTCACCAACTTGCCTACTTTAAATTTCAACATCAAATCTCCTCCTCATACGTATAGTTTTTTAATATTTCTACTTCTAATAAATCGCTTACATTTCCAATTATAATAATAAAAGTATATTCTCCGCTACATGTGAAAGTAAAGATTTTACCCAAAAAACTTTACATCATTGTGGGACAGTTAAACATCTGATGCTCCTTTAACACATCATTTCAATTAAAATCTAGCCTCGTATCATGCATTTCCCTAATTTTTCAACCCATCCCTGGCAAATCCCAAACAACTCTAATACGACAATAAAGGTTGCTGCAAAAAGTGATATCCTCCCCTTACAGTAGCAAGTTTTATTATTTAACCTGTCTACTTTTTTGGGAGTATATCACTTTGGAGACTGCCCTTTTAATAGTTTAAGGATTAAGAGCTCTTGCAATCGCGTCTACATAACTTTGGCTAGCGCGTTGGCTTACTTCTGCTTGCGGAACCATCCCTTCAAAGTTGTGGAATGTGCCGGGATACAGATGGAATTCGACGTCTACACCCGCTTGGGCAAGGCGTGTCACATATTCAATCGTCTCATCTCGGAACAGATCGAGCTGGCCTACGCACGTATAGATCGGCGGCAGGCCAGCCAAGTTTTCCGCTCTCGATGGCACCGCATATGGGGACACCTCGCTATCTTCGGTACGATCGCCCAAGTACATGTTCCAGGCCGCCAAGTTGTTCGTCCGGTTCCATGGTGCATTATCGGCCGTAATTTCATGACTTGAGGCCGTATTATTGCGGTTGTCGATCATCGGATACAGCGGCATTTGGAAGATGAGAGCTGGCCCGCCTTTGTCACGAGCCATTAAAGCAAGTGCTGCGGTCAGACCGCCGCCCCCGCTTGCACCGGCAATTGCGATCCGGTCCAAGTCGATGCCCAGCAGCTCAGCTTCGTCGGTCATCCACGTCAAAGCAGCATAACAGTCATCGATGGCAGCTGGATAGGGGTGCTCGGGAGCAAGTCGATAATCGACCGATACGACGACGCATTTAGCCGCCTGCACGAAACGTTCGCACAAAGCATCGTCCATATCAGGATGCCCCATCACATAGCCTCCCCCGTGAATCCACAGCATGGCCGGAAGCTTAACGTCAGTTCGCTGGGCAGGTTCGTAGATTTTGACTAATATCTCGCCTGCTACGCTCGGAATCATTCGGCTTGTCGTGCGTACATGCTCCGACTGCTCAATGGGAGGACTCGATAAATAGCTTCTGCTCAGTTCTAAATTTTCTTCCAGTTGAAAACCAGGAAACTGTGCTATTATCGACCTCAATTCTGGTAATACCCGACTTTCAAAACCCATTCGAATCACTCCTATATTTGAATTATGATCTTTTTTCCGTCTCAGCTTCCCACTTGGTTATTTCCTTCCGAACACGGGGTGCTACCTCTGTTCCCAGCAGTTCAATGGATCTCATCACCTCGGCATGCGGCATCGTGCTTAGCGGAACATACAGCATAAAGCGTGTAACGCCTACATGTTTACGAAGGTGAATGATCTTCTGGGCAACAGTCTCGGAATCGCCAACATACAGCGCACCTTCAAAGCTGCGCGCGGCATCGTAGCTAGAACGATCATAATGCGCCCAGCCCCGCTCCCTGCCTAATCTATTCATACCTGCCATCGTAGAAGGGAAATATGTATCTGCAGCTCGTTCAGTATTCTCTCCGACAAATCCTATGGAGTGCGATCCAACCTTAAGCTGCGATTCGTCATGACCAGCGTGCGCTGCTGCTTTCTTATAAAGCTGCACGAGCGGTGCAAAATTCGTCGGATTCCCGCCAATGATCGCCAGCATCAAGGGCAGTCCTAACAGACCTGCACGGATAGCAGAATCCTGCCTGCCCCCGCTGCCAATCCATATCGGTAAAGGATTCTGAACTGGCCGTGGATACACACCCAAATGGTTAATCGCTGGCCGATGTCCGCCCTTCCAGGTTACTTTTTCGGACTCCCGTATCTTAAGGAGCAATTCCAAATGTTGTTCAAACAGCTCGTCATAGTCATCCAAGTCATAGCCAAACAGTGGAAAAGATTCAATAAAGGAACCCCGGCCCGCCATAATCTCCGCACGTCCATTCGAAATACCATCCAGCGTAGCAAAATCCTGAAAAACGCGAACGGGGTCAGCTGAAGAAAGCACTGTTACTGCACTGGTCAGCCGAATCCGTTTCGTCTTCGCTGCAGCCGCTGACAGCACAACTGCTGGTGAAGATGCCGAATAATCCTTCCGATGATGCTCACCTACCCCAAACACATCAAGTCCCACTTGATCAGCAAGGACAATTTCCTCGACAACTTCGCGCAATCGCTGTGCGTGACTTATCACTTCACCTGTCTGAACGTCCGGCTTGGTCTCTACAAACGAAGTAATACCTATCTCCATGGTCCATCTCTCCTATTCTAATAGCTTTCTTTGTATGCCAATCAAATACCGTTAAAATATCATACCGATCGGTAATATATTTTTCCCAGTAAATATAACTCATCAAAAAGAATACTGTCAATAAAATATAGTAAAATCATTTTGATTTATCTTGATATCAATCTCCCCTTGTCGGGATAAACCAACCTGCATTTGACAATATAAGCCGCTAATTATAAGATAATAACATACTAATTGGTACGAAAATAAAGACCCCTGACAATTATGATCAGAGTCATTGAATTAAGAATAAAATCAAGAGTAATGAGAGGTATTGATTATGGGACGAATCCGCGAATTTGACGAAGAAAAAGTATTAGATGCAGCTATGCAAGTATTTTGGGAGAAGGGATATGAGGCTACCTCATTAAGTGATTTAACTTCCAGAATGGAAATTCAACGACCCAGTATATATTCAGCTTTTGGAGGCAAAAAAGAATTGTTCGAAGCTGCGCTGCGCAAATACATGATGTCCCGTGCTTCTCTGATCCGAACCAAACTTCAAAGCAACCCATCTGTAAAAGAAGCATTTCGAACTTTTTTTGAGGGTGTGGTCGACGAGGAATATGCAGAAAATCCCAGAAAGGGATGCTTTTGCATCAATACAATGGTTGAACTTGCCCCTCATGATGAGAAATTTGAAATTCTTACAAGGGAACATCAAATGTACCTATCGGTTATATTTCAAGAAGCTATTGAACGAGGTATACAATCAGGCGAGCTTGAGATCGGGCTCGATGCGAAGGCCGTATCACAGGCGCTAGTCGTATCGTTAATTGGACTGACCGTAATGATAAAGTCTCGTCCAGAACGATCATTTATTGATAACACAATAAAGGTGACACTTACACTTCTTAAGTAATCATGGATATGTATTAGAGTGAATCTGAATATAGGGTATACTATAGAAGTATAAGTTAGATACACGATGACATTCTATACGTATAGGTATTCTAAATACAGCGCAGAAGAGGTTGAAAATGAGTCAGAAGCATTTTACGGATTATCGATTAAGTGAAGAAATCGTGAGAGCGCTGGATAGTCTAGGCTATGAGACACCGACAGAAGTTCAGACGAAAGTCATTCCAGTTGCGCTTGAGAAGAAGGATCTTGTGGCCAAATCACAAACAGGTAGCGGCAAAACAGCATCATATGGTATTCCACTCTGTGAGCTAGTAGATTGGAATGAAAATAAGCCCCAAGCTTTAATCCTGACGCCAACCCGTGAACTCGCGTTACAGGTCACCGAAGACATCACAAATATTGGACGCTTTAAGCGGATAAAAGCAACGCCCCTTTATGGGAAACATCCTTTTCATATACAAAAAGCCGAGTTAAAGCAAAGAACACATATGGCTGTAGGTACGCCAGGACGTGTACTGGACCATATTGAACGAGGCACGCTATCGTTAGATCGGATGGCCTATCTCGTGATTGATGAGGCTGATGAAATGCTGAATATGGGCTTTATCGAGCAAGTTCAGTCGATTATTCAGGCCCTGCCTAGTGACCGGGCTACGATGTTATTCTCCGCTACTTTTCCTGAGGATGTAGCCAGACTGTCACGCA
The DNA here is from genome assembly GCF_000235585.1 of Paenibacillus terrae HPL-003. GTDB lineage: Bacteria > Bacillota > Bacilli > Paenibacillales > Paenibacillaceae > Paenibacillus > Paenibacillus terrae_B. Next base: position 1,478,363 of record NC_016641.1, read on the forward strand.
AGTATATGAACGATCCTGTTGAAATTGAAATAAAAGCAGCCGGTATAACTACAGCTACAATTGATCACTCTTTGATTCAGGTGGCGGAGGCGGACAAGCTGGTATTGCTTCAAAATCTGCTCATTGTTGAGAATCCTGAGAGCTGCATTATTTTCTGCCGTACGCAGGAGAATGTAGATAAGCTATTCAGAGCCTTGGCTGATCTGGAGTATCCGTGTGATCGTATTCATGGGGGGATGGAGCAGGAAGAGCGTTTCGAGGTGATGAATGCGTTCAGAAGGGGGCAATTTCGTTACTTGATTGCGACTGATGTAGCTGCTAGAGGTATTGATATCACGAATATCACCCATGTCATTAACTATGATATTCCCCTTGAGAGGGAAAGCTATGTTCATCGCACAGGACGTACGGGACGTGCAGGCAAGACGGGAAAAGCCATTACCCTGGTTACGCCTAAAGATGACAGACGATTAGCCGATATTGAAGCATACATTGGATTCGCGATTCCGAAAGTAAAGGCTCCATCAGAAGAGGCTGTTGATCGCCGTAGAGAAGATTTTGAACAGAAGCTACATGTCAGAACTGTACTTAAAAAAGACAAGCGCGAGCAATTAAACCAACAGATTATGAAGTTGAATTTTAATGGTGGCAAGAAAAAGAAATTTAGAGCTGTAGACTTTGTTGGAACCATCGCTAAGCTTGACGGAGTAACAGCAGACGATATTGGAATTATTACAATTCTTGATCATGTAACCGACGTTGAGATTCTAAACGGCAAGGGACCGCTTGTGCTGGAGATTATGAAGAATACGACCGTAAAAGGCAAGTTGTTAAAGGTGCGCAAGGGGAACAAGTAGAGGCTACACGGTATAAAAGAGGGCTCCATCTACATCACGCTGACGGAGTCTGAATGATCAGTATATGGGAAAGCACTATAATGGCTAATGGCTAGGAGAAATGCGCTATAGATGCACCTTTCCTCTAGCCATTTTATTTATGAAGGTCAGTTGTTCCTGCTCATGGCTGCCAGATATCCCCTAATTTCCTGTTCTATCTCGGATCCTATCTGATCTACACGGTGGACATCGATCGCCGCCCCATATATTTCCTTTAACTCATCCCGCAAGGACTTAGCTTGTGTCAGATGCTGTATGGATTGCTTCATGGCTTTAGAGTATCGCTCTTTAATGTCGGCGATAGCATCCGAATGCGCTTCATCTGTGCCGGGCTGTATACATCGCGAATACATATCGACGATTTCATCGGTCGCTCGGTCGGGCTCATACTCATGCGGTGCCGTGCTGTCGAAAATAGCAAACCCAAGCTCTCGTACGATAATCATATCGAGACTGTCCGGATCGAAGCCACAATGGTAGATTTCGATATCAAAGCCACGTTGGATTCCTTCATCCGCTAATTTCCTTAATAGAGTAGATTTACCGGACCCGGCGCGGCCTTTAACCAGATACCTCTTTAAGCCCGCGGTCAGATTAGGGACGAAATCAACAGCCCCCTTCGGCGTCGTCGCACCTAGAAAACGACGGTCTACCCGACTTACTCTCTCCAGTTTCCGATCACCATAGAGGAGTTCAATATACTCCTGGGTCAGTTCATCAGCTAATTGGAAATTCATGTTGGCTATATATATGGTTTCCCATTCGTCGTGAATGCGGAGTGCTTCGGCAAAGCCGGAATAAGCTCGGTTATGTGCTTGCGTGATCTGTTCGGTCAAGCTGTCTATTTCTTGCTTTTGCAGATTTAACTGAAGCCTATCGGCTGCCTGCTCTACATCCACGTGTACAATGGCTGTCTCAGGCCGTTCGGGCTCAATGACATGTGGTGCCGTTCCATCGACGATTCCTACTTTTAACTTGGGTATGATTACCCCGTCCAACGATTCATTATCCGATGCGCAATGGAGAATCCATATCTCATGGCCTTGCTGTGCCATATGCTCTCCAATTTCTCGAATGAGCCTTGACTTCCCCGTACCAGGGCCTCCTTTTAAGACAAACAAACGTGTTAATCCTTGAAGTGACGAATCATACAGATTGGCAAATCCCTGAGCCGTATTGCCGCCGGCATAGAAATTAAGGATCGTTCCGTCCATAATCACACACCTTTCTGGGCTAATGTCATGCTTCATACTCCATTGTATTAATTTCTACGGAAAAGGTGACATGTGTAGATAGGTATTACTTTGTTTGCATTGCGGTGCATTTTGACTCTTCAAACCCAGACTATTTACGACAATCTCCGAGAATTCAGAGCGCGCTACGCTGCGGTCCGGCGAGAACGTATTGCTTCCGGTTGCCGTTACTTGTGATACGGTCCACCGCGCTGTCTGTAAAAGAATTTTAATATACCTTTGATTGACAGATCGATAGCAAGGCAAAAAAAGAGCCTGAACGAATCAGACTCCTCATTTATTCTTTTACCAGCCCGCGAATAAAGGCCTCGAAATTGGGCGCAAGCCGCGTAATCTTGTAGTTATTCTCCTTATCCACATAGACAACCTCCGGTTCGCCGTCATTGCCCGATTCCCGGTAATCCAGCATGACCACCTCGGATTCCGAAGGGCAATCACAAATGACCACACCAATTTCAGGATATCCCCCATTCTCAATTCTGAAACGGCTGCCTGATTCACCGCATAGCGAATGTCTCTTTTCCCGTCCAATTCCCAGAATGCCTAAAATTCTGATATGTCCTTTCGACCCGGAGACCGATCCACCTATAGGGAAGCATCTGTTCTGAGGAACTCCCCCGTTATGCTGCTTCATCATATGAATATAGAAGGTCGGCAGCTTGAATACCAATTCTTCTTCTAAGGAGGCGATTAGCTCTTCAGTGGGCGGATCATCCATAACATATTGTTCTAACGCATGTTCACTGTCATCCCAAAAGTCCGTGAAATCGAAATCCACAACGGTATCAACCTCGGCATTGGACACCTCCACTACCTTCTGAAGGACTTTGCTCCGAGCCAAATCCAGGAACTCCAAGGTATCCTCATCCCCAGGGTCTAACTGATCTGCGGATTCAAATGCGCGCAAGGCCTCCTCATATTGATCCAGGTAGTAATAGGCAAAACCTATGCGGAAATGCCACAGCGGATCGCCTTTCCCCTCCTCTTCAATGAATAGGAACTGTTCAACCGCCTCTTCATAACGCTCGAGATTGTTCAGCGCTCTGCCCAAATGACTGACCAACACATAATCCCTGTCCTCCGCAGGAATCTCCATAATGGAACTTACGATTTCTTCGAATTCATCTTCTTCATGCCACGCTTCCAGCTGTGGCAACAGATTGTCCCGCATCAGCTCTGCCTCCTACTTTTTTCGCCCTTTTTATCATTCTAACATTCCCGGCACCGCTCTCTCCAGCTCACCATACACGTACAATGGGTTACTATCATCCATCATACAATAAAATACACGTGGGCTATATGAATAGGATATGGAGACTCAGAGGTTTACACCCTCCAATTCAAACCAATCCATTGACGATTACTTATGATACGGCTCGGTTCGCTGCGCCATCTGCAGTGGCAAGTTTTGACCAAAAAAGCCATCGGGGTCAATATATGCAAATGAGCATCAAATACTGTACGCAGGCAGGAAATGCAGATAAGTTTCGCTTACCAGTATATCCTAGCGAATCCGGGTTGTTGCTGCGGCAATGTCCCCGAAAGCCCAATGTCCGACCGGGACATCTGACCACCTGGACGAGTCAGCGAAGGATTCTGGTTCTCTCTTCCATACCCGATTGAACAAAGTGACCGCCTCTGCCCGGCTCAGGTTCTGATCCGGCTGGAAGCTACCGTCCGGCATGCCATGCATATAGCCAGCTTGCTGTACCCGTGCAATATCATCTTTCGCCCAGTGTCCGGTCGTATCCGGGAAGGTACCCGAAGCTGCTCCGCTCAGATTGTTCCAGCGTGCCAGTGCTGTCGCCATCTCCGCTCTAGTGATCGGACGCCCCGGTGCGAAAGTGCTGCTGCTGTATCCCTTCATCCATCCGGCCGTTGTCACGGTATCAATCGCTTCGGCAGCCCAGTTCTGCCCTGCAACATCCGTATAGTTGGCGCGAATCTGCGGTGCTGACGATTCAACCAACGGCTGCTCCGACCGGTCAACAGCCAGACGGAACAGAATCTCTGCCAGCTCCGACCGTGTCATCCTACGCGCCGGTTGGAATGTCCCATCCGGGTAGCCTTGCATATACGGCTGCGAACGCTCACTCTCCTGCTCTCCGCCTATGCTCGCGATCTGCTTGTTCAGATGCAGTACCGTAAAGGTGCTGAACTTGTTTACACTAAAACGGAGCCCTGCCGGCTGGTTACCGTCCCATAGCAGCGTCGGCTGCACCAGCTCCCTGGTGCCGTCGCTATGCTCCACATACACAGCCAGATTGCTCAGGAAAGCCTGGCGTTCTTCGGCAGAGTTCGGCAGCGACTGCTGGGGCAGTGGCAGCACCAGTTCTACCGACTGCCCCTGCAGATTCGTCTCGATCATCACCGGTCGGCCGATAATGCGAACTTCACCCTGCCCGGCGGCTGCTTGCACGAGGCCATTTTGCTTTGCCCGTTCCGCTACCGCCTGGATCGCCGCTTCACTCTTTACCGGACTGAGCGTAAACTGGCGGTTCCCATCCATCGATGCGAGCGTTGATGGGGACAGGATCAGACGCGCATGGTTAGTGTATACTTCCAGACCAACTCCAGCATCCGCCAGCGTCTTCGCCGTATCCTTAGGCAGGGCAAATTCTAGCTCGGTGACTTCATCCTTTGAATCAGGCATCACCAACCGGACGCTGGAACGTCCTTCGGCCTTTACGCTGCTCAATGCCTCCCGTGCCTGAGCAGCCCCATAGCTGACCTGGTCTTTTTTCGACCCGTCGGACAGCGTTGTCCGCTGAATGACGACATTGGAGAGCTTAGTACTGCTGTTCTTGCCACCGTCCACACTGACTGTCACATTCTCGCTCTGTCCGGCAGATGTACCACCGCTGCCAGTAGATGAATTTCCGGAGGAATCTTTACCTGGTGCTGGCGTCGGTGTCGAACCCGGTGCCGGAGTTGGTGTCGGTGCAGGTGCTGGCTCAGGTGTTGGCGTTGTACCCTCACCCGGGTTCGTCGCCTCTGCATCCCGGACGAACGTCAGATAGAAATCATCCAGCGATCCCCAAGCCCCACCGTCTGCCTGGATGGAAGCGCCCACCGTCAGCTTGCCGTCGGTTACTCGTATATCGCGAATGACCGGCTGATTCCACTGTACCCAGCCATTTACACCGGTATCTACCTTCTCTTCCTTGCCGCCAGTCGCGGCAAACAATTTCATCTGTGCGTTCTTCGCATCGCCGCCCTGGATCGACATCGAGAGGTCGTAGTAGCCGGGCTTCAAACCGTAGACCGCCTGTTCCACCCGGAAATTGACCGCATCCGCCGAATAGAAATGCAGCGAATACTGGCCCGACTTCGCATCGGAAGCTTTGTTCTGGTAGTCGGTGTGCGGTGCGCTTTCGCCACCGTAAGTAATCTTCCACATGCTCCGGTCGCTCAGTTCAAAGCCGCCGTTCACCAGCAGATTCGGCCGACGAATCTCCAGCACTGCCTGCGCCGGATAACCGCCTTTGGCTGTCCCGTTAATCACATAACTGCCCGCTCCCTGGCTCACAGCTTGCTCTAAGGCCGCCTGATCCCACTCTACAGCGAGTGTTCCGGTGCTTCCATCGTTATACGTCACGGTGACCGAATCCGGCAGCGAGATCTTCTCGCCCGCGTCGGCCGTTACCGTTATCGCTTGGACCTCATCGACCTGGAGCGTAGCCACCGCTCCCGTGTTGACGTAGTTAAACACCTTCAGCGAAGGAAGTGGATGGCCCGTAAAATCAAACAGCGCCTGGTTGTCTACCGCGCTGCCGCCATACCATTTGCCCGCATCATCAGGGTCATATTCCGCAGCATAGCTGGCCGCCCAGCCGGAACCATATCGTTCCCACAGCTGCTTGCTCTGCTCGACATCTGCTTTCGGTCCTACTGGCAACCAGGCTGGCTCCCAATAAAATACACCAATGCCTGCATCGCCTACATTGGATACCGCTTCAATGACATTACGGACCGACGTGGCCTGCCCCTGAGCACTGATCGGATAGTCCAGCGTCTGTCCCGAGCTTCTCGGGGCGGTATTCTCATGCCCATCCCCATCTTCAGCTGTATACGCATAGGACGTTTCCGCCACCATCACTTTTTTACCATACGTATCTGCTACCTGCTTCAGTACTGCTGTGAGATTGCTCAGTGAACCGTGCCAGAACGGATAATACGAGCTGGCAAAGACATCATAGTCCACATGGTTGTCCGACAGCGCCTTCGCATAGGAAGCATAGCGGCCCGGCGTCTCCGGGTTGGTAAAATGCAGTGCCACGAGAATATTCGGATCGACGGCACGCACCGCCTGGCTTCCCTTATTAAATAAAGCACTAATCTTCGTCCAATCCTTCTCCCCGATAAACGACTGGTTCGTCTCATTGCCGACCTGCACCATCCCCACATCTATGCCCTGATCGATCAACTTCTGCAGGCTGTCCCGCGTATAGTCGTACACCGCCTGTTCCTTGTCAGCAAAACTCAGATTCTGCCAGGCCTTCGGCACATGCTGCTTGCCCGGATCAGCCCAGAAATCGGAATAGTGGAAATCCACCAGCAGCTTCAGCCCGTTGTTGGTCGCCCGCTTGCCGATTTCGATCGCTTTGGCCAGATCGTTGTTCCCGCCGCCATAGCCGTTACCTTTCGCATCATACGGATGATTCCACACACGCACCCGGACATAGTTTACGCCGGATTCCTTCAGCGTCTGGAATATATCCTGCTCTGTGCCCTGCTCGTTATAGAAGCGTACTCCACTCTGTTCCAGAGAGAGAATGCTGGATATATCGACACCTTTGATAAAATCAGACTTCAATCCTTCGACCTTCTTCACAAAAATATCCGCTGCCACCGGATGGGCCGTATCCGTGCTGACCTGCTTTAAGATAAAGCGGTCCAGATAGCCCCACGCAGCCGCAGCGCCGCTGATCCTCGCTCCAATGACCAGATCGGAAGTCTGCTCGGTCAGCACAAATTTCAAAGTCACGCTTCCCCATTGGTTGTAGCCCGACGTTGCCACCTCACTGCTCTGATCGGTACCTGCGAATACCTGTACATGTCCCGCTTTGGCATCGGCGCCGCCCATCGATTGCACCGACAGCTCATAACTACCTGGCTGCAGCGTCGGAAGCTTCTGACTGACTGTGACCTGCTGGTCCGTCGGCGCAGCGTCGTTGATCCAATATTTGAATGCATACGTGTCTTCGGACGGCGTAATAAAAGGATCACTGGCATAGGCATAATGCTGAATGTCCACCTGCTTCCAATCCGATGCTTCCACCTGCCACGATTGATCACTCCAGAAGTCCGTCTCGAACCCCCCGTTTACGACTGCCGAAACACCAGCCGATTCTGCCGCCGCCGCTGGTGTCAGCCGCATCGGCCACGAACTGAACATGATCGCCACCACCAGCAACAACCATGCCTGCCTCTTTCTTCTCATCTCTCTGTCCCCTTTCTTCAACCCCGAATACCCATAAACAATTCCGCTATATGAAGCGCTTACATAATTACTGTGATCACTATAGCAGACACCTATGATCGGAAACATGGGAGGATTGCAACATTTTGTATTCTTATGCAAGCATTTTAGCGGTGGGGATATTCCCCACCGCTTGGCGTTGTTGTATATGCGATTTTAATAGGTTCTACATTCAAAAATCAACCATGGATCGGTTCCTTTTCGCCCAGACCAAGCGTCTGCGTTGTGGAATCATGAATTTCTTGGAAAAGCTCCGGGTTTTCCGCTAGTGCCACACCATAAGAAGGAATCATTTCTTTGATCTTCGGTTCCCACTCTTTCATATGTTGTGGGAAACATCTTTCTAATACCTCCAGCATAACGTTAACAGCAGTAGAAGCACCCGGAGAAGCACCGAGCAATGCAGCTACCGAGCCATCAGCGGCACTAACCACTTCCGTACCAAATTGAAGTGTTCCTTTACCAGCCTCCGTGTCTTTGATCACCTGCACACGTTGGCCCGCTACCACGATCCCCCAGTCCTCGATTTTGGCGTTCGGAATAAACTCGCGTAATTCTTCCAGACGCTTTTCATTCGATAACATCACTTGCTGGATCAGATATTTGGTCAATGCCATCTCTTTTGCACCTGCCGCCAGCATCGTGAAGAGGTTATTGGGTTTGACAGAACAGATCAAATCCAAATTTGAACCCGCTTTCAGAAACTTTGGTGAGAAGCCGGCAAACGGTCCAAACAACAGTGCTTTTTTATTGCCGATGTATCTTGTATCCAGATGCGGAACAGACATGGGAGGAGCACCAAGCTTAGCTTTACCGTATACTTTTGCATGATGCTGCTCGACAACTTTAGGATCGTTACATACCATAAACAGTCCACTTACCGGAAATCCCCCGATATGCTTGGACTCAGGAATACCGGTTCTTTGTAGTAAAGGTAGACTTCCGCCACCCCCACCGATAAAGACAAATTTGGCAGTATGGTATTCGATTTTACCGCTTTCAAGATTATGCACTTTAACTTCCCACGAGCCGTCGCTCGTACGTTTCATATTCTTAATACTATGCTTGTATTTGATCTCGACGTTTTTACTTTGTAAATGGTCAAACAACATGCGTGTTAAAGCACCAAAGTTGACATCTGTTCCAGAGTCGATTTTGGTTGCCGCGATCGGTTCATTCGATGTACGGCCTTCCATGATCAGCGGAATCCATTCCTTCAGCTTTTCAGGGTCATCGGAAAATTCCATTCCTTGGAACAGAGGGACGTTTGATAGCGCTTTAAATCGCTTTTTCAAAAAAGATACGTCTTTTTCCCCTAGCACCAAGCTCATATGAGGTATTGGCTTGATAAAGTCCTGCGGATTACGAATCAAATTGCTGTTTACAAGAAAAGACCAAAACTGTCTTGAGAGCTGAAACTGCTCATTAATGTTTACAGCCTTACTAATATCTATAGATCCGTCAGCTTTTTCGGATGTATAGTTCAGCTCACACAGTGCAGCATGACCCGTACCCGCATTATTCCATTCGTTAGAGCTTTCTTCTCCTGCGTTTGCGAGTTTCTCAAACACTTTAATTTCCCATTCCGGTGCTAACTCTTTCAGCAATGATCCCAGAGTCGCACTCATGACTCCGGCACCAATTAAGATAACGTCTGTTTTTTTCTGTATGCTGCTCATAAAAACCTTCCTTATCTCTTATTTTGCAAAAAAGAGCAGGCCCTCCTGCTTAGGCGATACAAGAAGCAAGGCTCCACTCAGGAACATACCTTTTCTGTCTCTATTATAACTAAAATATAGTCTATTAAAAATTATATCGACTATTATCTAATAATTATAAACCATTTGAATATGGAAAAAAAAGTGATAAGTTTTCCACAAGGCTCTAAGAATATAAAACCCAGGCCTTAACCTATAATTGCTCGCCCTACTTGTGATACGGTTCAGCGCGCTGTCTGTAACGGCAAGTTTTAGGACCATCCGCTACCGGACGGCCCTTTCATAATCCATATTAATGATCCAAGGGATTATTATCCGAAAACAAATCCGGATTGTCCTTGAGCATTTCAGTTATTACTTTCGCCACCGTAGCCGCATCACAAACCCTTACAATGGCATCGCCAAGCCGCCCCTTATGCATCGCACCTTTACTTTCAAGGACCTCATCTACTTTGCAAAAATGCTCCGACCACGACAACCCACAATGTCTGCGGGAAGGTACAGGGATTTCTGTTCCATTGGGTAAAACCGTGTACAGCTTCTCATGATCATCCGTTAACCTGCCGGGTATGTCCACCCACTCTTCGACTCCATGAATAAATGTGTTGCGCTTTAAATCGACCCCAACTAGTAATATGGTCGCCCTTCGGTCAAGCAGCTTCCCCCAGGCGGAACCCCTAGCGCATGGAGTATCGAAACGATGATCGTCGTTTGTGAACTCTATTGAATCCTGACCTAATGCTGCTACCGAATGAGTGGGGTGTAACGAACGTACCACACCAGGCCGATTGCGAAAAAGTTCGGGTAGTATCCCGACGCAGGAAGGTGAGCGATCAACGTAAAACCTCGGATTATCCGCATTGATGTAGGACCACGTATGGGTGGGTAACACCAGCAGCCCATCCTTCATATACTCTGTAAACGCATCCAAAACTGCCTCCGCGCCACCCTCGACCGGCCCCATACTTTTCATCGAAGAATGGACCAACATCGTCCCCTTGCTGTCAATGCCCAGCTGCTCTAATTGCTTCATTAAGCTCTTTATCGTGTGCATGTTCTTCCCCCTCTTGGGCCATTATTTCAAAACTTGCCTGGATGAATCGGATGCTCCGGCACATTAACAACGGGTCAACTTCTGTATGTCTGCTTGGTGTGTCTAAGAACCTGTAAGCGTGATATACTGATGGTGCTATTCTATGCGAAACGGTAACTATATTTCTTATTGCAAAAAATGGAATCCAAAGAAGATAAGCATGAATCTAAAAAGGGTAAAATATTTTATAGATTGTCGAATGTAGAAATTTTACAGAAACAATACCCAACTATTGAGTATCGAATATGCTGCGATCACAGATATCCAAAGATTAAACTTCCTTTATATCGACATCCTCAGAGAAACAAAAGAAGCATTGGGTCTGTCCCAGGACTGACCCAATGCTTCTATAGATGACTATCTTCTAGTTACTTAATAATCACGTATTCCAGGTTAACCAGTTTTGCATAAGTGACAATTTGGTCTGTGGTTAGATTCAAGGAAACCACGGTATGGTGACCGCCGCCGTTCTCAATCCATGCTTTAACCCCATCTTGGAAGTTTGGCTTCACGTTCCATAGTACACGGGCCACTGGAAGATTTGGAGCAGGAACTGTCGGTTCAAATGCAGTAACCTCATTGATCAGCAGTTTATAATGCGTACCGAAGTCAGCCATGGAAACAACCACACCGTCTCCTGCCTTGCCGTCAAATACCAGACGGGCTGGATCTTCACGATCGCCGATACCTAACGGAGAAACGATGATTTTAGGCTTGTTGCTTGCCAACGTTGGGTCAACTTCAAGCATATGGGATTGAAGGATCGATTCCTGACCAGCCGCTAATTCATAGGTGTAGTCTTCCATAAAGCCAGTGGATTGGTTATGGCTCATGACTTTAAGCAGACGATCGAGCGCTGCAGTCTTCCAGTCTCCTTCACCAGCGAAGCCGTATCCTTGTGCCATCAAACGTTGAACGGCAAGGCCAGGAAGCTGTTTCATACCATAGAGGTCTTCGAAGTTCGTAGTGAAAGCAGTGTAGCCGCCATGATCCATGAACCGTTTAAGGGCAATTTCATAGCTTGCTTGCACTCTTACGCTGGATTCCCAAGCTTCCTTGTCGTAAGTACCGTAATCAAATTCATAGAGTTCGGAGTATTCCGCGAACAAAGCATCAATCTCTTCTTCCTTCACAGCATTGACATACTGAACAAGGTCGCCAATTCCAAAATAGTCAACGGTCCATCCAAATTGAATTTGGGCTTCAACCTTATCGCCATCCGTAACGCCAACATTACGCATGTTGTCGCCAAAGCGAGCAACTTTGATGTTGAAGCTTTCGTTATAAGCAACCGCCACATCCATCCACTCTGCGATTTGCTTCTGCACTTCCGCACGTTCCCAGTACCCTACGACCACTTTGTTCTGTTTCTTCAGACGGGCATTGATAAATCCATATTCACGATCACCATGAGCTGCCTGATTGAGGTTCATGAAGTCCATGTCAATCGTAGCCCAAGGAATGCTTTCATTGTACTGTGTAGCCAAATGAAGCAACGGCTTTTGCAACAATTTAGTACCGCGAATCCACATTTTTGCAGGCGAGAAGGTATGCATCCAAGTGATAACACCGGCAACCTCGTCACGATAGTTGACTTCTTTCATAAGGCTGGTGATTTTGTCTGCACTAACCGCCAGATCCTGCAATACTAGCGGATAAGGCAGAACACCGCTCTTATTCAAAGCATCGGTCATTTCTTGTGCGTGTGCTTTGACTTCTGCTAACGCTTCTTCTCCATACAGATGTTGTGCACCTACGACAAACCAGAACTGTTTTGTACCTACTGTTGACATCATTCATCCTCTTTTCTTCATTTTTTAGTTGGTATTACTTTTGCCCGTAGTAGGCGTCTTTCCCATGTTTGCGTAAATAGTGTTTATCTAGAATGCGCTGCGGCAATTCTTCAGCAAAATGATTCAACTCTCGTGCGAATAAATTCATTTTCGAAACTTCTTCCAATACGACGCTATTCACGACTGCGGATTTCGCATCTTTGCCCCAAGTGAAGGGAGCATGACCCTTCAGCAAAACACCCGGCACTGCTAAAATATCCAGCCCGCGCTGCTCAAAAGTTTCGATGATGACACGGCCGGTTTCCGCTTCGTACCCACGATCAATCTCCTCTTGTGTCAAGAAACGGGCACAAGGAACAGAACCATAAAAGGTGTCTGCATGAGTAGTCCCCATTACAGGTACATCCAGACCTGCTTGAGCCCAAATGGTCGCCCAAGTCGAATGCGTGTGCACAATACCGCCGATCTCTGCGTAATGCTTATAAAGTACAGCGTGAGTCGGTGTATCTGATGAAGGTCTCATCTCTCCTTCAACAACATTGCCATCAAAATCAACAACCACCATATCACTAGGTTTCATCGTGTCATAACTAACACCACTAGGTTTGATCACGAATAAGCGGCTCTCACGATCAACAGCGCTTACGTTACCCCAGGTGTATTTTACGAGTCCATGTTTAGGCAAATCCAGATTGGCTTGAAATACTTCTTCTTTCAGTTGCTCTAACACGTCAATCCCTCCAGTTTTCCACTAGGTTATCTACAGCAGCCTGCTCAATCGCTAGACCTTGTGTGTAGCGTTCCATGAATGTCTCAAATCCCTTAACGTCGGAACTGTCAGGAGAAATTTCTTGTCCCTCAGCATCTCTAAATACTTTTTGGTCAAGGAAGTCTTCCAGACTTTCTTGTTGATCCTTGTTCATCATGTAAGAAGCCAGAATAGCAATCCCCCAAGCTCCGCCTTCTCCAGCTGTTGCCATCACTGATACAGGGACATTCATGGCAGCTGCAACAATTTTTTGTCCGACGATAGGGGTTTTAAATAAACCACCGTGAGCCAGAATGCTGTCAATTGCGACATTTTCTTTCTTGGTCAAAATATCCATTCCGATTTTCAAAGCAGCAAACGCAGTGAACAGATGAGTCCGCATGAAATTGGCCAAATTGAAGCGACTCTCAGGGGAGCGGACAAACACTGGTCGGCCTTTCTCTATTCCGGTAATATTCTCTCCTGACAAATAGCCATAGCTAAGTAAACCGCCGCCATCTGGATCTGCTTCCAAAGCCTTGTTCAGCAACACACTGAATAAATGATTTGGGTCCACCTTTTGCCCCATTGCCTCATAGAATTCACGGAACAATCCAAGCCAAGCATTGATATCACTTGAACAGTTGTTGGCATGAACCATTCCGACCGGATTACCATTCGGTGTAGTCACCAGATCAATTTCCGGATATACCGCTGAAAGATCCTTCTCTAATACAAGCATGGCAAAAACCGAGGTTCCCACAGAGACGTTGCCAGTCCGTTTTCTTACACTATTCGTAGCGACCATCCCTGTTCCCGCATCACCTTCTGGAGGACAAAGCGGAATACCTGGTTGTAAATTTTCGGATTTATCTAAGATTGTGGCTCCCGCTGCGGTGAGTACACCCGCCTGCTCGCCTGAAATATAAACCTTAGGGAGAATGTCTTTTAAGTTCCAATCGTAACCTTTGGCCGCAATGAGTTCATCAAACTGCTTAACCATCGATTCGTTATAATTATGTGTAGTCTCATCAATGGGGAAGATACCCGAAGCATCTCCGACGCCAATCGCCTTATCGCCAGTCAACAACCAGTGAATGTATCCAGCCAACGTCGTAATAAAATCAATATGAGGGACATGTTGCTCTTCGTTCAATATAGCTTGATACAGGTGAGCAATACTCCATCGCTCAGGGATATTGAATTGGAATTTATCAGTTAACTCTTTTGCTGCAGCACCGGTTGTAGCATTCCTCCAAGTCCGGAACGGAACAAGCAACTCACCCTTGCTGTCAAAAGCCATATATCCGTGCATCATTGCAGAGAATCCTATAGAACCCACTGTACGAAGGGTGATTCCATATTTTCGTTCAACCTCTTGCTTCATTTCACTATAAGCCTCTTGCAGACCCGTAATAATACTCTCTAAGTTGTACGTCCAATATCCGTCTACCAAGCGGTTTTCCCACTCATAGCTTCCAGATGCGATGGTTTCAAAACGATGATCAATCAGTACTGCCTTGATACGTGTGGATCCAAATTCGATACCAAGTGAGGTTTCTCCCTTAGTAATCGCTTGTTTAATGTCTTGATCCATACTCACGTTACTCCTCTCTCTGAACAACTGTTTTAACCGCAAAATTGAAAGAAGGCGCTTTCTTTTATTTATAGCCATAGTATATTTTTTGTTCGTACATTTGTCAACACGAATACATAGTTATACATACAAATATTCTTATGAACTGAGTATTTCTCTATTTTCCCTTTAGTATTTGTACATGTTAGGCTATGGATTATAATAAGCTTATAATTATGCTAAAATATGTACATACAAATATTACGGATGTATAAATTAGTATTAGAACAACCAGGAAAGTAGGAGTACAGTGAAACCAAAGTATCAGGTCATCCTTGAGGATATAAAAAGCAATATTTTATCGGGAGCATACAGCGTAGGAGAACAAATTCCAACGGAATCAGCTTTGCAGGATATGTATAAAGTTAGTCGCCAGACGGTTCGAAAGGCTATTTTAGAACTATCCAACGAGGGTTTTTTAAGAAGTGAAAAAGGATCTGGCACTTATGTCAGCAACCAATTCCGTTCAAAAACCGGTGGGAGTTCCAATAATAAAACAATCGGAGTCATTACGACCTACATTTCTGATTACATCTTCCCCTCTATTATTCGCGGGATTGAAGCCAGATTGAATGAAGATAATTATTCATTACTATTAGCTAGTACAAATAATGATGTTGCACAGGAAAAGAAAGCCTTGGAGATGATGCTGTCCTTTGGTGTGGATGGTTTGATCATTGAGCCTACGAAGAGCAATCTATATAATCCCAATATCGCTTACTACCTGACGTTCAAGGAACAGGATGTTCCATTCATCATGATTAATGCTTACTATGAAGAGTTGGAGGTTCCTTTCTTTTGTCTCGATGACGTACAGTCCAGCTATCTGGCAACAAAAGAATTGATCGCTAATGGACACACACAAATTGGTATCATTGCCAAAATGGACGATTTACAAGGAAAGTATCGAATGAAGGGCTATATCAAAGCTCTTGGAGAGGCCAAATTACGGTTTCACCCGGAGCAAGTGCTCTCATTCTATACAGAGACGAAGCAGAACCTGTCCACCAACTTGAAGAAATTCCTAACCGAACAAAGAGAAGGTTTAACTGCGATTGTGTGCTATAACGACGAAGTAGGATTAGAGGTTGTACATGTATGCAGACAACTTGATATATCTGTTCCCGAAGACCTATCCATTATTGGCCAAGATAATTCTTATATTTCCAAAAATGCGAACATCAAACTAACGACATTGACACACCCACAGGAACAAATGGGACGTGATGCTGCCGATTGGGTTATTAAGAAACTGCAAGGGAAGAAGGATCTAAGCAACAACACCTATTATCAGCCCGTGTTAATTGAAGGGGAGACGGTAAAGAAGATATGGGACTCGCCAGCACCGTCCAATCCATGCATCATGCAGCCATCCCAGCCGCATCCGAGCAAATTGCCCCCCTCCGTAGAGCACTCTGAAGACGATGCACAACTGGAAAGAGGAGAATGAAGTGAACCATGTCCTTATCAGTTTAGAAGAATTGCTGAATGCCTGCCTGTTCGAAAGTGCTCCGATTTGTCTGAAAAGCTTGCCGTCACTTATGGTACGGTTCCCCGCGCTGTCTGTAACGGAAAGTTTTAAGGCCATCCTTTGTGGGATGGCCCTTTCTTTGATCTCGCATCTTTTTTGCAAATAGAAAAAGTGGATGGATTTCTCCAATTGCGCTTTTGCTTACTTTAATATTCTCCTTTAATTACAAAAAACGAACCCCGAATTGTTCCAGCTAGTTTAGACTTCTGCCTAGCAAACTTAAACTTCCCTTCTAACTCCTTCGGTACCTCCATCCCCTCAGAAAGCTTAAAACCAACGGCCCGCTTCTTAGGGTCATCGACCGTATACATGACATTGACCCCAAGACCATCCTCATAAAAGACATAGGCAAATTTAATATTTTCCACTTGAAAACGTGACGTTTCTAAAGGTTTGGCCGCAAACTCAATATCACGCTCTTTCAAAATTCGGTTCACATAATCAAGGGTCTCCTGACTTTCACTAGCTGATACAACCGTAAATTCATGCTTGTATTTGTTCATAAAGTAACGGGCTTCATTAGCACGCAAACCAGCAAGCGCTTCTACTACAGGTGAGGACTCTAAACCAACCGTAGACACATTATTAAAATCAACGATATAGGACATGTCCATCTCTCCTTTTATCTCATTATTCCCAAAAAACTTGTCCTTATTTATGGTACGGTTCGCCCCGCTGTCTGTAACGGCAAGTTTTAAAGCCATCCAGGCGGGATGGCCTTAAACATACTCCTCTTCATGATCTTGACAACTTTAGTTGTAGCTTTCACCCACTCACATCGTGCTGTCTGCTGCTGGCCCTATCTCGTTCGTCTCTTGCCGCAGATAGGTGCCATACTGCTGGGTCCACGTCCACATGGCCTCAAAAATCGGCTGCAGCCCCTGTCCGGACTCAGTCAGTTCGTATTCGACATGCAGCGGTACGCCCGGGTAAAGCGTGCGCGTGACAATTCTCTTCTCTTCTAACAGGCGCAGGCGGTCCGTCAACGTTTTCGGACTAATGGGTTGCAGCTTACGGCGTAATTCCCCAAAACGTCGGGTTCCGCTAAACAGTTCGAACAAAAGAAGAAGCATCCATTTGCTATCCAAAATCTCCATGATCGGTTCAACCGTGCCGGGACAGGATCGATCCATCATCGGCTTTTCCTCCCCATAGTTCATTTTATGAAACTATTGCACTTAAATGTAACTACTTTTCAAATGTACCATAAATCCATTACGATGTGAATCGAGAGGAGAACAAAGCGGGGAATGAAGAAAGGCTAGAAAGGAGGAACTCACTTTGAATAGACCGTTTGAGTTAGATCCGACGGAGTACCCGTTCACCGATCACTGGCTGCCTTATCATGACGGTTACATCCATTACCTCGATGAAGGGCATGGACCGGCAGTTCTTCTCCTGCACGGCAACCCTACGTGGTCTTATCTTTATCGAAACATTATCCAAGAGCTGTGCGGGGAATTCCGTCTTATCGCTCCAGATTACCCCGGATTCGGGATGTCGAAGGCGCCTAGCGGCTACCGTTTTACGCCGCAGGAGCAATCCGAAGCCGTGCAGGAGCTGATTCGTCATCTGGACCTCAAGGATTTTATCTTAGTCGTGCAGGATTGGGGCGGTCCGATCGGCCTGAATTACGCGGTCCGTCACCCGAATAACTTGCGCGGCATCGTCGTAATGAATACGTGGGCGTGGCCGGCGGATATCATGCCGATGAGGTTGTTCTCACTCGCCATGGGGGGATGGCCGATCGGGTATTGGCTTCAGACACGGAGTAATTTTTTCGCCAAAGTCATTGTTCCTCACGGGATCTACCATGCGGATAAAGTCACGGATCGCTTACGACAAGCTTATACCGCCCCTTTTCCGACTCCGAAGTCCAGGATCCCGACCTGGGTATTTCCAAGGCACATCCGCAAGGCACGAGCATGGCTGGCCGACATGGAATCGAAGCTGCCGAATTTGTCCGATTTGCCTGCGCAAATTCTCTGGGGAACGAAGGACAGCGCCGGCTTCCCGCTCGGACAGATGGCCAAGTGGCAAACGTATTTACCGATGAACGAAACGGAGATCCTCAAAGATGCTTCCCACTATGTGCAAGAAGATCGCCCGGATCGGGTAGCCGCATCCATCCGAAAAATCCGAAATAGAACCTTAGGAGGAACATAATCATGAAAACAATTCTATGGGCAACTTTATCTTCTAACGGCAATTATGCGCAATCAAGTCCAGACAATCCGCCGTATAAAGAAACGTTGGACGACTTCGCGACACATGCCAAAGCCGCAGGAAATTTCATTGTCGGACGCCGGACATTCGAAGGAATGCGCGGCAACGGCGGCGGAGGACCTTTTGGCGAAGTCGACATCGTGGTGATCTCTCGGAACGCCGTAAAAATTCCGGGCGTAACGGTTGCGAGATCGCCCCAGGACGCTTTGGACTACTTGCGGCAGAAAGGCCACCAAACCGCTCTCATAAGCGGCGGCGCGGACATCCACAATTCATTTTTAGCCGACGGACTGGTTGACGAGGTGATCTTCAATGTCGCGCCCGTGTTGGAAGGTAAAGGGTTACATCTCCTCATCGACCAAGATAACTACCGGTATAAACATGTGCAATTGCTGAACTGTCAGCCCCTCGGCGGCGGCATCGTTCAACTGCGTTACGCGATTGACCGATAGATAGAGTCATCGTCGGGGTCTATGGCGATTCCAGTCTAGCTTGCAAAGATAAAATTTTTATCTTCAATCTTGCGGATTTTCGTCGATTAAAAGAATCAGCAAATGTTTACTAAAGTACTGCGTTCGCCTTGTTCATCAGCAGTACCTCATTGCCTTGGACCAAGACGAGGATGAGACGCTTAGCCATGAGCTTCACGGGCCAATCTTACTAGGAATTCAAAGTAAAGACCGGAATAGCTCTTTGGCTTCATCCGGTCCCCTTTATATCTCATATCGTATTCTCTTGAATTTACTATTACCTCCACTCTCGCTTTACTATTATTTGTGGTACGGTTCACCGCGCTGTCTGTAAAACAGAGCTACACCTCAATGCCTGTGTCATGAATCGTTTGTAGGGACGAATTCCAGCGCCATCGTGGACAATATCCTTGCAGGTGAACCCCACCATACCATTCATCTATCCCTTTCTTCGCGACCCAGTCCTCTTTTCCGTCCATTACACAATTTCCAAAATCAGTTAAAACAACATCACAGTTGCGAAATGATACCGCTGCACTATTATAAGCGGGAAATACCTGTAACCCGCGGATTTGCAGTAACGGATACGGATCTTGCGACATCTCTTTTAGAATATACCAGTATTGCAGATCACCCATACCCAAATTATTGAGCTTATTCCCAACATGTTCAAATAACTCATAAGGAGAATGTATCCCAGCACGAACCATCTCCAGCGTGGTCTGCTCCACGATGCCAAGCCCGTTGTGTGTGGAAGGAAGCTGAGATAGATGACATTGGAATGCGTCATGCGCAAACGGCAGCACAGACGTGTCTTTAATTAATAATTGCTGAAGCTGCTGCGGATCCTGTGATGCATAGGCTTTCCAAAATGCTCCGCCTAAGTCCAGTTCTTTTGTTCCGATAGATTTCCATGTTCCCGATAAAGTTTCCATTTGCTCCAGAGAGAGTTGTCCCAACCCTCGAAACAACTCGATTCCCGGATACTCTCCGATGGACAATAAATTCAACTTCGTGTTCAACAACGGCTGCTCTGAGAACCAATGGAGCAAATAGCACAACATCGTCTGATCGAATAAATCATGCTCAAACCATAAAACAACTTCCTCATATTTATTAAAATCTGCTAAGGTTTTCTCTTGCATTTTACTACCCTGTATATATTCTGAGCGAGGGATTCCCAGCGTTTGTTCCAAGAATTGTGCTCGTACAGAGCGATTGTCCGATACAGCAGGATCTAAAAATACAGGACCATGAGGATATACTTCCCTCCACACTAAAATATCACCTTGCACAATGCCTTGTCGTAGCTTCGCAGCCACCAAATCCCCGTTTACTATATGAAGCACACCTTTTCCTCCCTCATACAAATGATTACATACAGAGATCAAATCGTATCACAATAGCTTTGAACCATCCTGGGAATGCTTCTACTGCTCGTAATTTACTTAAATGCAGAAATGCTTCTGTAAATGATTCCTGAACTACATCTTCCGCTAATTGAAAATCGTGTAGCTTTTCGTATGCAACCGCATTCGCCATCGCTGTATAGTGTTGAACAATATGTTCGAAAGCTTGCCGATCCCCTTGTTTTGCGTCTTCGATAAAATGAAGCATGCTCCCGCTCCTTTCTTCTGTATTGTATAGAAGTGCCACCTTATTTCTCAAAGGTTACGGAAACAAGTCAAAACAAAGAAATCACGAATATCATTTCCGCCTCAAGCGATTGCTTTGTCTTCGATCTTCATTAATGGATTCCTTCAAACTCACCAATAACTCCATTCTCCGTTTTACTATTACTTGTGGTATAGGGTTAAAGGGATAGGCAGGAGACATATGGCATTAATTCCTATTGAAGAAAGGGCAAAATTAACATTTCTATGACATCTCGAAAACATAAAAATGATAAAGTGAGCTACGCAGCCGCGGAAAAGTATTTCCGTTCTGCATGAATTCGTACATTTTAAATGAACAAGAAAGGAAGAACGGGAAATATGCCGAAAATATCAGCCTCAAACGATCAACCAAAACAGGTAGTTGCTTCACATTTGGATATTAAATGAACAAACGTATGAACATCATGAGAAAACACAAGAGTTGGAGGCTTATTTAAAATGATACCCAAAAAAAGGTTTTTTCGATTGTTTTCTCTCTCCCTGGTGTGCGGCATGCTCGTTACAGGGCTCCCTATATCTAAAGGATACGCTGCTCCTGAAGCTCAGGTTCAGACTGAAACTAGTAACGGAAAATGGATGACAGGTGAGTATCATACACACACCTATCAGTCCGATGATGCACAGGAATCCCTTACGAGCGTGTTGGACCATGCATTTGAGCAAAACCACCTCGATTGGCTGGCCCTTTCCGATCATCTGCGGATGTCAAGCCGAGACGATAACGGAACTACGCTGTCTGGAGGTGCAATTCCGTTATCCAAGGGACTGGCACTTTACCAGGTGCCTAAAATAAAAGAGCTGCAAAACTCAGGAAAATACAAAGATAAAGTCATCTTTTCCGGCTTTGAGTGGGACATGCCTCAATATGATCATGCAGGGGTAGGCATCCTCACGGATCATCCGGGATCGGAAGAGGAACTAAAGGTGATTAGCCAGTTCGAATATATGTTTACCAATCGAAGCGAAAGCTCGTTCGATCCGGCAAATGTAGCCGAGTGGAAGCTGCAAGGTAACAGAGCTTACTCGACAAAAGAAGATACCCGGACCGCCATACAATGGCTCAGAGATCACTATCCCGACAGCTATCTTTTCATCAATCATCCTTCGAGAAAAAAAGGAAGCGGCTCGGAAATTAAAATATCGGATATCCGTGATTTTAATAATCTTGCTCCTAATATTGCTTTTGGGTTTGAAGGTATGCCCGGCAACCAGATGTCTCCAGACAGAGCGGAAACCGTCGATGCGTATGGCGGGGCAGATTTCATGCTTGCAAAAGTTGGCGGCGTCTGGGATGCACTGCTTGGAGAAGGACGTAAATTCTGGACCTTCTCCAATTCTGATTTCCATTTTAATATCAGCAAAGACCGGAAATACTCCAGTGGTTACTGGCCCGGCGAATACTCTAAAAATTATACATGGGTGAACGGTACCACCATGAAAGCCGTTGTTGACGGTATGCGATCAGGAAAATCATTTTCCGTCTATGGCGATTTAATTAACGCACTTGATTTTAACATCACCAGTGGTGGAAAAAAGGAAGAGACGGGCGGCAATCTTCAGGTCACACAAGGAGATAATCTTCAGCTTACAATCCGGTTCAAGAGCCCTGAAAAAAACAATAACGGGGAACCCGTTCAGGTTGACCATGTGGATCTGATTGCAGGGGATGTTACCGGATCGGCAGCGCCTGGAACTGCTGAATATACCAAGAGCACCAATGATTCAACCAAGGTGCTTCGTCGATTTACCAGCAATGACTGGACGACAGACGCCGAGGGTTACCATGTCATCACTTATAAATTGGATGCTGCGAGCAAAAATCAATATTTCCGACTGAGAGGCACCAACCTGGGAATCAACGTTCCTGGAGAAACCAGTAACGGGGAACCTCTGATTGATCCGAAGAATACGACCACTGATAACGAAACCCGTTTTTCAGAAATTAACAAGCGTAACTATTCTGATATGTGGTTCTATTCCAATCCGATTTTTGTGAGCGTTGAGCCTTACAGTGACCAGCAGGCCGTGGATCATACAGCAGCCACTTTGAGCTTGGGTGATACAAGCCAAGTCACCGATGATATTACACTGCCGCAAGAAGGCGAGCATGGGACGATGATTCAATGGGAAAGCTCCAATCCGGACCTCCTGAGCCATGATGGACATCTGCTTGTTCGTTATCCGCGGGAGAACCAGCCGCTTACGTTGAAAGCTACCATTACACGTGGAGACGTAAGTGTAACCAAACTGTTCGATGTAACCGTCAAAGGTCTTAATGACATAACATCTGTAGAACTTTTCAGCTCCATGAAAACAGCCGATGGACAAGGCTATACAGGCGGACAGTGGACAAATCAAAGTGTTACCGCCAGTGTGTATTCAAGTGTATATGCCGAGCCTGTGACGTCCATCAAGCTGGAGTTGTCCATGGACAAAGGCGAGTATCAGTCTTATATCACTAACCAGCCTATTGAAGTTTCCCAAGAAGGCAAGCATACGCTTGAATTCAGAGCGGCTGATAATTTGGATAGACAAGCCGTGCTTTCCCTGCCGGTAAATATCGACCATACGCCCCCGCTAATTACGCTAAAAGGGACCAATCACGTGACTCTGAAAGAAGGGTCCTTATACAGCGAGCAAGGAGCCGATGCTACCGATAATTTCGGGGTTTCGGGAGACGTTCTGGTGAGCGGTACGGTAGATACCACAACACCAGGGACATACACCCTGCGTTACAACGTGAACGATCTGGCGGGGAACGCAGCACAAGAAGTCGTACGCACTGTATCTGTAGAGGCTGGGGAGAAAAACGATTCAGATGACAATGACAGCCAATCTGGAGACAGCTCGAATAGCGGTTCAAGCAATAGTTCCTCCGGCCAAACTGGTGGCGGCAGTGGTAGTGGAGAAACGAACACAAGCAGTAAGCCTACCAACGAACAGCCTTCAACGATGCAAATAGATGTAAAGGCGCAGCAGGAATCAAAAGGGGCTCTCAACGGTGTGTTCAGCATAGACATTCCGACAGGAGCCGTGAATTCGGACGGTCAAGTTAGCGCTGTCGTTCTACCGGAGGATAAAGCCCCGTCAGCGGGAAATCTTCAATTGTTAAGCCAGGTGCTTGAATTGAACAGCACATCCGGTAATAACTTGAGCAAGCCTGTGAATCTCACCGTTAATTATCAAGCGGATAAAGTTGCCCAGGATAGCAAGCCAGCAGTCTATTATTATAACGAATCACAGCAAAAATGGATCTATATTGGCGGAACTCAAAACGAAGACGGAACGGTCACCGTCAGCTTCAACCGCTTGGCTAAATTCGCCGTATACGATTATAAACCATTGGCACTCAGCGATCTGAATGGGCACTGGGCGCAATCGTATACTGACCGTTTGATCGGTATGAATGTAATCCAGGGATTTGAGAACCAAACGTTCCGTCCCAATGATCAAATTACACGGGCTCAATTTGCCAAAATTCTCGTGAACGCATTGGGGCTGCGTTCGTCCGATGAGGGAACCACATTTGCTGACGACGACAAAATCCCTTCCTGGGCCAAGGCTCAAGTGGCAGCGGCTGCCCAAGCCGGACTGATTACCGGCTACAAGGAGCAAGGAAAAACGGTCTTTAAAGCAAATCAGGTCATCACCAGGGCAGAAATGGCCGTCATGATCTCCAAAGCGCTGAACTCAAATGCTGGCAGCTCCCAAGGTACGGTGAATCCGTTCCGGGATACATCCAGTATTCCAGCATGGGCCCAATCGTCAGTGAACACGGCGGTTTCCGCAGGCATCCTGAACGGATACGAAGACAGCACCTTCCAGCCGGATGCTGAGGCCACCCGAGCGGAAACGACCGCAATGATCTACAAGCTGCTTGGCGCACTGCATATCTAATAGGTTTCCGCCGTAGCTGAAATGCTCCCCTTACAGTAGACAGGTTAAATCATAAAACCTGCTGCCTGTGAGGGGAGCTTTTTCGTGTCAAAAATACACTCGAGCACGCCAAAGAAGCTTGCGATTCGTTGAAAACTAAAAAGGCATACGAGAAAAGACTGAGAAGCCTCTCAGTCTGCATTGTATCTATAATGTTTTAAAAATCTCACCCTGCTTGACTGGCAGAGTAAAACGGGGAAGCCAACGTCGTCGGAGAAATATATCAGACGGCTTACCGGGTCGCCAGCTCCTCGGAATCGATCCTGGACATTACAGGGCGGTCGGAGGAGGAATCAAAGCGGATCATCGACGCACCCTCCAAATTACACTTTTGCTTACTTTAATATTCTCTTTTAATTACAAAAAACGAACCTCGGATTGTTCCAGCTAGTTTAGACTTCTGCCTGGCAAACTTAAACTTCCCTTCTAACTCCTTTGGTACCTCCATCCCCTCAGAAAGCTTAAAACCAACGGCCCGCTTCTTAGGGTCATCAACCGTATACATGACGTTGACCTCGAGACCATCCTCATAAAAGACATAGGCAAATTTAATATTTTCCACTTGAAAACGTGACGTTTCTAAAGGTTTGGCAGCAAACTCAATATCACGCTCTTTCAGAACTCGGTTCACATAATCAAGGGTCTCCTGACTTTCACTAGCTGACACAACCGTAAATTCATGCTTGTATTTGTTCATAAAGTAACGGGCTTCATTAGCACGCAAACCAGCAAGCGCTTAAAATCAACGATATAGGACATTTCCATCTCTCCTTTTATCTCATTATTTCCAAAAAAACTTGCCGAGACTCATGTAACAGTTCTGCGCTCACAACTTGCTGGTACACATAAATCGACACCGATCCAAAGGAATATTCTATCAACTTCTTTCTGTCTGCGGGAACATCGACAGTCTTTATTACAGATCGAATCAATATTTTCTTTTTTAATCGTGTGCACCATCACTTGTGATACGGTACGTTGAAACTACTGGTGCATGCACAGAGTGATCAAAATCAAATTTACGTCTTTTACGGTGAAACGCCTAAAGCAAAATGTTACGGGTACATGGAGTTGAATCAGGATGGCAATATGATCGCACTCTACAATAAGTACGGTCTTCTAATGCCAGGTAGCATTTTGAACGGGATGCTGATGCCAGTGTCGGGGAAATTATTCGATAAATTCGGGCCGAGACTCGTAATTGTGCCTGGACTGTTCCTGATCGCCATATCGTTGTGGCTGTTTGCCGGAATCGACAGTGATACAACACAAGGTTCCGTTCTGTTCAATCATATCCTCTTATTCTTAGGCATGTCGTTCGTTGTCATGCTGGCTCAGACGACAGGATTCAATCAACTTCCACGTCACCAGGTCCCTCATGGCACAGCCATATACAACACGCTCCAACAGATTGCAGGGGGAATTGGCATCGCATTGTTCGTCGGCATCATGTCGTCTGGAGCCAATCGTTATCTTCACCATTCGCTCGCTCCCACTGCGATGCATGAGAGGACACAAAGCATGGTTTCCGGTCTACAAACGGTTTTTTGGATTGAATTTATTCTTGCAATACTTATTTTGGTGCTGGGTTGGTTTATAAAAAAGCCACCTGAACATAATTGATTCATTACTAGGCACACCCCGGCCAACGTTGCTGTCTTTGAGCCTTGTACGACCACGTACAGAGAGGTCATATTGACCGTATGCGTCGGCAATCTATTACCAATATTGATTTTAGCAGCAATACAGTATTTTTTTCAGCAAAAACACAACTTTGCCCGAAACCATGGGAGCGCATTTGTTCAAATAAAATTAGCCAGCCAACTATCGGAAGCTGTTCCGGAGTCGGCTGGCTTTTAGTATTTGAAAATCATGGGCGTTGGGGAGCATGTCAACTTGAACTCAGTTAGGGTATGATCGGCAGCAACAAATAAGAATCAAATTCATCCCCTGTATATAGAGTAATGTCTGCATCCCAAATCCTGTCATCCCCCGTCTGAGTCAGCAGTGCGCAGCCACTCTGATTCTGGCTTCCAATTTCCAGGAGCAATCGGTTTCCTTTAGCTACAACAATTGCGCTATCCCATATCTCAATATCCAAGCAATAGGCTTCTCCTGGGACCAGCTTTTGAACCTCATCGAAGGTGTAATAAGGCTTATACTCCGTGGATAATTCATCATCAGTTTTACGTAAGGAAGCGCGCAGCCAGCCCTGGCTAATTGGGAATTTCTCTGTTAGTGCTCCTGAGTTAACGACCTCATTGCCTAGTGAGTCAATATTTCGCAAAGATACGAAAATGTCCATATCATCTGTAGTTGACGATGCCCACAAACGGAGTTTAATAGGCCCGAGAATTTCTGTTTCGTTATCAAACGGATCGGTTTCAAACAGAACACGCTTTGAATTGTTTTCCTCTCTCGAGAATTCTTTCACCATAAAAGGCTTTGCCCAGTGCTTTGACTCGCACTCCTTATCGCCTTCATAGCAAAGCTGGGCCTTGGCTTGCGGAGGCTCCTGCGAAAGCAGACTCGAGCTTGCATCAAGGTAAAAGCGGGTCCATTGGGTGCGCTTAAGCGGATACTCGTTCTCGTAGCGCCATGTATAGTTATTGCCTCCGCAAGGAATGGCAAGCTTCACTTTCGGTTCCCTCATTAGGCCAGTATCGATTCCTTTAAGCCAATAATCCAGAAATTTTTTCTGCAGCTCCCGACCCTGAGCGGTGTAAAATGCGCCAACATGGCTCCCGATATGTACTTCAAGCCACTTGTGCTCTGATACCGCATTCTGAAAACCCAGGAAATTTCCACGGGTATGCATTCCAGCGCTAAACCAGTTGCTTGCAGATAATAAAGGCACCTCTACTTTACTCAAATCAGAAAATCGATTCGTCCACGATTGATCACGTAATGGATTGTTTTTTACCATCTCCGGGAAATCAATGCGATTGGCTTGCAATTGTTCTTCCGAGAATTTTCCATCGGGATTGTATTGATGCGCCAAAACTCCGTTCTTCCACCAGAATGAAAGAAAACCGTTCGCCTGGATTCCGCCCGGACAACAGAATTCTGCATAATAATCTACTGTACCTTCCCAAGGTATGATACAAGCTAAATGAGGAGGTTGTTCGGATGCCACGGCCCATTGACTCATAGCCAAATAGGAGATGCCCAGCAGTCCTATCTTTCCATTGCTCCAGGGTTGCGTTCCAGCCCATTCGATTGCATCATAATAATCCTTCTTCAAAGCATTAGATAATATATCCAGCTTTCCTGGAGAATTACCGATACCACGTTCATCTACTCGCAAGACAGTATAGCCTTGTGGCACCCAAAATTCAGGATTTGGTGTTTCCCAACTAATTAAGGGCCCTTTATCCTGCGAGTGTGTATATTCTATTGCGATCGTTGGATTAGCAGGAGCAAATTGCGAGAAATGCAGATCTTTTCCATACGGACACATCGTCATGATTACCGGAAAACTCCCATCCACATTAGGCTGATAAAGATTTGCGGCGAGATAATTCCCGTCTCTCATAGGAATCTGTACTTCTTTCCAAGTAAGTTCATAAAAGTGATTACTTCTTTCGTTAATGTCGATAGGTAGTGGATTCATAGCTTGCCTCCATTTGATAGTTTTTCTTCAAACCAGTCAATCAATAAGCAGCGTGCTTCTGTATCCTGTTCAATCGCATTGTGAACTTTCCCTGGATATACTACTAGGCTCTTATCCTTGCTGGAAACCTCGTCATAGAACTGGTTAATTCCATTAACATCAAACAGGATATCTCCTAGGTCTCTTTCTGATTTCTTGCAAGTGGGTTCACTCCCTTCAATAATTATTCAGAAAAGTTTTAGTACACATGTACTAAAATTAGTATATTCCTGCAAATACAGCAACTCAACTCTGGTCTTTATGGGGAATGGCACTCTTGGCTGAGGATTTTCGCAAATTATCTCTCGAATTCTTCCGTATTCTTAATCAAGCTACTTATTTCGGCTTGAAGGAACAATTTATGATATAATGCTTTTGATTTCAAGTGCATAGCACAAACGCTCTAAAGGAGATAGAAATGGATATTAATTTAAGGGATAAGATCCTTGAGGCTTCAATTGAATTATTTAATAAAAAAGGATATGCATATGTAACATTGAGGGATATCTCCGATGCGTTAAATATTAGTCCTGGTAATTTGACATACTATTTCAAAAAAAAACATGATCTTATGATTGGTGTTATGGCAATGCAGTATGAAGAATACCAAAACTTAAATTTCTCAGCGGAGGTTTCTATCGAAGGGCTGAATCAGCAGTTTTTAATTCTTAATGCATTCCGTAAAAAATATTTCTTTTATTTCTCCAGTTTTACAGAATTACCTAAGTTGTATCCGGAGATAGCTAAAATGCAAATTAAGGTTGTTAATGATTTCTATACACTTTTCACCAACATATTTAAGGGGTTTGTTAATAAAGGAATTATGAAAGAAGAATTATATGCCGGGCAATATGAAGATTTGTCTATTTCTTTACTATCGATAAACATGTATGGCACACAGGAAATAATTCTTCTCCAAAAATTTCTTACAAATTCAAAAAACATCTTGTCCATCCTATGGAGCCTTATACTGCCTCATCTAACCAAAGAAGGAATGGCCATGTATTGTCGGATAACGCAGGTTGATAAAACTATCCTCCCCAAGCTATGCTACAAGCCAGATCAATCGGATGGAGGCTTGGAAGGCTCAACATGAGGCCGCCAAGGCATCTTTTTGTAGCGGCAAGTTTTTGAATAAGGACCATCCCGATAAAAGGATGACCTTTAGGATTGCTAATCTATTTTAATTGCCTCGATATAAAGTTCGATTCTCACTTCGTTCGCGACAACAATCCCGCCTTTTTCCAGATGCGAGTTGAATGTCAAGCCAAATTCATTACGTTCGATACTGGCTGTTGAATGAAATCCTACACGTTCCCGGCCGCGAGGGTCTTTGTTTAGTCCTTCAAAAACGGTATGAAAAGTGATGGGTTTTGTTACTCCATGCAAAGTTAGATTGCCCGTAAGTTCATATTGCCTTTCGCCAGTAAGGACGCAGCTGGTGCTTTGAAACGTAATGGTCGGATACTTGGCAGCATGAAGGAAGTCGTCGCTCTTCAGGTGTTCATCTCGTTGCGATTGGCGAGTTGTGATACTATTTGCATCTATGGAAGCCTGAATACCCATGGTTGTTAAATCATTGGGGTCAAAACTCAAGACCGCTTGGAAATGCTCGAATACTCCTTTGATTTTATTAATCATTAAATGCGTCACCGAAAACTCGACGGAGCTGTGGTCCGGATCCACTTCCCAATTGATATTGCTCATAATTAAATTCCACCTCTATGATAAGATTTGAGAAAGGTCACCCTATCTCCAAAACACTGCGCTATTCGCATGCTCCTAATATACAAAAACGCTACTGACAACGGGATGTCAGTAGCGTTTTAGCATTTTTTCGGCTTCCTCGTAAATCCGATTTCGGAATGTTCAGGCTCCGCCACGTCATAATTAAATCGAAGGTGAGCTCGCAGGTGTCGATCATTTAAGACTGATACTCTAAATTTTATCTGTTGACATTTTATGGAGAATACTGTATATATTCAAAGCCAATATGAAAGACAGGAAGGGAGGATCTGCATGCACAGAGTGATCAAAATCAAATTTACGCTCTTTTACGGTGAAGCGCCTGAATCAAAATGTTACGGGTACATGGAGCTGAATCAGGATGGCAATATGATCGCGCTCTACAATAGGTACGGTGAGGAAATAGACATGTATGGCGGACATGAATTTGTTAGGGTACGGACACTTGGCAAATTTGATGACCAAGACCGTGATCATTTTTATTCCTTGTTAGAAAGTGATGGTGTAGGATAATCTGCACGATAGGCTGACGATTCCGGTGCCAAGGCACTACGAAAAGTCAGCCTTTTTGATTTTATTTGCCTTGTAGAGTTGACCGGCACGTTATCATAATCCCCTAACCTCATCTTGTCAAGAAATAATGCGCGAATGAGCGACACCGTGGGGGAGCCCCCCTTATGCTTTCGAAATATGAATGAATTTCCGAGTATGATGAGCAATTTCGCTTTTTCCAATTCATCCCACTTCACGTAGAATGATCTTCAGGCGTTGCGGGATAAGCGATATACAAACAATGGACGGAACGTAATGAACAATCGGGAGGTAGAAGATGGACAATCAGGCTCAAGATGCAAGAGGAATGAAGAGAGGGGCAATATTAACCGCTCTACTCATCGGTACATTTGTCGCGTTTCTTAACGAAAATTTACTTACCAATGCGTTTCCTGCGTTGATGAGAGAATTTAACGTTGCTGCTTCGACCATACAATGGTTATCGACGGGTTATATGCTCGTGATCGGCGTACTGGTGCCGGTGACCGCATTACTACAGCAATGGTTCACGACTCGCCAGATGTTTATGTCTGCGATGGCGTTATTTTTGGCCGGTACCTGCTTGTGTGCAGTATCCCCGGGATTCGGAATCTTGCTGATGGGCAGGGTTGTTCAGGCTTGCGGGACAGGATTATTGATCCCGTTGATGATGAATACGATTATCGCCCTCTATCCTCCAGAACGCCGGGGTGCCGCCATGGGTCTCATGGGGCTGGTCATCATGGTCGCCCCTGTCATCGGACCGGCTTTGTCTGGCTTAATTATCGATACCGTTCAATGGCGATGGCTGTTCTACATGGTGATTCCTGTCGCACTGTTTTCGATGATTTATGCATTCGTGTATTTAAAGAATGTGACAGAACTGACCAAGCCAAGGGTCGATCTTGTATCCATTGTGATGTCAACCGTCGGTTTCGGCTGCGTCACCTATGGCTTCAGCCAAACAAGTGTCTCTCTTGAGCCAGAAGGTTACGGATCGATTGCAATAGGTAGCCTTTTATTGCTCTTGCTTGTATGGCGCCAGCTTAAGATCAAAGAGCCGTTGATCGATCTTTCCGTATTCCGGCATTCCACGTTTTCTCTGGTTGCGGTATTGATTGTAATTCTGATGATGGTTCTATTCGCCACAACAACATTGCTGCCGTTCTATATGCAGGATGTGATGAAGTTGACCGCATTCGCGACAGGCTTACTTCTAATGCCAGGTAGCATTTTGAACGGAATGCTGATGCCGGTATCGGGGAAATTACTCGATAAATTCGAGCCGAGACTCGTAATTGTGCCCGGACTGTTCCTGATCGCCATATCGTTGTGGCTGTTTACCGGCATCGACAGTGATACAACACAAGGTTCCGTTCTGTTCAATCATATCCTCTTATTCTTAGGCATGTCGTTCGTCGTCATGCCGGCTCAGACGACAGGGTTGAATCAACTTCCACGTCACCTGGTTCCTCATGGCACAGCCATATACAATACGCTCCAACAGATTGCAGGGGGAATTGGCATCGCGTTGTTCGTCGGCATCATGTCGTCTGGAGCCAATCGTTATCTCCACCATTCGCTCAATCCCACTGCGATGCATGAGAAGACACAAAGCATGGTTTCCGGTCTACAAACGGTTTTTTGGATTGAATTTATTCTGGCAATACTTATTCTGGCGCTGGGTTGGTTTATAAAAAAGCCACCTGAACATAATTAATTCATTACTAGGCACAGATTGAATCATAAGTTTAAAACCGTACAAGAAGCATGGGCTGTCTCATAAGGGGCGGCCTTTTATTTCGTTGTACCTTAGAAGCGCTAACTATAAGGGGATCTGATTTCTGCCTAAAAGTTTATTTTCGAGAATCAAGAATAAACATAGATGCATCTTGTCCCATGAATATTTTACTTCCATTATAAAAAGTTTTGTATTGAATATCTCTATAACCTATTTTAGTCATAATGTCAGCCAGCTCTTCTTGATTAAACCCGTTATGAACTATATCGGAAACTACTTTTTCATTTTTATTAAAATCTACGATTAGTAAATGTCCTCCTTCATTTAGAACATCCAATAATCTGGATAAAACGAATTCAACATCATGAATATGGAGTAGAACCTGAGCCATAAAAATATAGTCAGCATGAAGATCCGATAGACCTTCCTTTTCAAAATCAAAGCATAATGTATCTGCATTCTGAATATGAAGATCAGTAATTTTTTGCTTTATTTGATTAATCATGTTTTGTGAAGTATCCAGAAAAAGCATAGAATTAAAATCATTTAACAAGCTCATTCCGACAAGCCCCGTCCCACACCCAAAATCAATAGCATTCTTACTTTTAGCGTCAACTACATATTCACGAATGGCATCAGATGATGCCTTTGCAATTTGAATTCTTTCAGAAGTGTCATATACATTAGCTATCATTTCAAACTTATCCGTATTTC
Organism: Paenibacillus terrae HPL-003; assembly: GCF_000235585.1. Classification (GTDB taxonomy): domain Bacteria; phylum Bacillota; class Bacilli; order Paenibacillales; family Paenibacillaceae; genus Paenibacillus; species Paenibacillus terrae_B. The sequence continues at coordinate 1,511,205 of NC_016641.1, forward strand.
CCATTTTACCTCTCCAATCTGCCTTAATAAAATCCTGAATACAACAATGATATTCTATCGAAGCATTAGCATTTAGTCCACATTCTTATTAGTGCTTATGGAAAAACAAAACCTCTGTATGAATGGAGGAGACAACCTTGGGGTGGTTCATGTACGCCTTCATTACGATTCATCTTTGTCGAAATAATCATCTGGCAAATGTAGTTCTCGCAAACAACCGATAAATTTTTCTCTGAAATTCGGATTGCTTTTATATTTCGGCCATACCGCCTTATAGTAAGGCAGCAACCTCCCATGTGGAATAATGCCCCAGTATAAAATCAAGTTATTCAGAACCTCCGGGCTGCCCTCCCTCAATATCTGTTCAATGATCTGCCAGCTTCCCAGCTTGTTTTCGCAACTGCGCGCGGCATAGATGGCAGTGGCTTGCATTTTGGGGTCGGCGTGACACAAGAAAGGCGCAAAGTTCTGGAGAGTAATCGCACCGTTATCTTCCAAGATATACCCTGTATAACGCAACGTTTCCGGGTCGTGAATCCTGTCAAGCCTTTGCAAGATCACTGGAATAAATTCCGTTAAATCCGCAGTTTTACTGGAAGCATGCAGAATCTGTAAGGCTTGCAGAAAACCCTCATGTCCATCCGATCGCAACAGCTCCAGAAGATATGTTCTACCCGCGTCAAAAGAAGTCTTGCAGATTAGCCAAATGGCTGTGGTCCGATTTTTTGGGCTTTGCTCCGCAATATTTTTCAAAAAACCAAGGGTTGGCTGAGAGACTTTCTTAAACTTGAACATTCCATCAAGTGCTTTTGCTTGGATTTCTTTGTTTGGAGCGCTCTGATAAATCTGAATCAGCGCATTCTCATCACCCGGCATTCGACTACCAAACCACCCGATATCATAATCCAGAATAATTTCATCCAGCCAACGCTCGTACCAGTCCAGAAAGCTGTCTTCATAGACAAAGAAAAAAGGATGATCGGGATGGAAATCGGAGGTGTACACAATTCTCCCCCTATATTTCCCTTCAAGTACGAGATACATGTCATATTCGCAGCCTTGGGTGCCTATGCACAACATGCCGCCCAGCACCTTATTACAGGTGTCGTCATATTCCTCATCAGGAATGTCCTCGTCCTTAGTCAGGGGCTCAATTAGATGGTTCCATTCCTCTTTGCTCATCCCGGGATGCAGAACGGATTTTGCAAGGAGTGCCTGGCGCTCGGTGTAGGAAGCTGCCTTTTCAATTGAATAAATTCCATAATAGGGTCCGGCGCCTCCGTTGCCGATTTTCGTTAAAAACAGCGCATAAGGCTCAGGAAGTGTGACCTGATTGTGGGCTTGCCAGTCCACCAGCTCTTTTGCTGTAAGCTTCTCATCAACCCTGTATTGATGTGAGGATGCTCCAAACACCGAGAAAGCCGTGTCTTTGCGCATGGCTTGACTCAGTTTGCTTTTTATTCGATCCAGTTGCGTTTCTTTCTTCCCAAACCACATATTTGAACCCTCCTGTTGACTATAGCCAGGTTTCCTTTGCTTGCTCATCCAGCAATTTCGACATTTTTTCTATGGATCTTACCTCTTGACAATGATATGTATCTCAACGACATAATTATTTAACTAAACTCATCAAACGCAGATCATTTTTAACCAACATATAGTGAGGGAGAGAATAATGAAAAGCCAATTAAGAAATATTACGGTCGACGGTTATGCATTCGTTTATTGGTATTCAGGCGGGTCTCGCTTCATCTTAAACCTATCTCCCAAAGAGAATAAAAACATCAAAATCACGCTCATCTTCCAGGCAGATCCTCCTGAAGAAGAGCCTCGTACTTTGTGGTCCTTTTATGACATTTCAGCACAAAATAATGAAACGGAAACTGTCATCCATCTGGGTAAACCCAAGCATATCGCTGAAATCATCTCTTACTTGATGGCAAAACGACAAGAGCTTTGGATCCAGGGGAAGCCTCAAGTTCTGGATCATGCCTGGGATTTACTAAAAGAAATGGGCTATTCCGAGTTAAATCCGATTTGGATTAGACAGTGGTAGTCGTAATGGTTTGTGGGCTAGCCCCCTTTGACCACTCAAAGGGGGCTTAACGTCAGCAGGTATACGATTATTCGTTATCGGGCGTGGCCGGACTGGCCGTGGGCATCAAGCCTTTAACGGCGCCAAAAAACGGGCGAATGGACTTGATCATGCCGTAGCCCATCTTTACGACCGGGACAAATTTCTGGATCATGCCGAACAGCCGCAAGCCGCCGCCGAGCATACCGCCAAGCCCTCCTGCGCCCGCAGTGGCGCCGCCCAGGCCGCCTAACAGCGAGCCCATCATCGGCAGGAATGCAGACACCTTGGCGTCCGGCTTGCGGGAGCGCGAACGGCCAGACGGCTTACGCGCGCCGCTTTTCCGGTTGCCGAGACGGACGCCCGGGGCATGCGCACCAGCTCTGCGCTTGAGAGATCGGGAGTCTTGCTTCCCGGAAGAAGCGCGTGGGGAGACTCCAGCGCTGGCAAGTACCAACCCGCCGTGATTAACGTCTGTGATGTAGCCGACGTAGGTCTCTCCGCTGTGCAGGGTGACGTAGACCGGATGGCCCTGAAACTTCTTAGCCCGTGCACGCATCTCTTTCGATTGTGCCATGGAAGTTCACCTCGCTCACTGATTATAACTCAGTTTACGCCAGGGGCGGGCTGCCTGCTTGTGCGAATGGGGCATGCGCACGCCAAAAATCGCTTGATGGGCTCGTCGTCATCGGGGCTTTAGCCTGATAACAGCACCTTATCCAGACATACAATGCAATATTGAATTGTCAACAGAAAACTGGACAACTATTATGAGGGAATCTTTCTGGCCTACACCGGCACGAGGTATCCCAGTGTACCATGGATACGCTGATGTTCGAACCGTTGCCATTATCACTAGTTGCCAAGCTAACTGCTTTCTACTCTCAGATGTAGATATCTGACTATTCAATCCACAAATTACGATTTACATAATATGAAAATTATGGTACCATACATTTGTATGCGCTTACATTAATAGCTGAGCATTGCTTTGATTCTTGAGCATAGGTGCTGCGGGTAGGAGGAGGGGAAGGTCACTCAGTTTTGAAAGGGATTACAAATTGATAGTAGCAAGGAGAATAGCTTCTGAGAGAGTAACAGAACAGAGTGAATCAGCGTTCACTCCAAACTAGCAAGGCCAATAGAATTCACAAATCAAGGAGAAAAAGTACAATGAAGAAAGCCTTAACTCGCATTTTAAGTCTGGCTTTGGTGACTACGTTGCTGGTGCCGACAATGTCCTATGCTGCATCCGAAACACAAGATCAAGATCAGAGCAATTCTGCTGTCGCAGCTGCCAGCGGATCCGTAATTCCGGCTCCGCGGGGATATGATGCTTACCGCCAAAATATCCCGCACGGGAACGTGCAGCAGATTTCCTATTATTCCACAACAGTAGGCAAGTCTAGGAACGCGATGGTGTATACGCCTCCGGGCTATACACCTTCGAAAACCTATAACGTCCTCTACTTGCTGCATGGTATTGGTGGGGATCAGAATGAATGGCTCAATGGTATGAATCCGAGAAATATCCTCGACAACCTCTACTCCGAGAACAAACTGGAGCCGATGATTGTGGTATTCCCGAACGGCCGCGCAATGAAAGATGATCGTCCGATAGGCGATATTTATGCTCCGGACAAGGTAGCCGCCTTCGAAAGGTTTGAGTTCGATCTGATCAATGACCTTATTCCTTACATCGATTCCCATTATCCGGTGTATAAAGATCGGCAGCATCGCGCGCTGGCCGGCTTGTCGATGGGAGGCGGACAAACGCTGAACTTCGGATTAACCCATCTGGATAAATTCTCTTGGATTGGCGCGTTCTCATCCGCTCCTAATACGAAGTCGGCATCGCAGCTCATCACCAATCCGTCTCAGGTTGCCAGCCAACTGAAACTGCTGTGGCTGTCATGCGGCTCTTCGGACAATTTACTGGGGGTCAGCCAAAATTTCCATAATAGCTTGAACACCATGAATATCCCGCACATGTGGTATCTGGATGTGGGCGGACATGAAGGGAAAGTTTGGAGCAGCGGGCTGTATCAATTTTCGCAACGTATCTTTAAGTAAATAAAACTGTAGCGATTGCGCGCTTCTTACGTAGCATAAAGCCCATGGGGCTGTACAATAAGTCCCTAAAATGAAAGCTGGACAAAAAACGTGAGTTTTCCGTCCAGCTTTTTTGCGTATCTACTTTGCAGGAATCCAAACAGCATCTTACAACTCCCCCTCGAGAAACTTAATGAGGTGCATTTCAAGGCTACGCTAGGAACTCTGTAAAGTTGCATGAATCCGCATAGACCTGGTGCTCCACGTCATAACCGCCTATCAGGCCTTTTTCTTCGGATTTCTTAAATGCGAATGCCCCTACTCCGCTGCTTCCGCCAGCCATGCTTGCATAGCCGGAGACTCCGTCCGATTCAAACGTAAGGCAATTTCGGTATTGATCTCATCCGGCGGCATGACCTCGACATTAACATCATCGAAGCTCTCATCCCTGAAACAACAATAGGGTGAATCGGCATAGGACCATTTGATGAGTTCCGCAATCGTTGATCCCGGCGTGTCACTTTCGTCTCTTGCCTGGCCGCTTCCCTCTTCAAGGCCTCCCATGACCAGGCGGAGATGCTCGGCGCATGTCCCTCTCCAGTAGTAAATAGCGTGCAGTAATAGTAACGTTCGCCATTTTCAAAAAGAGTGCGAAAGGACGTCCTAGCCACACCGGCAATCTCTACCGCTAGCGCCTCTATTTCTTGCGTCGGTTTCATGGCAATCGCCCCTTAGCCCTATAAAATATATATCTTATTTCCACTATAAAGATTATTCGTCCTAAATCTACCTACTTTTTACCTGGATCCTTGTATAGCAGATGGAAATGAAGGCCAATCTAAAACTATCTGTTATGCAAGGAGCTCAGCACATGACGTATGGAGAAATTCTATTTCGTACGGCAACGTCCTTCGTTGCTCTACTCGTTTTGACGCGTCTGCTCGGTAAAAAACAAGTCGGGCATCTAACGTTTTTCAATTATGTAACAGGGATCACCTTCGGCTCCACCACTGCCGAGATTATCGTCAACAGACAAATCACACTGCTGCAAGGAATATCTAGCTTGGTCTTATGGTCGCTCCTGGCGTTCATCATAGCATTGACCGGATTGTACTCCGTCAAAGCTCGTGAGATTCTCGACGGCCAGCCTACGATTCTCATCAAAAAAGGAGAGATTTTGGAAAAGGCATTGGCTAAACAACACCTCAACATCGACGATTTAATCATGTTGCTTCGGAACAAAGATGTCTTCTCACCCAAAGAAGTCGAATTTGCAATTCTGGAACCTGACGGTAAACTCAGTGTGTTGAGAAAAGAAGAACTACTGCCTGCAACAAAAAAAGATATCAAAGCAACCGTTACGCCTATTCAAAGAATCCCGACTGAGCTTATCATTGACGGCAAAATCGTAGAAAAAAATCTTATAAAAATGGATGTCTCCGTTGCCTGGCTCAACCAACAATTAAAGAAAGCCAGCATTCATTCTTTGGATCAAGTATTTTACGCAGAGCTCCAATTGGACGGGACGCTGTATATCGACAAATACCAGGATTCGATCCCATAAAAAGACCCAATAGCGACTACTTGAGTTCAACCCAACCTTCAACAACCTTAGAATTGGCCCCATCCAACCAAAAAAAGCGGAGGGGCTTTTACTTCTGCAAGCATAAGCCCCTTCTTTAGGTACCACATCATCCTATCGCACAAAACTTGCAATTACTTATGATACGGTTCAGCTTAACGCGTTTATCGTCAAGAAACAACAAGCTATTAATTATGTTAATTTTGCCCAATCATTCTCTCTGAATCTCACATAAATTGGAGCATCACATAAGAGGAGTTGATATTGTGGTACGTATCCTTGATAAATCGGCCGTACAGTCGCTTAGTCGCTTTAACCCGGCCAAATCGTTTACTATTCGACGTTCCCCACAAAAATCTGGCATAGCAACGATCGCAATACGGATTCCAGTGAATTCTCAACCGAACCGGGTAGACTTGATAGCATCCGTTGGTGTCAGAGGTGTCAAAGGCATTGGGCAAGTTCGCTTTAGAGTCTTCCGCGGTAATACAGAAATTTTCAACACACAGCAGGGTATCGAATCTACGGGTTCAGAGCAAAATTATATAGTTACCTTCCAAGCTGAAGATAGAAATGTAAAAGCAGGTACTCATTCTTACACAGTCACAGCAGAAAACCGTACTGCAAATACAAGAGTAGATGTTGTAGGACCAATATCATTTAGTGGGTTAGCTGTTAAAACCAGAAACTAACATCGCCTCTTATCATCGATGTCACGCACAAATAGGCAGTTCACGTCCAAAACAACTAATCACTGCTGCAAAAACCAGAGCACCTCAATTAGGAGGTGCTCTGGTTTCCTAAAAGGAATACGATTCTAAATGTACCATCTTCATAACCGTTAACTAGCCCATATTCAGTTTTTCCACATGGGGGAAACATTGCCACATGAAACCCCCATTCAATTTTGACAAATAAAGTGAGAGAGTGGTAGATTCTATTTATACTAATCCTTTAACTTGGGTGGGCCTATGAGAAAAAAACTACAAATTTACATATCGTCTACTTACTACGATCTTATTGAGGAAAGACATACCGCTGTTGAAGCCGTACTTCAAGCCGGTCATATCCCTGCTGGAATCGAGCAATTTTTCAAAGAAAGTCCAATGAAAATTAGGAAGAGATGGATTGACGAGTCCGATGTATATCTCCTGATTCTCGGAGGATTCTATGGTTTAACGCTTCCTGATGAATCCAAAAGCTATATACATTGGGAATATGAGTATGCTGGAGAAGTGGGCAAACCTAGATTTGCTTTTGTTGTCACAGATGAAGCATTAAGACAAAAGCCATACGACTTCGCAGCAATTGAATACTATCAGGAGTTTCAAGAGTTTAAGCAATCGGTCATGGAACAAATCCCTATCTATTATGTTGAAGATGTACGGCACATTAAAATGGTACTTCGTGATCAATTACCGGAGTATGCAGCAAGAGACGATTTGTATGGCTGGGTTTCCGGCAAGGATGTCCCGGACGTTCAGAAGCTGTTGGAAGAGAATGCAAGATTAACGGCGGAGTTGGAGAAAAAGAAATGAAAGGACCATTAAGTCGATGGATCAACAACTGATTCCGATGACGCATGATAAAGATCTTCACTCCACTACACTCGGCAAAACGATTCCAGCCGGTGATCGTAACGGAATGTATCGGTAAAGTGTATGCAGAGGACGAAGTGGATCACAACGACTGGGTTATTAAAGGCGAGCCGCAGACAGAGGTCAACATCGCTTGCCCGGCAACGGTAGAGCTTACTTGTGCAACAACCGTCAATCGTATCCCTGATTTGCTTCAAGCACCTGCTGGGTTCTACACATCGGAAAAGATGGCTCCTTCCCAATACCGCACATATCCTCTTCATTACTACGTAAAATAAATGAAAGTTGGTTTAAAGGCGACGGCTCACAGCTATCGCCTTTTTCCAATTTTCAATAATCGTTATACTTCCCCTTCAAATACCGTGCCCAGTGCGTCCAACATGAGGTTTGTACCGTGTTCTCGTACTTCCGGCGTATCGTGCCCGTCAAAGTACGCTCCTTGCTCCGTAAAAATCAGTTTCGTGCCGCCCTCTACCTCGATAAGCTCGACCGTTGTAATCGAGACTGAAATGCGTGTACTGTCCGAATCCAGGGTATACGTGTAGACAATGCGCTGCTCCGGAACAAGTTCCTGGTAACTGGCGTCGAACGTAAAGATCGGCCCTTCGGGTGGCCCACCGCTGCTGTACTCGCGCCCGCCAACCCGAAATTCGAAGATTTCCGGCTTCGAAAACCACTTGGCTTTGGCAGTCGGGTCAGCCCAGGCTTGGTATACCCGCCCCGGCGAAACAGCATAAGTCCGCTCGACGACGAAGGTCGCATGTTTGACAATTCGTTCGTTCATTCATTTTCCTCCTTAGGTTTCAGCATTACACTCTCCTCGATAAGAACATCTCCCAACAGATCCAAATGTCGCTCCCACATCGTTTGTCGCTCAATGACCGGCTTCTCAAATCCCATTTTCATCGCTTGCAGAAGGCTCGTGAAATCCTCAACCGTTAATTGCGCTTTGCCCTGCATAAGCTTGGATACATATCCGAGCTGCTCCAATAATTTTTGCTGCAATTTGATCTGCTCTTTGATTCGGTTTATCTGCAGGTTAACGATCTCAAGCGGACTGATTTGCCCGCCACTTAAGGCCGACTTAATCTCCTCAAGAGATAGCCCCAGCTCCTTAAGCGATAAAATCTGGTGCAAACGCGACAAATCCGATTCACTGTACAGCCTGTGACCGGATTCAGTCTGGCCTGACGGCGTGAACAACCCAATTTGATCATAAAACCGCAAGGTTCGTACGGTAAGTCCCGTCAGATTGGCGAGGTCCCCGATCTTCCAATATGTCTTCATTAACCATCTCCACTCTTTGGCGCTAGCTTTATACCGGTAGCTTTATTATAAAACCTTACGTCACGTAAGGTGCAAGCATATCGTTAGGCTTTTTCACTATCAGCTTATCCCTTGAGCTTCCCGTATAATCCGAAATATATTAGCTGAGCCCTTCCAAAAACGAAAGGAGCATGCCGCGGCAGCTCCCTGATCGTTTATAGAGTACTTTCATTGAACGACCGCACACGTTAGCTTAGCGCAAGTCGTAACGGTATCTTGTCGTTAAATCTCTCGTCCTACATTCATGACTGTTCTATACATTTTTTCTGCTTCAATTGGACTTTCTTTTGCCGTCATATGGTGCGGAATAACACGGTAAACTTGAACCGGTCCGCCGAACACAGCCGACCTATACTTGTCCACATGCTGCTTCGACAAGGGGCGGTTATAATAGCCAGGTACGTATTTATTGATCATTTCCTGAAGTACATGGGTGGCTTCATCCAAATCTGTGATTGGCTCTGCTTGCCCAAATATCATTACGCTCATATAAGCCGTATCCGTTTTGGCAGGTACCGGGTCCGTGATGGTCCCGTATTCCTCACATACCGTAAAACATACCTCTGGATTTTCACTCATGACATGATTACGCCTTCCATCTCCAGCCCCGTGAAAATAGAGCTTCCCCTCAGCCCACACATAATTAAGCGGTACAACATAGGGCAGGTTCCCATCAACCAACCCAAGATACCCAATTCTCGCCTGATGAAGGAAGCGTTCAATTTTCTCTTGATCCCGGCATTCCCTGATCTTGTAACGAACCGAATTCATTTCAAAATCTCTCCTTTCACTCATAACACATTCATCCCACTCCAAACCCCGATACTCTTCTAGAGTGCAGCTACGACCATATTGCAAATACCAGCGTTATTACGGTAGTATATCAGCGAATGGATTGCGTTAAAACATCCAAACATCTAGGTTATGAGCAATCCATAATGAGTATTTATAATTGGAGCTTCTATTTGGAGGTGTGTACGATGATGAAAGTAAATCGTCATGACAAGAGACCGATCTGGCAGCAATTGCTTGATCAAGCGATTCATAATATTACTAGCGGGATCTGGGCGCCAGGGGAATTGCTGATTCCTTCCCGCGAACTTGCTCATATGGTAGGTGTCTCTCGTTCAACGATACAAATCGTCTATGAGGAATTGCTAAGTCGAGGCTATACGGTTACATCTCGCCGAGGAGGGACGCGGGTTAGTAAATGGCACCAAGTCACTGAATCAACGAAGGAAATAATAGCAGATGGCCCCATTCGCCCCTCACTTCCTTTGTTGAACTCGGCTGTCGATCAATTACACGACTGGTTCGGAGGCCAAGAACAGCCAGAAGTGGATATTGATTTTAGTCCCCATGAACCCTATTTAGATGGACAATTTCAAAAGAACTGGCGACAATCGCTTCTGCACGCATCCGCTGCAATGGATTTATCCAACTGGGCTTACGGTAATCCCTATGGTTTTACACCATTACGTGAGCAAATTCAGCGTTATTTATCACTTGAACGAGGCATCCATATCCAAACCAATCAGATTCTGTTGACCTCAGGAGCTCAGCATAGTATTGACTTAATCGCACAATCGCTTTTAGCTGACGGGGACACTGTCTCTGTAGAAGATCCCGGTTTTCCAGCTGCCTGGATGGCGATGAAATATCGGCGTATGAATGTGGTGCCCGTTCCCGTGGATCAGTATGGTCTAGTGGTTGAGCATATTCACCCGCAATCCAAACTGATCTTTACGACCCCTTCGCACCAGTGCGCGGTCGGGGTCGTTATGTCGGAGCCGCGTAGGCAACAATTGCTACATAAGGCTGCTCAAGAACAATTCTGGATCATCGAGGACGATTATGATAGTGAATTTCGATATCGCGGGGAACCACTTCCAACGCTGTTTAGCCAGGCACCTAATAATACCTTGTACCTCATGAGTTTTTCTAAAATGATTGCTCCAGGCATTCGTATTTCGGCTATCGTTGGCTCTGTGGAGGCCATTGCTCAACTAGCCAGGGTACAGGAGCTGATTTACCGCCATCTTCCGATTATGGATCAGATGACTCTAACCCACTTCATCAAGAATGGGCATTTTATGCGCCATATGAGAAGAGTCAGAAATGTGTACCGACGAAGACACGAAGCCATGACAAAGGCTATAGTGGCTAGCGGTTTGGGAGAGCGTTTCACACTAAGTGGGGTAGAAACGGGATTGCATATGCTCCTTGAAGCTGAAGAGTCATACGACGAAGACACCGTAACAAAGTCAGCTCTTCAAAAGGGAATACGTGTATACCCTCTTCGACCCTATTGTTTGGAAAGCAAACGAAAAGGATGGGTGTTGGGGTTTGCCAAAGTAGATGAAGCATCGATTGAGCTGGGAGTTCATCGTCTTGCGGATTTGATCCTATAGGGTCATCATGTGGGAATTGGTAAATTCGCAGGATTCCATTAAACCGCGATCTAGGGCAGAATGAACTAAGGGCTATGAAAGCCAAAAAACGATAATTAATCCCATCGAATAGAACAGGAGAGATCGCGTTGCAGCTTTCAGATTCCACTTATTCCGAAATTACCGCTCTATGTAAACAAGGCGATGCTTTGGTAAAGGCAGGCGATCTTGATGCGGGCAAGCAAAATTATATTGCCGCCCTCCGTTTATTGCCTGAAAATCATCGAGAATGGGAGGCTGCTACCTGGATATACGTGGCTATTGGGGATGTCCATTTTCGTATGAGGAATTACGATAAGGCCTTCAAGTGCTTTTTTAATGCCGTACAGTGCCCGAAGGGGTTAGGTAATCCGTATATTCATCTTCGGCTGGGGCAGTTATATTATGAACAGGACAGCTTTGAGAAGGCGGCTGACGAGTTAACCCGGGCTTACATGGGCGCCGGTATTGAAATTTTTATGGAAGATGACCCAAAGTATCTTGAGTTTTTGGAGACAAAGATAGAGATTTGAAATTTCAGGCTGTGCAAGAGCTGATTAGGTTATTTTTCTATGCAACGTAAGTGAAATCTCGAAAAGTAGTTTAACCATAGCTCCAAATTGCAACTTCTCGCAATAACGAGCAATTTTCCTTGTGCTTCGATAAGATGCTTCTTTAGCTCCTCATTTCTTTTTAATGAATATAAATTGGAAATAGCCCTATTGAAGTCTTTTGAAAATACCACTCTTGACGTAAGTCAATGCGAGCAACGATCGCTACATTTACAATGGAACCATCGCATAAAACGAGGAGGTTCCTGAATGGCAATCGGATGGAGTAAGCTGGCTCTTCTAGGCGCATGCAAATTTCCTTCATAATCGCCACTTCGGCATACCAATGATAAAACAACAAACCAAGTAAGCAACGCATTCCTTGATTTTCATTTATTCCTGTGTCTTAGCAAATTGGTCACAAAAAAATAGAAGAGAGGCACTAATGCCCTACCTCTCTTCTATAACGAATATAAAACAGCTTGACTCCGTATTTCAACATCGTCATCTAAGCTTTCGGGCGATCACCGCTAACCGGCCGTCTTCGGTTGAGTATTCACACGTAGACAGTACAACAAGCTTGTCGCCATATTGGGCTGTCACGCCCGTATCGTAAAGAGCGAGTTTTTTGATGTTCTGAACATACGAATCGAACTCGGCGGGCGTACTTACATTCTCAATCTGGTAGTATTTAAAAACGTCGTCCGATTTGCGATAAACTTTTGACAGAATAACGGCAACAATCTCATACTCTTCCTTTTCGTAAAGCGTGCTGAACTGGAACATAGCATGCTCTTTATAAAAGCTTTCGTTCTTGTACTTCATTAAATCTTTAAACATCCAGCCGCTTTTCATGTGGTGTCCATGAATCAGCAAAATGTCCGAACCGTTGATCCGGCTATGCTCGTCCAAAAAGGGGAGGCCGCCTTTGTTTTCCTTTTTATCGAAATCATGATTGAGATAGTACCCCGCATCCTGTGGATTCTGCATGACCGGATACTCAATTCGGGTGCCGTCAATCTTCAGCCAGCCGACGATGTCCGAGTTCCTCTCGTAAAGCTCTCGAAATTCGGGAAGTATGACCGGCTCATCCGCCTTATTGAACAAAAGGGAGGGGAATGCATCCCCTCCGCCTTTGTCCGACCCTTTCTCCCAAACTTTTGTCAGCTCTTCGATTTTCTGCTGCTCGGCATAATCCCCCAGAAAGGTTCTCGCAATATTAACGAGTGAAAATACCAACAGAAGGGAGGAAACGGCGATAAGAATTTTTTTAGTTTTGCTCATTTTCTTACCGCCTTCCCGGTCACTGGATGTGCTTTTTCTTCTTGTTACCGAGTAGACAGAACCCGATTGTAATCAAGGACAACAACGCCAAAACCATATAGAAGATTGGTGATACGCTTCTATCCCCTGTATGTGGAACATCGTCCAACTCGTCTCCGACTCTGTTGTTGTCGTCGGTTACGTTGCTGCCATTGTCAGCTCCGCTGTTACCGTTGCCAGTTCCGCTGTTACCATTATCGGTTCCGCTGTTACCATTATCGGTTCCACTGTTGCCGTTGTCGGTTCCACTGTTGCCGTTGTCGGTTCCGCTGTTACCGTTATCGGTTCCGCTGTTACCGTTATCGGTTCCGCTGTTACCGTTATCGGTTCCGCTGATACCGTTATCGGTTCCACTGTTACCGTTATCGGTTCCACTGTTACCGTTATCGGTTCCGCTGTTACCGTTATCGGTTCCACTGTTACCGTTATCGGTTCCGCTGTTACCGTTATCGGTTCCGCTGTTACCGTTGCCGGAGTTGCCGCCGGAGCCGCCACCAGAACTGATCGGCTTCATTGGCACGTTGTATTTTATAATGTCAAAATCAACAGAAATCGTATCACTCCTGTGCGTCTCGTATCCGTCCTTCGTTACGATCAGATAGTAATCCGCTTCAGGAAACACCATGTACGCATAGAAGCCATTTGCATCGCTATCCTGCTCCGGGCTCTCGTTGTTGCGCGGCGGAAAATTCGGAACCGGAGGAAGCGTTACTTTCGTACCCGGAATGCGGCCGTTATCTCTATTCCGCTTCGTATCCGCATAATACAGTGTAACTTTGGCTACGTCAATTTTCTTGCCAGTGACGGCATCTCCTGTCGTTTCATCATAAACCGTACCGTAAGGGTCGACCAATGCTTCGGAAATATTCAGCTCTCCGTTAGCTTTCACGTCCAGTTGCGTCACTTTGAGGAGCAGTTCCTCGCCGGTCTCAGCTTTATAGCGAACTTCCATTGTGTACTTCTGCTCGCTTAGCCCTTCCACAGAGAAAGTTCCGTTCGAAGCCATCGGAAACGCCTTGGGACGACCGTTCTCCTGAATATAATTGCCGTCCTTGTCCTTCAAATAGATATGCATCTGGTTGGTAAACGAATCGTTGAATAGCTCTCTTGTTCCATTCAGCTGCTTGAACAGAATGATCCCTACCGCCGTAATGTCCGCCGGAACGGTCTCGTCCGTCACGCTGCCGTCCACATTTGCTTTTTGCGTGAACTCGACAGGCACATCCTTCCCGCCTACCTGATACCGCTTCGTATATGTGATCGTATAGTCGGTATCCGCTGCGGCTGGGATCGAATATTCACCCTTCTCATTTGTCTCCGTCTGAAGCTTCTTGCCTGTGTTCAGATCGGTCACTGTGATGGGCGCATTCGGAATGACTTCTCCTGTGTTGTTATCACGCAGCACGCCTTCCAGATACGGGCGGGTATTGACAAAGTGTGCTTCGGCCGCTTTTTTCTCCGGAATGGTGCCTGTGCGAACCAGACTTTCAGGATCTGTCACATAGCCGTCTTTCGTATAATCATCCTGGGTCACCTTATACTGGAGATACGTCGGAAGTCCTTGCACAATGAGCGTCTGGCCATCTGTAAGCTCGAAGGTCTCTCCGCTCTTGATCGTGCCCTTGCTGCCATCCGACTTCACATAAGAGTAGGCTGCGTTCGCTCCCTCGCCTGTGAAGGTGACCGTGTACTTGAACGGCTTCTTTTTGTCGTCGTCTTTGCCTTTAACCGTGTTGCTGATTAGCAGGTCGCCCTCCAAGACTCGCACGTTCGTAAACGGGGCATCTTCATCTTTGCCCTCCATGACTCCGGTATAATACCGTTCCTCAGGAATAGTCACGTATCCGTCGGCTGTGTATTCCTTCTGGGTAATTGTGTATTTCAGACCCTTAGGCAGACCCGAAATATCCAGTGTCTCTCCATCCTTGAGCTTGAAGGTATCGCGGGACTTGATCGTACCTGTGCCCCCGCCCGACTTCAAGTAAGAGTAGTTTCCATCCTTGCCTGCATCCTCAAAGATGACAGTGTACTCAAACTCCTTCGTCTTGTCGCCGCCGTTGCCCATGACCGTATTGCTAACGGTCAGCTTGTTAACGGTCCGTTCATTGATGAAATCCGCCTTGTGGTCGCCTTTATCCACGATTGTGCCGGACAGCTCTCTCGTCTCCGGCGTGGTGGTATAACCGTCAACGGTCGTATAATCGCCCTCGGTTACGGTATAGACCAGACCGGCAGGCAATATCGGGAACGTCACAGATTCCCCGTGCTTAAGGGTAATCTTGTCTCCGCTCTTGATCGTGCCAGACGTATTATCCGGCTTCTTATAGGTGTACTTTCCGTCCTTGCCTTCGCCGGTGAAAGTCACGGTGTATTCAAAATCCTTGGAAGAATCGCTGCCGTTTCCTTCAACCTTATTGCTGATAGTCAGCTTTCCTTGCGCCGGCGTAGGTACGACCAGCGGATTATCAGAGGTTACTTTTACGCCATCTACCCAGATGGGCTTCCCGGGCGTATTCCCTACGTACACCTGATAAATTCTTGTAGTCGGCAACCATGTCGTTGTGTCAATATAAGTTTCCTTCAGTTCATAATACCCTGGATCTGGGAATAGCAGATTAAGTTTCCCTCCGCTATCGGTTGTTCCTTTGGCGATTTGAGTTCCGTCGTCCTTCTTATAGAGCGTAAACTCTACGCCTTTTAGCGGATTGCCATTGGGAGCCACCTTTTTCAGGGGCAGCAGGGCATTGGAGCTTGAACTGCCGGCTACGTCTGAATTGTCCAGCGTACTTTCGCTTCTGGCACTGACAGATTTCAGATTGTCATCGCCCTCCAGCTTTACCTCGTTGCCCATTTTGTCTCCGGCTTTCGCTTTAGATGAATCAATCTCTGTTTGGTACACAAACTGGTAAAACTTATTAGGGTCGTTCATCTTGAATTTTAAAACTGTGGTGCCTCCCGCTCCTGGTGCAGCTTCTACCTGAACTTCAGCATTCGGGTCGCTTAGGTCCAGTGCTGCGCCCTCTCGTTCCAGAGCACCGCTGGCAGCCAGTTTAGCAGGATAGACTGCCATACTAGGCGCTGTCAGCACAAGCTTTCCGTTTCCTTCATAGCGCAGATTCATACCTGCACCTAGGGTATCCTGCAGATAAACGCCCTGCTTCATGTTAAATGGCGGAGTATAGTTCACCGTCCATTCCAACACCCCTGGAACCGGCTTAGCTACCGACTTGCCCAAGGTCTGAATAGGTAGGATAATCTTACGTTGTTCAGTGAGAACCTTTTCCTCTCCGCCCCATGTCATATGAAGGTCGGCTTTGTTATACAGCACCTGCTTGTCTGTGCCGTTGGTCGTGTATTCCTCCAAATATCTCCCCAGAGCTGTATTGGAAGGTCTTGCCTTTACCAAAATGACATAAGGACTTTCCAATTTAGAGAAGGTGAAAGTTCCTACGTTTTCATTATGGGAGAAGCTTACCACATGAGCATTAGTGCCTGGTTCAATAATTGTTCTGGCGTCGTTTCGGACACCATACTCGGTGCCTCCACCATTGTCCGAGTAGCCTTTCCAAAGCTCAAAATCTTTGCTCTCAGAAAACGGCACGAATTCCCAGCCTTCAGGCAGTGTATCCACTAGCTTGATGTTGCTGATTACTCGGCTACCACCGTCCTTAGCCATTTCTTCTGTGTTGTATCCTGGCATATTCACCCCTAAGCGGAATGTAACAGTCTTGGTTGTCCTGTCATAGCCAGAAATTGTCCACGCTTCATTGCTGTCGTTTCTAATGTAGTTATTTACGTTGTTTGGATTAACATTTTCAAGTGTACCATCTGCTTTCAATGGCTTCGACGCAAAGAGCATATCCTTGTTCAGCATACGCAGATGAAGATTAACAGCGTTTTCCGCAGCAGTTTTTACGGTTTCGCCGTCAAAGAGCAAGGCCCGATTCCAGCTTGTTTTCCCTGCGTTAATATCCTGTCTGAAGAGGATATCCGGCTTGGTCTCAAGTGAACGGAAGCTGAAGGATGCAGCTTTGTCGGTGTATCCGGTCACCTTGATCAAATCCGCCACGACTTCACCGTTCACTGTCAAAGGGATAACCTTCAAGGTTAAGCTGTTTGCGCTCTTGAGAGTACCTTCGCGATATTGCTTCCAAAGCTGAGCAGTATTAACATTCGCCTTGATTTTCGCAATCGTTTCCGCACTCACCTCGCCTGTTGCATCCACTGCGTTGTCCAAGACGTTCAAATCGCCGCCATGCACTAGCACATCGTATACCGCCGCATTTGGCAGGGCATACTGTGGTGTTAAATTAACGGTCCACGTGATGCCGCCCAGGTTATAGTCCTCCATCGAAACAGAGCCTGTTTTTGTAAAAGTATGCGCACCGATAGTAACGATTGCCTCGTCAGTTACTGCGACAGGTCTTAAACCAGTTGTCACATCATTGTTCTGAATACCGCCTGTTGTGTCCAAATTCCAGTTAGCGCGTGGGTCGATTCTGAAGTTGGAACCGCTTGTTACCTTACTCTTAATCACTAGTTCCACTTTACCGTTAATATCCCCAAAGGAATAAACGCTGTTCGCATCCGGTGCAATTGATTGTACCTCAGATGCAGTGCCATCCACCCACGTCTGCCATGTGGCTGAAGTAAACTCCAACCCTTGAGGTAGTACATTTGTGATGGTAAAGTCCTTTAAACCTTTTTTGTTGTACTGGTTAACAGTGACTTTCCATGTGATTGTTTCATTAGGATTGTCATACGAGGCGCTGGCTTGAATCCAGTCGGGAGCAAAAGAAATTTCCTGACCTGCCTGCACCAACATATTATTGTCCTGTCTCAGTTCCACTTTGCCATTCATATCCCGATAGCTGCGACCAAGATTGCCTGGCGGATTCTGATGCTCGTAATAATAGGCTTCCTTTGGAATCCATGTTTTATATTCAACCTTTGGATCTACACCTGTTCCCTGTGGGAAAGTGTAACTCAGCGATCCGTCTGCCCCAATGTCTGGAGTTACATTCTGGTCATTTACTTTGAATGAATCCTCCATATAAATACCGCGGACATTTCCAAAGCCGGTATTATAAGTTGAGGGATTCGTATAAAATGTCTTCCCGTCTAGCGGCAATTTGATTGTTTTATCAAACTGATCGAATGCAGATACGGTTGACTGCCAAGTAATCGCTCCCTCAACAAATTGTGCCGGTTGAATTCCGCGATAACTATACTGATCCCACCTGATCATTCCCGGCGAGGTCAATGTGATGCTGTATGCGGGTGTGACGTCCGGGTTTTTTAGCTGATAAGCACCACCAAAGATGTTGATCGGCTTTGTATCGCCATAATTCATTCCCGTTACATCTGCATCGGCAGTAGTTTCAAAGCTGAAGACAATACCTCGTCCAACACCATTGAAAAAGTTATCATCACCGTTAAATACAACCCTGATGCTGTTCGGAGTGAAATAAGCGGTACCGAGCTGTTTCATACCTGATTCAGTCTGTGCATTCAGGGTTTTAGTAGCTGTCGGCAACACCACTTCCTTGAAGTAGTCTTCTTTTTTCAGCTCGATCCAGTCACCCTTCTGAATGTATAGGTCGAGATTCGCATTTGTCGGATTAGTGTCATCACCATTCACTGGCACCTTTAGACCTTCCGATTTGAGAGTAAATGGCTGTCTACCCTGAATAATACCGTTTGGATCAATAACAGCATTTCCCTGCGTCACTTTCAGCGGAAAGGTTGGATTAGCTTCCATGAACACCGCCGTTTTGTCCGTCGAGACTGCCGCTATCGCTACGAGATTGGCCGGCATAGCCAACACCGCCTCTGGTACTGGCAACGGTTCGGTCGGCGCAGCGTATACCGCCTCTGGTACCGACGACGGTTCGTCCGCGCTCGGCGAATCGGCTTCGCTAACGGCCGCCGCACCGGAATCGCTTGGCGCGCTATCCGCAAATGCGACAGCAGAGAACGCCACCGTCTGCAAGACAAGCAAAACTGCTAGGCAGAAAGATAGCACAGCTTTGCTCACACTTCGTTTCCTTTTCAAACGAATTTCCCCTTTATTGACATATTTTTTCTATACCGAACTCATCTCCTCGATTTAACCCCTCAAGCGAATAAACATATGCTATTTGCTTGATCCCAACAGCCTTTATATCATCGAAACTCTTGCGGAGTTCCAGATGAACGTGTAAGTGCCGTGGGGTGCTGGCTGTTGATCATGCTTAGTAGCTATCTTCCCCTCTCCTTCGATGGTCTTCGCCACTTACATACTGCAAATGGCAGAATACGCCCAGTCTACACGACGTATTTCAACATTATATTACGAAGGACCTATACAAAATCTAAACAACCGCTCGACTCTTAGGAACTGATTGGCTTGCTGGTAGATGTAGTAGTTCCTTCTTCCTAGTATCTTGTCTGACAATGTTGAAGAATATTTGCTTTTTCAAAACACAATTTTATTGTGATCCTTAAGAAATTAGCTCATGATAACTACATTTTCACCAAAACTTTTTTCATAGTTTAAATCGTAAGACGTGGTCGTTTATCTGAGCAAGAAGAACAAAAAAACTCTAAAACTTAAAGTCTCAGAGGCAATGAATCCCTATTTTCAAGTTAAGTTAACCTTTTTTGTCGAAAGACAGCTAATTAGCGGGGTGAAAAAAATCCATCAGAATGATGAAACTATTTGGGACGCTGATCTGTCTAACATGCATTGCACAATAAACAATGAAAGTCGAGGTATAACCAGCAATGGGGGTGTATCAACTGAACAAAGCAAACGCGTCGTTAACCGAACAACAGTTTAGCGATCGGCTGATGGGATGCAAAGAACGAATGTACCGGATTGCATACTCATACGTCAAGAATCAACAGGATGCGCTTGAGATCGTATCAGAGGCATCGTATAAGGCTTTTCTCTCATATAAGAAACTGGAGAGTCTGGACTATGTAGAAACTTGGATTGCGAGGATTGTCATCAACTGTGCGATTGATCACTTAAGGCGGAAGAAGAAATATACGTATATAGAGGACAGCCAACATTCGCTAACATCCGCAGATTCGAATATAAGTTTGGAAGAAAAGATGGATTTGTACGAGGCCCTTGAAGTTTTGAAGCCTGAGGAAAGGTCCTTTATCATTCTAAAATTTTTTGAAGGCCAGCGATTCAAGGATGTTGCTGAGGTGCTTTCACTTTCAGAAAATACTGTAAAAAGCAGGTTTTATCGCATTCTTAATAAGCTCAAATTACAACTAACGAAGAAAGAAGGTTGAAGCGGATGTATGGTAAAGAAAAATATGATGAAATCGAAATTCCGTCCAGTCTTTCAGAAGTGATTCAGGATGCTCGCAAGCGTGCGCATAAAATGAAACGGAATAGACGAGTGTGGCGCGGTTCTTCTTTGGTTGCGGCCTGCGCGGCTATGGTCATTACAGTTAATGTGCCAACCGTAGCTCTGGCGCTGTCTGATGTACCAATCATCGGGTCTGTCGTGAAAATCTTTCAAATAGGCGGCGGGGGACAATCCACAGATGGGGCAGTCGCAACAACCAAACAGGAAAGCGACTCGTTAAGCATTCATTTCAAGGTCGATGACAATCAGCTTGCGTCTGCTCCAGCCTACACCGTAGAACGACTTGCAGGTCCAGATCGGCTAGTTTT
Source organism: Paenibacillus terrae HPL-003 (assembly GCF_000235585.1). Lineage (GTDB taxonomy): Bacteria > Bacillota > Bacilli > Paenibacillales > Paenibacillaceae > Paenibacillus > Paenibacillus terrae_B. The sequence goes on from NC_016641.1 coordinate 1,531,815, forward strand.
CACCTTTAACGGAGTACGTGAGCTTGATTATGCCAAAATGGAGAAGGATATTCGAGCTCTTAATTATGTGAAAGATGTATATCGTAATATTATTCTGGATGATTCGGCAGTCCGCTTTGTAATTGAGCTTAAGGAGAATGTGGATTATTCCGTATCAGAGTATAAAGATCCTGGCTACATCCACCTTAAGCTGTTCTCTGCTGCAAACCGTTCGCAGCCGCGAGAGTTGTTCTTTGTGCGAAGTGAGGACATGGAAGAGGGGGAAGCACTGGCCATGCTGGCCGAACAGTTTCATGATAAAGGAAGCAGCATGGTTAAAACCCGCACCGGCAAGTTTGCTGTGGTAATGGGCAGCTTTGACAATCTGGCGCAAGCAGAAACGTTGTTACAGCAAATGAAACAGCAAAAAGAAGAGGAGACTGTAAGCCAGCTTTATGTAGATCATTGGATGAGTAATGCTAACCCAAAATAGTAGTTTGATCCCTATCCTACCTATAAAAGACCTACACCCTCAAAACCCGCTGCTCTAGAATGCTTCAAAAAACAGTCGAGGCATACATGGAAAAATTGAATTTTTAAAACCGTTAATCTGAAAATGATCAGCGGTTTTTTTGTTCCCTTCTATTTAGTATGCGATTATAATCCCCATGACAAAATGTTCAGCAAAGTAGATCTTCACGCCATGTGTGGTTTTCCAGGCTCGCGTAACAGGCGAACTCTTCACCTCGATCTGCAGTCGCTGTGGTTCAATGAATCTTCTCAACAGCACATTATTAGATTTACTACTCACGATCATTTCTTAGTTGCCTAGTTTCCTAATAGATCATTCAAGGTTCTAATTCAAGGTGCATCTTGGCTTCTGCCTCATCCCATGGCACCGAGTAACCCGCCCCCTTGGCGCAAAAGATGGAGGAGGATGTATACAGTGGGTCCGCCCCTTTGCGGTAGCCCATCCGCTCTATGACTTCCTCCGTATTATGGCAGCGGTCGTAGCCGCTGAACACGCAACGGATACTGCCTCGTCCATGCGTAAAGGATGCAAATTCGGCACTGTAGTTCATGAAAGCCGACACGGGCACCCTGCCTGTGACCACCGCTTGCGTTCCAGTTGTCTGCGGCGGATTAAAAATACCTGAAGCACGCTGAATATCGGACAGTACCCTGCCCATTTCATCGATAGCGACCTTGATTTTGAAATCGTAATAGGGCTCCAGCAGCACGTTGTCCGCCTTCTCCAGACCCTGCCGTAGTGCTCGAAAGGCAGCCTCACGAAAATCACCGCCATGGGTATGTTCTTTATGCGCGCGCCCCCTCAGCAGCGTAATGTTCACGTCGGTGACTGGCATGCCGGTCAGCAGTCCGTGATGCTCCCGTTCGTAGAGATGATTCCGAATCAGATTCTGATAGCTGACATTCAGATCATCGGCATGACATCTGCTATCGAACATGATGCCGTTGCCCCTTTCTCCCGGTTCAATCAGCAGATGCACTTCCGCATAATGCCTGAGCGGTTCGAAGTGGCCGTACCCTTTCACAGCCGATTGAATCGTTTCCTTATACAAGATTTCCGGTTGTCCAAAAGAGATAGCAAAGCCAAACCGCTCTCTAACAAGCTGCTCCAGCACTTCCAGCTGAATCAATCCCATGACGCGGATAGAAATCTCCTGCAATTTCTCATCCCAAACGACGTTCAGAGACGGCTCCTCCGCCTCCAGCGTGCGAAAAGCACCGAGTACCTTCTGTACATGTATCGAGTTGTCGAATACTACCTTCGATTGTAACGTCGGCTCCGAATCGTAAGCTAACTTGTCTGATATCGCCCCCAGGCCTTGTCCGGCCTCGGCGGCGGACAAGCCGACAACCGCAAACAAATCGCCAGCTTCCACTTGTTCCACCGGCTGCGATTTAAGACCGTTAAACAAGTAGAGCCGCGTAACTTTTTCGTCATATTGAACCCCGCCGCTCTCATAACTAAGCTGTTCTCTCACCTTCAGCCGACCACCCAGCGCCTTAATGAATGTGAGTCTCGCTCCGCCTGCATCGTGCCGAATTTTATAAACCCGCCCCTGGAACGAAGCTTTCTCGTCATAAGTGGTTGTCGTCAGCAGATGCAGCTGATCCAGAAATTCAACGACGCCTGTATCCTGAAGCGCAGAGCCATAAGCACAGGGGAAGAGAAGACCCGCCGCTATCATCCTCTGCAAAGCCTCCAGCCAAAAGCCGGAATCCTCTCTCCCCTCCAGGAATGCTTCCAGCAAGGCTTCGTCCCGCTCCGCCATGGCCTCCCGCAGCGGCTCGCCGACTATGCCGTCAGCGAAGCTCTGTGTAATGCAGCATACTTCCCCCGTCAACTGCTGACGGATATCCGACTCGGTTCTGCCTGCATCCGCGCCGATCCGATCCGTCTTGTTGATAAAGAAGAACGTCGGAATTCGATGCTTGCGCAGCAGCTGCCAGACCGTCTCCGTATGGCCCTGGACACCTTCAACTGCGCTTACAATCAGGATGGCATAATCAATGACCTGAATCGCCCGCTCCATCTCCGGGGAGAAATCGACGTGTCCGGGCGTGTCTATTATGTAATAGCTATCTCCTTTATATTCTATTACCGCCTGATCTGCGAACACCGTAATGCCCCTTGCCCGCTCGATGTCGTGGCTGTCCAGAAACGCATCTTGATGATCCACCCGCCCCCGCGACCGGATACTGTTCGTATGGTACAGCAGCTGTTCCGCAAAAGTTGTCTTACCTGCGTCCACATGGGCGAACAGGCCAATCGTTAGTCGCTTCATAAAATCCCACTTTCAACGCTTCTTGTTAATACTGCTCATTTTATTAAAGCATAGAAATCGGGAGAGTGGGTAGGAGTTGGTTTTGAGAGAGGGTCTTTTTCATGAATTGCGTAGATAAACTTAAGATCATTTTCGCTGCCACGCATGGCCCCTTAACTATTTAAGAGCTGCACATCTTACAGAGCATTTAAATATAGTATACTGTAGTAGTCTTTACTAATTTCCTAGATTCTACAGGTGGCTAACATGACTAATAAACTTATTTTTAAAAAAATAGGCTTTTCTTCACATGACGCACAACAAATAGAGGAAGATTTGCTAACCAACCATCCCATTATCTACATTCTTTATAATCAGCACTCGCTCCAGGCTTATGTTGGCGAAACGGTTCAATTTAAACGGCGCTTAAAAAAACATTTGGGTAATCCCCAGCGCAAGGGCCTTAAGCAAACCATACTTATTGGACATAAGCGATTCCACCAGTCTGCGACCTATAATATTGAGACTAATTTAATTAACTATTTGATCGCAGAAAATCGATACAGGCTTCAGAATGTCAGCCAGACGGTAAAAAGTGAGGTACACAATTACTATCGAAAGCATTACTACAATGAAGGTGTTTTCACAGAAATATGGGAAAAACTCAGAGATGAAGAAATTGTAAAAGAACCTCTTGAAAAATTAAAGAATAGAGATACCTATAAGCTCTCACCCTTTAAAGAATTATCCGATCAGCAGTTTGAGATTAAGAATCAAATCCTTAATTTCTGCATGAAAAATATTCAAAAAACGGAGTCGCAAGTATTAATTATTGAAGGTGAAGCAGGAACCGGAAAAAGCGTGCTAATAAGTTCTCTGTTTAATACTATTCAGGACTATGCCAATGACAGTGACTCTATTCTGTACGGTACAAATAATTACTTATTAGTGAACCATAGCGAGATGCTAAAGACTTATCATAGTCTAGCTAAAAGCCTTCCCAATATTAAAAAGAACAAAGTTATGAAGCCCACAACATTCATTAATGATCAAAAAATAACGTCAGCTAATATTGTCTTAGTAGACGAAGCCCATTTGCTTTTAACTAAGGAAGATCGATATAACAACTTCAAAGGGAATAATCATCTCGAGGAAATTATCAAGAAAAGCAAAATAACGATCGTCATTTTTGACCCGAAACAGGTTCTAAGAATCAAAAGCTACTGGAACAAAAAAATGTTAAAAGAAATTACTGAAAAATATCATTCTAAAACCTTTCGTTTACAAGATCAATTCCGAATGAATGCCAAGCCTGAGTTTGTTAACTGGATTGACAGCTTTGTATCAAAGAAGCTGATTAACATGCCACAAGTAAGTCAAAATACATATGACTTGCAGATTTTCAGCAATGCTCTTGAAATGAAGAAAGCGATTGAGGACAAAAACAAAAAGTTTGGCTTGTCCCGAATAGTTGCGACCTTTGATTATGAGCACAAAAAGGACGGACAGGTATACTACGTTGAGACAGACGGATTGAAAATGCCTTGGAATATTCCAGTTAGCGGCACGACCTGGGCGGAGAAAGAGGATACGATTCATGAAGTAGGTTCTATCTATACCATCCAAGGCTTTGATTTAAATTATGTAGGTGTCATACTAGGTCCTTCAGTCGGGTATGATGAACATACGGACCAAATCCTTATTGATACAACTAAATATAAGGATGTCGGCGCCTTTAACTCACGAAGTGATCTCTCTGCGCAGGAAATACAACAAGCTAAACAAGATATCATTTTAAATTCAATTAATGTGTTGATGAAGCGCGGTATCCATGGACTCTATATTTACGCTACAGACCCTAAACTAAGAAAGAAGCTATTGTCTTTGGTTAAAAGGTAAGGAGCCGATGCACCAGGCAAGACCACTTCCCGAAATATTAGACTAACGTGAAATGCTCCTATAGGTTTAGACTAAAACTTTGTCCTATTTGTCGTACCCTTCGCGCTAGGTTGTAACGACAAGTTTTAGAGCCGTCCAGCACTGGACGGCTCTATCATGGTCATTTTAATTATGCTGAAAGATTAGCGAGAAATACAGCAATATATTGGTCATCAATACGAAAATCATTTCCACGATTAACTAACATACAAAATTGATTGTTTCGTTGCTCAATTAGACCAACACCAGAGAACAAATACCCTTGATGTTCACTGGCCAAATTTTGTAGATCTTGAAAGTAACGACCAAAGTTAACTGCGGCGTTATCAAAGAAATATTCCTCGAAATATATTAGAAAGGAGTTACTACCATCTTGTAGCTGAAGCACTGCTCTTTTGTCGCCCACTTCAACATTTTGAATATAACCTTCTATGCTTCTAGTCCAATTCAAATCATCAACAGTCAAGTTGATTAGGGACCTATTTCTGACAGAGGGTTCTCTCACATTATCCTCTCCACTTGCTAAATCAGCATTTGGACCTGTGGTGGGAACAATGTTCAGAGTAGTATTCTCACCGGAGCCTGGGTCTACTGTAGGTCTTGGCTTTTTCTTGTTGCCCGATTTAGGTTTACCCGTTCCTGCTGCTTCTTTTCTCTTTTTCCTCAAATTATCAAGTACGTTTTTAACATGTTTCTCGCTTAATTCCATAGTAGATGTAGCAACAGATCTTTGTTTGTTTGCTGTAGCCACCCTCTCAAAATAGTCCACGCAATCTTGAGTGTGGTCTTCTTTGGGCCAAGTTTTGAAGTAAGCCCTCACTTTTCCTTTAGGTACATAGGACAGCCTGGCGGTGCACCCTTGATAAGTGCAGTACAAATTATTTTTAACATCAGTGAAATTTTCGTGTTGTTCAATATTAAAAACCGTAACCATCTCTTCGTTTTCATCGGATTTATAAATCGCTTCATAGATAGACATATATCACAATCTTCCTTCCTAAATTTTATATTTTGGGACAGGAAGAAATCCTCTCTATGTACCCCCTTAACTTTTTGCCGATCTTATAAAAACCGTTTCTTATTTCCGAACGAAAGGCGAACATAAAATGAACATTTTATAATGATACTATTTTATTCTTGCCTAATATGACTGAAATCTGTTAGTATAAACTCATCGTGAATGGAAACGGATAGTTATATTAAGTATGTCCTCTCTCAATGTCCCCACATTGAGAGAGCTACCGAACGGACATCGGAAGACTTCTGTCCCATTATTATTGTATATTCTTACTATATACAAAGTCAAAAAAGCTAATGTCGTTATTCAGCGATTTTAGTCTTTTTTTGTCCGAATTTGCCCAAATATCTTATCTATTGCATATGAAATCTCCCTATATCTCGTTAGCACTCTATATTATGGAGTGCTAACGAGGTTCTTTGAATGATTTTCTCCCACCTTACATTAAACAACGGACATTTCTTCCCCAAAACGCCGTGCCGTATTGTCTCTCACCAAAGTCAACAACATCCTAACCCCCTACGTCGATTGCTCGGAATGCTGACTGCTCACCACACCAGCGCCAGGGCTGAAGAGGCTTTCTCTTCATTGACCGGAATAAGACTAAATATTTCGCCTTACTTATGATACGGTTCACTGCGATTGCTTAGTTAGTAAAGCGGATTATTAGTTGGTTGAAATTTAAAGGTCGCACTCAAGAAAGCGCGACCTTTGCTATATGAAAAGCATTGTTTTATGGATAATTTACTAAGCCGCTTTGTATTTTATTCCAACGCCTGATTTACCACTATTTGTAATACGGTTCGGCTCCCCTAAAATCTCTGCTAAATTAATCATTAATGAATATCTCGATTGATTAGTTTAATCACCTCTAAAAGCCCAATTCTTTGTTTTGTTGCTTCATGGTAGAGCATTTATCTTTAACATGGTCAATGAACAGCATCCCATTTTGTTGAACACACTGCAACTACGTAACGTGGTTCTTTTCACCTATAAAAGCAGGATATTAGTAGGGGTTGGTCGAATATATCTAGAATATTACCTTACGCTATTGGATTAACGATTAAACGTAAAATTTTCAGGAGAAATAAGGAACTTTACCAAACTGTTCGTTAAACTACGTATGTAATATTTTTCTAGGAGGGTGAAAAATGCTATATAATCAGGATAATTATACAAGAGTCTTAATTACAGTGGGAATCATGATCTTCTGTTTGTTATTTCTTATATCGGGAGTGAACTTTAATAATATCTCACTAACTGAAGTGTTTAGAAGCATCTCGTCTGCTACATTACTTACACTTTTTTTTCATATTGCGTTTAAAAAATGGATCTGGAAATATCATTGGATACCTTTACTTAATCCTGTAATTGTCCTTGTCCCTAATCTACATGGTACATGGGAAGGAAAACTTCAATCCAACTGGATTGACTCTGAGACCGGAGAACAGGTACCACCAATTGAAATAACAGCATTCATTAGACAAAGCTTTATCTCAATAAGTGTGGAGATCCATACATCAAAAATGGTCAGTAAAAGCTACATAGCGGGAATTAAAACTGATGGGGATACAGAGACTCAAGAGCTCTGCTATTCTTATAGTAGCAAGGCAAATGCTGATACAATAGAAACTAATCCTTGGCATGAGGGAACAGCTAAACTAGAAATACATTCTGGCTCTAACCCAAAGCTGAAAGGTAATTACTGGACTTTACGAAAGACAATTGGAACGATTGAACTGCAACGTATAAACAAAAAAGTAATGAGATAATCAAATGAAGCGAGATTATTAGGAGGAACTCCATGAAATTTACAGAGAGACAGTTACAAACCTATGCGGCTCCCCTTAGTGAGTCGGAAGAGGAACGCTGTAAAAATGCAATCCGAATGATACGTGATGCAATGAAATTAATCGGTTATTCAGACAATAATAAGGAAATATACAAATATGAAGGTGAAACTCCAGCTTACGCATTAGAATTGAATGCTGCTAGCAATGGGCGTAAATTATTTTTACTTGTTCAGGGTTCTTACGCGAATAATACAAATGTACGCACTCAAAGTGATGTGGATGTAGCTGTAATATTAGAATCAACATTTATTCCTGAATACCGAGCCAATGTCAGCAAAGATAAATATGGTTTTTCAGATGGAACATTTACTGTTGAAGGGTTGAAAGATGAAGTTGAAAGAGCTTTAAAACTTAAGTTTAATAATGACGGTATCGAGCGTAATGATAAATCCATTAAGGTCAATGGAAATAGCTACCGTGTAGATTCAGATGTTGTACCCGCATATCGACACAGAGATTATCGAGGGGACTATACCTTTGATGCAAATAATTATGTTGGTGGGATAGAGATACGACCCGATTCAGGTGGGAGAATAATTAACTTCCCAGAACAACATATTAAAAATGGAAAACGCAAGAATTCTGAAACAAACCACAAATACAAAAAGCATGTACGTATTATGAAGAAGATGAAAAGTTTAATGGCGGAATCAGGATACTCAATTACCTCAAGTATTTCCTCGTTCGGCTTAGAATCTTTACTTTGGAATATTCCAAATTCTGTTTATGAAAAATACACCGCACACCGCTTCGTCTTCGATGAAATATTAAAATATCTAAAAAATAACTTTGAAAACTTTGAAGGTTACAAAGAAGCAAATGGAGTAAAACCTTTATTTACTTCAACTACTCAGCAAGATGACTACAAGGCATTCATAAGAATGCTAAGTGAATATTATCAGTATGATATTACAGAGACTTGAGGCGGGATTATGGAAAAAGAAGTTCTTAATTTGATAAAAAATGACCGGAGCAAGTAGTAGCTTGTCCAGTCATTTTTTAATTTGTTATCATCTGCATCGTTAAGTCTACCACTACTTATGGTACGGTTCCCCTCGATTAATTTTCACCGCCCGATAAATCTGTTCCACCAGCACCAATCGCATCAGCTGATGAGGCAGGGTCATCCTTCCGAAGCTCAGCTTCTGCTGGGCGCGGCGGAGGACCTCGTCAGAGAGACCATGACTACCGCCAATGACGAAGACAACATGGCTTGTACCGTAGGTGCCGAGCTTGTCCAATTCCTCTGCGAGTTCTTCTGAGCTCCACAGTTTGCCGTCAATGGCAAGCACGATGACATGTGCTTCACTTTTCACATGAGCAAGGATGCGCTCTCCCTCTCGCTCCTTGACCTGTCGAACCTCCGCTTCGCTCAGTGTGTCTGGAGCCTTTTCATCGGCTACTTCGATCATTTGGAACTTGATGTATGGCCCCAGCCGTTTAGCATATTCCTGAATGCCCATGACCAAATACTTCTCTTTTAACTTCCCCACACCTATAAGTTGAATAAACAAATTCCATACCCCTATCTATGTCGAATGATAATGTAAAATCGTATTTACGAACCCTAACATGAAAAAATACCTGTAACATAATTATTTTAGCACCTGAAACGCTTCTTACCTATCTATTTCCTCTCCACTACGAGCCTATTCCCTGTTCAAATTATAGCGGATCATTCATTTATGCTCTTCACAATGAAATGCCTATCCGTTTCGTATTCATCAAGACACTGTATTAGCATCTGTCGATATTCGCTGATTTGTTCCGCTGTCGCTGACTCACGCAGTGATTCGAACAATGCCGTACATCTCTTAAATTGACCATCATTACTCGACTGGTTGGCTAGTTGCATCGCCCGCACAGTAAGTCCCACTGCATCCTGTAATCTGCCACACTTCCGATAGTACAAAGCCAAGTGATAGCAGTAGCTATAATAGTAAGATACGTTCTCTGCGTCTTCATAACTCCCGAATTCATCAATCTGCTCTGCAAACGTATGTAAAATATCTGCCACATCCAAATGATACATAAGCGCTGCCTGTAATATGGTATTCAGCCCCGGTAATATTTCCTCTAGATTATCCTGCAAAAAGGCTACGTATTCCTTAACAAGACCTATATTTCCAGACAAAATATCCACTGCATATAAATTAGTTTTAGCTAAAAACCTGAATTCCTCAACAACCTGACTGTCTTCTTCCTTTAGATCCTCCATCCATCCTAGCTCAGCATACTTATAGATGCACTCCCTTGCCTGCTCATATGCACTCTGGTTTTGGTGAGCCATTCCACACATCAGGTGACTGAATCCAAAATAATATACCAACGGACGTTCTAAATTGACATGTGGGATGGGTAAATTCATTGCTTTATGATACTGCCGTTCTTCGTAGATGCGCTGGACACATTGGTATAAAATATCCGCCGTCTCCATTACCTTTTTCCAATTTTCAAAAGCCACAGCCATCTCCAACATTTCAACAATGATGTCCGGTTTGAGTGATTTCAGGATAGAAGTTCTCAAAGAGGGTTCCTCCTTTAAAATGACTAGGATAAAAAGCACTCGCTCTTAATATATTCCTTTGTGAAACTCCAAATAAGTAGTACAATAAATTAACTATAGTACTTAATCGCAGTTTTTTCAATAAATTTTACCGCCTTTATGTCTCTGCTAATTACATCGATACTCTCCTAACCTTTAGGAGAGGTGGCTAATATGACAAAATTACGGAATTCGGTTGGAGAAAGAATTAGAACGATTCGGAAGGCTAAGGGATTAACACAGCAACAACTTGCAGAACTTTCAGGATTAGATGATGCATATATCGGATCGGTAGAGCGTGGCGAAAGAAACTTTTCGATTGATACCTTGGAGAAAGTGTTAACTGCCTTAAACGTGTCTATCAGTGAATTAATGTTTTCCAAAGAACATATGACTAAAGACGAAACTATTCGGCAAGAGGCAATAGATGAGTTTGTTGCGTTGACCAGCAGATTGAATGAAGAGCAAATCGGGATTCTCAGACGAGTTAGTAAAGAAGTCTCACGCGCGTTCGAGTAAGCCATTCCACTCTAAAAAAGCCTTGAATAAAACCAAAAAAGAGCACCTCACAGGTGCCCTTCTAACCCTCAATAAAAAAAATACTCAAGCGTACAACATAAAAAAGCTCACTTCATGCCCCAATTGCTTCAGATAATTATAAATCTGCGAACGGTGATGGAACACATGGGTCACGGTCTCGATCTGCCATTGAACCTGCAAATGCCCATGCTCCATATAGAAGGCCTTCGTCGAACGGTTCAGATAATCTTCCTCGCTAAGCGAAAGAATGTAAGCCTTATAAGCCTCAAAATTCTGCCTGAAAGTCGCAGCCAAGCGCTCGGGATCTTCCACCCCGGACAGGCTGTTTTCAATGCTTCCCACTTCACCCTCAGACTTCTCCTGCATGATCGCAAGATCCGAAGCAGGAATAAGCACAAAGTGATGCACTAACTCCAGCAGCGAGCGGAAATTGTCCTGTGGACGAAAGCTCCAATCCTCTGGACGTATTTTACGAATCAAGGCTTCCCCCGTCCGTACTCCAGTCTCCAGCTCATTCAGCAGATGATCGCGAACTTGCAGTGTTCCACTCATGTTTTCATCTCTCCTTTGCCATTCTTGTTCATATTTTGAGTATAGCCGAAGCCTCTGGGCGTGTATTGTAAAAATCGGACAACTTCCGTAAATCCTTAGCAGCGGTAAGCGGATAATCGCCATAAAACCTGCGAAAATCGCGAATTAAATGCGCCTGATCGAAAAAGCTGTGCTTCAATGCCAGCTCCGTCCAATCCAGGCCCCCGCCGCTTTGGATACTGTGTAGAACGCTCTGGAAGCGGACGACTTCACTGAACTTCTTCGGGCTGATCCCGATCCATTGCCCAAACTTGCGGTTAAGCTGCCTTTCACTGATCGCCTCACGCTCCGCCAGCTCCTTAACCCCCACACTCCCACCGCTCATGAAGATGCGATGCAGCAGATTTTTCATCAGGTCACAATCGTTCGTACGTTGGCGCAACAGAAGCTGGTTAAGATACTCATCCATTATGCGCACCCGTTCATTGAAATCCCGCGCTTCCAAAATGCGCTCACCTATGACGGCGATGCTTTCAGGCCAGAGATCTTCCAAGCGATAATTACCGCCTGTAAACAAGTGAGTCGGCATGCCGTGAAAATAATGTGCACCACCCGGAAAAAATCGCACCGCAAAAATGCGTGTCTCGGACTCTGCTTGTCTGGCAGATACAAACGGATGCGTAAACGTCCCGCAATATGACATATCCTGACGCTTACTCACCGAGTCGTATTCTAATAGAATATCCGTACAGCCGTCAGGTAATACCCGATCCACTGCCTCTTCTTCCTCCATCCAACTCAATGAAGCTGCGTCTCTAGCCGTCGGACCAGACTCCCAATAGCAAGCTACGTAAGCTCTCAGCGCAACAGACGGCTTTTGTTCGATATAATATGTGGAGGGATCACTTCCATTGACTTGAAGTGGACGAAATAGTGAATGCAGCAAAGGGTCCATCCATCGCTCACTCCTGTCTCAGCACGTAGTGGAAATAAATATAGCTCTATGTATGGGGTATTTTCGCAATAAATCCTAGCATACAAAAAGGACGTTTCTGCCCGAAACGCCCGTGCTTGTTTTTATACGACCAAAAATTCTGCTTTGCTCTCACATTCCTTGCACTTCACCGGAGGGTCCCAATCCGAAAATTTCGTTTCCTTGAGATCGACGACATCCGGTGCATCCTCGTATTCATCGACGAACATATCAATTGCCAGTTCCACATGCTCTTTACATACCACGTACATCCCAGTTGCATCCCTTTCCGTATATGAAGCTCTTTCTGTTGTAGGTGTGTCAAAACCGCCTTCTTTTGTTCTACCACACTTGACGCGGAAAGGAAAGAGCCGGTCCTCTATCTCTGACGTTTGGTTTTAAAAATGAGAAAATTAGTGACATTCAAGTCCTCGCGAAAATGGGGATATTTCTCCAACATCTCGGCAGACGGCTTGGGTTCGACCATCCCTTCCAACAGCAAACCTGACTCAATAACGGCCTGTACATAGCTGCCCAGTGTGCGGTGAAAGTACAAGAGCTTTTCCTCCTGATCATAAGGCATATCTTGCTCCAATGCGCCTTCGCTGAAATAGCGGTTAACTTTCCAGTGCAGCTTTTTCCCTGCCTCATCCTTCACCCATCCACTATCCGGCGTCTGAAAGCATGGGTGTAAAATAGAAAAAATAAAGCGGCCCCCTGGCACCAGCAACCGCCGTATTTCCGCAATCGCCTGCTCATAATCCTCCAAGTCCTGTATGACCATATTGGATGCGATCAGGTCAAAGCTTTGATCCCCGAACATCTCCAGCTTCTCCAGATTACCGTGATGATACGTGATCCCCAAATCTGACGGTGTCCGCTTTCTTGCCAGCTCCAGCATTTTCGGCGAATAATCGACACCTTCCACCAGCGCACCCGCCTTGACCATTTTCCGGCTCAGATAACCTTCACCACAGCCGGCATCCAGCACTTTTTTACCCGCGAGGGTGCCCATGCATTGTTGCAATGCAGGATTCAACAGCACTTCGCGAGAGCGATCCCCTTCTTCAGTGTATCTGGCGGTAAAATTCTCTGCATGCATATTCCAGCGTCGAATGGCCTCTTCCGTGTCCCACTTATTCATATTCATCTCCTTCTTTCTCCTGTATTTATGAATCCACGCTACTCTACTTTCCGCGTAGGGCCATAGATTCTACACTCATTCCTACATTTTTTCAATAACAACGCTTACAATATTAAAATATCTAATTATGACATGATTTTCCCATTAATTATATAGGTATTCTATAATGGAATAGTATGGTAGTATCTCAATGGAAAGCGCTTTCAAAAATAACTTTGTAAAGGGGCCTGCCTGTTATGTTAAAACGAAGACCCGTTTCATTGCTGTCGTTGACGCTTGCCATCACTCTATTATTATCCATGTTTGCGTCCGTTGCCGCTGCTGCCGAATCTGACGGACAAGCACCTCAAGCCACCGCTGCAAGCAGTATGCAATCGTATGTGGAAGCCATGCAGCCGGGATGGAATTTAGGAAATTCTCTGGATGCTGTCGGAGCAGATGAGACAGCCTGGGGCAATCCGCGTATTACCCAGGCGTTGATCAAGCAAATTGCTGCCCAAGGGTACAAAAGTATTCGTATTCCGGTTACCTGGGATAAACACATAGGAGCAGCACCGAATTATACCGTTGACGCTGCCTACATGAACCGTGTGGATGAGGTTGTTCGCTGGGCACTGGATGCCAATCTGTACGTCATGCTCAATGTCCATCATGATTCATGGTTATGGGTCAGCAGTATGGAGCCCAAGCATGATGAAGTGCTGGCTCGTTATAACGCATTATGGACACAAATTGCCAATCGCTTTAAAGATCAGCCAAACAAGCTGATGTTCGAGAGCATTAACGAACCCCGTTTCTCCGAAGGAGGAACGACGAATGAAGCGAAAATGAACCAGATGCTCCAAGAACTGAATGTTTCCTTCCACAAAATTGTCCGCGCCTCTGGCGGTAATAATGCAACCCGCCCACTTGTTCTGCCCGGCCTGGATACTTCACCTGCCCAGAACAAAATCAACGAACTGTACAACACGATAACCAAGCTGAACGATCCCAACCTGATTGCGACCATTCACTATTATGGCTATTGGCCTTTTAGTGTGAATATTGCCGGATATACTACATTTGAGAAAGATACCAAAAACGATATAATTCAAACCTTTGATAATGCCTATAACACCTTTGTAGCCAAGGGCATTCCGGTCATCGTCGGTGAATTCGGCCTGCTCGGCTTCGATAAAAATACAGGCGTTATTGAACAAGGTGAAAAGCTGAAATTCTTTGAATACCTGACTTATTATATGAAAGAGAAAAAAGTAACAGGCATCCTCTGGGATAACGGCCAACATTTTAACCGCACAACGTTCAAGTGGTCCGATCCTGAACTCTTTAATGTCATGAAATCCAGCTTAAAAGGACGTTCCTCCAATGCAGTCAGTGACCTCATTCACTTGAAGAAAGGCACTTCCGTTCAGGATGCCAAGGTCACTTTAAACCTGAACGGCAATCAGTTGAGCACACTCAGCGCCAATAGCAAGCAACTGAAACAGGGTACCGACTACACACTGAGCGGAGATAAATTAACCTTGAAGGCCAGCTTGCTTACCGGCCTAACCACTTCCGGTAAATATGGTGAGAATGCAGTAATTAACGCCAAGTTTAATAAGGGGGCAGACTGGAATTTTAAAGTAGTCGTGTATGATACACCAAAATTAAGCGCTACCGAGGGTACTACGCAAACCTTTACCATTCCAACGGACTTCCGTGGCAGCCAGCTTGCCACAATGGAAGCTGTTTATACCAATGGCGGCAATGCCGGACCGCAGGACTGGACACCGTATAAGGAATTTGGCAACACCTTTGCCCCTGCCTATGATAGCAATGGCATCAAGCTGCTGCCTGAATTTTTTAACAGTGTAAAGGATGGTGAAGTCACGCTGAAGTTCCATTTCTGGAGCGGCGATGTGGTAACATACAAGATTACCAAGAGCGGAACCCGTGTGACGGGAACAGCATCCTAAGCTAAAACACAACCGACAAACTGAAAAGGCGTTCCCGGAAAATGAGCCGGAGAACGCCTTTTTTATCGTTATACCTATAAGTTAAACCTTAGCCTTCCGGCTTATCCGTTAATCTCAACGTCACCGTTTCTTCCTTGCCTGCCCGGTAAAAGGTAACTTTCAGCTCGTCGCCAATCTTCTTGTTATCGTACAAGTAGCGGCGCAAATCAAGCGTGGAGTTAATCGGTTCACTATCGAACGCGGTAATGACATCGTTCAGCTTCAAGCCCGCCTCCTTGGCAGGGCCGTGAGCCTCCAGAACAACCGCACCGTCCTTTACGGTGTCAGGCAACTTGAGTTCCTTGCGCTGTGTTTCATCCAGCGGAGCATACTCATTATTGAGGTCGACCGTGTATACCCCCAGATAAGGGCGGGTAATTTTCCCATCCTCAACCAGTTCATTCACCGTCTTCATGACCTCGTTGGCCGGAATCGCGAAGCCGAGTCCTTCCACACCGGTATCGGCAATTTTCATCGTATTGATGCCTATCACACGTCCGTCCAGATCGACCAGCGCGCCGCCGCTGTTTCCTTCATTAATGGCTGCATCGGTCTGGATGACATGCTGTTCCCAGTCATATACGCCATCCTGATTAATGGAAATGGGGATAATCCGATTCGTATAGCTCACAATACCAGATGTGAGCGTATCGCCCAAGCCAAGCGGATTACCAATGGCAATCACAGTCTCGCCCAGACGAAGCTTACTGGAATCACCGATATCCGCTATCGTGCTAATGCCCTTATCGTCTACCGCCAGCACTGCGATATCGCTAATGCGATCCTTGCCGATCAACTTCGCCTCTTTTTTGACACCATCCACAGTTACAATCTCCAGATCATCCGAGCCTTCGATCACATGGTTGTTCGTCATAATGAAGGCTTTACCGGAAGCTATCCGGAAAATAACACCCGATCCAAGCGCTGACGGCTCCGTGCTATGTCCGTCTTCCCCTTTCAGGTTCACGATGCTGACGACGGCTGGACGTACCTTGGCTGCCGCCTGCACAATCCGGTCATACGGGTCACCCGCCGCTTGGCGCATGGGATAATGACTTGCTCCGGTTACTGCTGTAGTGGAGGGCAGACCTGTAATAAAGCTGAACAGCAGCACCGCAACCACCGCACTGACTGCACCGCTAATGACAGCAGCCTGCACCGGACTTACTCCGCGCTTCCTGTACGGCCAACGTCCCTGTCCTCCGCGACGTGCCTTGAATGCCTTTTTTTTAGCCGCACGTGTGGATACCCTCGTTGAATAAAAATCGTCATCAAACAAGCCCATGTTCATCCTCTCCCCTTCGTTGTCATGCACCGACACTCACTAAAAAATTAGGGCTATTCGGGCTTGCGCCAACCTATGCTACAGAGACTCGCTCCGTTTGAACGCCAAAATGGATTGAATATCCCCCATGACCGAAAACAGCAGATTATTTCAGCCTACTTATTAATCACCACAAATGGGGCCTCCCTAAGCATCCTGATCTCATAAACCAGCATACACGCCGCAATCCACTCCGAATAGAGGAAAAAGGAGGAATGATTTCCAAATCAATTGACTACAATAGTAACAAGTCTTCTATTCTATTACAAAATGATCGTCTCATAGAGACGTTCTGGCCTGTTCCCGTTCGGTTGTAACAGCTTATGCTTCTGATACGAGCTTTCTTTCAGAAAGCTTTCAGTTGTTAGCTTCATTGTATCACAGCACCCGGCAAAACCAAGCTGATCCCACGCCATTTTTCAAATATTTTAACAGGAGGAATGTATGATGAATCAACATCGCTCAGCAATGGATGAAGTTCGTATGGCTGCCAAGCTTGCGGATCTGAAAGACGAGCATTACCGCAACACTCTGGCGTTAAGTACACTCATTGAGCTACTGGTGGACAAAGGCATTGTGACCCGCGAAGAGGTAGAACGCAAAGCCGCCGAGCTGGACAGCTTTATGGCTCACTTACCTTATCCCACGGTGTAGGGCGATCATAATACGTATCGCACAATCGGAACTCACTGTCCTTGTAAAAGCAGCCACGGTCCTCCATCGCCCCGCGGACCGTCAGCTTTGCCAGCTCCATCATATTGTGGTCGCGGCTCAAATGCGCCAAATACGTTCGCTTCGTCCGTCCCGTCAGCAGCTCGCTAAGAATCGCGCCCGCCATCTCATTGGATAAGTGACCGATATCGCTGAGAATACGGCGCTTGATGTTCCATGGATAACGCCCCATGCGCAGCATTTCCACATCATGATTAGACTCCAGTACCAATACATCTGCATCTGAAATAGCCTGTTTCACCTTGTCGCTGACATAGCCGAGATCGGTGGCTACGCTGAGCTTCTCTGCGCCATCGTAAAAGCTATAGCCCACTGGCTCAGCCGCATCATGGGATATACCAAAAGACTCTACACGCAACGATTCAAATTCGCGTGTTGCGCCTGTCTCCAATATTCTGCGGTTATCGTCCGCGATCTGTCCGACAGCATTGCTGATGGCAAACCACGTCTTCTCATTCGCATACACAGGTAAATTATATTTACGCGCCATGGCGCCTAGTCCTTTAACATGATCAGAATGCTCATGCGTGACCAAAATACCATCCAACTCTTCTCCGCTCAGATCGCGTTCCTTCAGCAGTTCATCAATACGCTTCGCGCTGAGACCTGCGTCGATGAGTAATGTCGTGTCTTCGTTCCGGACAACGGTGGCGTTGCCGGTCGAACCGCTCGACAGCACGGTAAATGAAATCCCCATATCTGTTCAAGACCCTTCTGTTTGTTCTGTCTTTGGACTAATGACATCTCCGTTCATCTGCACGTAATACACGCCTTGCCCGTTATCCAGTATAAACCGCCATACAGGCGCAGCTACCTGGCTATCCGAGTTAAAGGTTTGTCCGTAATAACCCAGCCGGATATCCTTCACAATCGCATCACGCGGCAAATAACTGTCAATCAACCTTGCCAGCGCCTTGGATGCGGGCAGCATTTTCTTCGCTTCATCTGAGGGCTGGAGAATCACCTGGATTTTGCGATACCCGGTAATCTTCTGATTGCTGTAAAACAGGGCCAGCTTCACATTAAACAGCGGCCATTTGTCCTGTACCAGCGGGTGTAGCACAAAAGCATCTGCCTGTCCGGATGTAAGCTCCTCCTGAACATCCAGCGGATCATACTGGTAGTTGTCAATGTCCCTGATTTGCGGCTGCAATGCCTCAACCAGCGCATCGTGGGTGAATACCAGCTTGCTGTCTACCGGCTCCGGTAACTTCACACGCTCATCCTTTTCCCCACCATGAACATACGTGTAGGAAAGCTTGGGCAACTGCGGGGTATCCCCGGGAATCGGAGCCAACACCTGAATGCTCTTCTCTTCCATTAAGCGCTGCGTATTTTCATCCAGCGAAGTAAAATCCAGATTCGGCCCCGCAGCTTCCTGTGCATCATGCCACAGCTGGTAACCCAGTACCGCATTGAGCAGCAAAAACGTGCAGATCAATACGTTTTTGGCGCGGCTCCAATCCATTCCCGTTCCCCCTTTCTGCTATAACCCTAGCCATGCTTTATCCCTTTGCTGGTGCTATGCTGCGTGAGCAGCACGAAATCTGAATCCGTCACTTCTTCACCGCCTGAGATTGCTGCGTTTGCGGTGTACTCGATGTTGTCGCCGTCACTGCCACAGCGTGAATCTCTGCCACAGAACCGTCGCCCAACGTAATCCGCCACTCAGGAACGAGCTTTAACCCATCATTGATCAGCTCCGGCTGATATACAGGGGTCAGATCTCTAATCGTTTTCCCTTTAGCTACAGCTTCCAGCTGCTTCTTCAAGGCTTCGCCACCCGGAAGCATAACCTTCTTCGAGGATTGTTCGCCGCCCTTGAGATACAACAGCGAGCGATCATAGACGGATGCCGTTTCCTGCTGGATTTCCAACAAAATCGTGCCAAACCGGAAGGATGGCGTATCCAGCACCGGATAAGATCCGTAATACTGCTGGAACAGCACATTGGTACGGTTCTCGTCGCTGCTTCTCATTTTCAACTGATACGAAGCATCCCAACCGCCATGCTGATTCACAAAATCAACCGCGGCCAGCACATCCCTCACCGAGCTGCTTCCGCCCGCCCCCGGTGCACTGGGATCGGTATAGCTCATCCAACGCTGCTCCTGCTTAATTTGCAGACTGCGCTTGCTGTCCGTATATATTTGGGAACCGTCCTTCTCCTGAATATTACGCGTAATCCCTGGATCGAAAAATAAATTCCGCTGCATCTGCTCTGTCGTGAATAACCCGGCATACACCACGGGCTGCACCGTCTCCAGGTTATCTGCCGGAATGTAGTACTGATTATCCACCAGCTCGTACAACGGGGCATTTTTACCGAAATTCACATGCTGCCGGATATCCTCCATCGTCATGTCAAACTGATTCGCCTCATACACCACATCGCCTCTGGCACTGAAAAAGAGGGCGTGCGGCTTGGCATTTTTCTCATCTATATAGATCCAGATACGATTAATCGTCTCTCCCTGAAACACGGAATCCGGCGTCAGACGCATAACTCGCTCCAGTAATGAAACCGGGACACCGCCTGAAAACGTTAATTCCATGCCCTCATTCTCGCTGCGAATCCGCGCCCAATCTGCCGACTGGATACTCCGACGTTGAAAGCTGTTAAAGCTCCGGCTTTCCAGCCGTGTAAAAATCAAATCATAGAAAGCAACGCCCGGATAAAAAACGGTATGCTTGTTTTGCCCTTGGTGAATCAGCATTTTATCGGGAAACACGAGCTTTTCAATCTTTTTCTCCTGTCCCATGCTCTCGGTTTTGACATAGTTCGTCTCCGAAGTAAGTACAGAATCACTGCCTGGAAGACGATAAATCAAAAAATAACTCTGTATCAGGCTGGAAGCAACCAGCAAAATAAGCGCCCATGACTTCAAACGTTCCTTCACTGTGCTTCCCTCCCTTCACTTGGCATGGGGAGCGTAAAGGTCGTGCAGGTCCCTTGACCATATTCTGACTCCAGAAAAATCTGGCCTCCATGCGCCTTTACAATTTCCCGGGCAATCGACAGCCCTAGTCCCGTACCGCCCATATTGCGCGATCTGGCCTTGTCCACACGGTAAAACCGTTCAAAAATTCGGTCCAAATCCTTTTTGGGAATCCCTATCCCGGTATCCTGTACCGAAATAGACAGCATCCCCTCACTATTACGGCGAGCTTCAATCCGAATATTTCCGCCCTCCGGTGTATATTTCAAAGCATTGGACATCAGATTGTCCAACACCTGCTCAATTTGATCCCGGTCAATCACGGCCTTGCCGATCCCCTGCTCCACGAACATTCCAGACCGGATATGCTTTTGCTTCATTTGAAAAGAAAACCGATCCGCGACTTCGTCCAGCATTTCCATTACATCCGCAGGCTGCATCCGCAAGGGCGCTTCATTGGAATCCAGCCGCGACAGATGCAGCAAATCCGTGACTAACCGGATCATACGCTCCGTCTCGTTGCGGATCACGCCTACGAAGCGCTCCGCGAGCTGCGGTTCACCCATTGCGCCGTCATCCAGCGCTTCCGCGTAGCTGCGGATCGTCGTCAACGGGGTACGCAGCTCATGCGATACATTCGCTACGAACTCCCGACGTGTCGTCTCCATTTCCTCCTGCTCCGTCACGTCCTGAAGCACGGCAATCGTTCCCGTGATGCCAAATTCCCGCCGATGAATCGGCGTGAACGTCACACGGATGACGATCGGCTCGTCCTGACCCGCTGGCTCCAGCTGCAAGAGCGTGGAAGCCGAAGAACCGCTGTACAGAGCCTCGGTTTCCTCCGGGTCGATACCGAGCAGCACCGCGATATGTCTGCCGGTCATTTCGTTCTCGTTCACGCCCAGCATCGCGCTGGCTCGGCGGTTGACCAGAATAACCCGGCCATTGTCATCTGTAGCGACCACTCCGTCACTCATGTTGGTCAAGATGGAGGAGAGCTTTTCCTTCTCCTCTTCATTTTGCGACAGCGCCTCACGCAAGCGGCCTGTCATATAGTTAAAGGCCACGCTGAGCCTGCCGATCTCATCATCACCAAACACAGGCATCTGCTGGTCGAATTTTCCCTCGGCAACCTCTGTCGCATGACGCGTCATCACCTTGATCGGGTGCGTAATCGTATGCGCCAGCACCACGCCCAGCACAGCCGTCAACGCCAGTGCAATCAGCATGCCTGAAAGAAACACATTGTTAATGCGTTTCATCGTATCGTACAGCTCCGTCATCGAGGCGGCGATATACACTGCGCCAACAATCTTGCCTTGGCTGATGACGGGCTTGGCGACGACCTTCTTGCGGACATTATCCTCGTCCACCATGTACTCCTCGTTGTCACGGATACCTTGGAGTGCACGGCTGACCACCGTCTGCGTATTTTTGCGTCCAACATAATCGGCGTGTGAGCCTTGTGAAGTAATCAGCACCTTGCCGCTGGCATCCAACACCTGAATTTCTGCGCCGCTAAAATCAAACAGATTGTTCACGCGTGCGCGCAGACTTTCCACGCTGTCTTCCTCCATTTTACCGTCACTGCCGTTCAGATCCTGCTCTGCCAGCACAGACAGCATTTCCGCCCGCGCCTGCAAGTCCTGTGTAAAGTTGCTCGTCAAAGAGTTCTTCATCGAGCTGACAAAATAGACCCCGATCAACTGCATCGCCACTAAAATCAACAGCACATAAATAATGATCAGCTTCGCATGAATAGTGCGAAAGAAAGACAGCCATCTCATGCCCGCAGGCCACCTTTGCCCCCGCTAATAATGTATCCGAGTCCACGGCGCGTCAGGATCGTCTCCGGCTTGCTCGGGTTTTCCTCAATCTTCTCACGCAGCCGACGGATCGTCACATCCACCGTCCGCACATCCCCGTAGTATTCGAAGCCCCATACCGCCTGGAGCAAATGCTCCCTTGTCATGACCTTCCCGGCATTTTTCGCCATATAATACAGAAGCTCATACTCCCGGTGCGTCAGATCGAGCGGTGTACCGTTTTTGTAAGCTGTATACATATCCGTATCAAAAAATAGGTCCGCCACGCGCAGCCCCTGCTTCTCTTCCTGCGAGCGGCTTTCCGACGTGCCTGCCCCGCCGCGCTGCTGTCTGCGCATCTGTGCCTTCACCCGCGCCAGCAATTCCCGTGTGCTGAACGGCTTCGTCACATAATCATCTGCGCCCAGCTCCAACCCCAGCACCTTGTCGATTTCCCCGTCTTTAGCGGTCAGCATAATAATCGGCGTCTGGAGTTGATGCCCGCGCACCTCACGGCACACATCCATACCGTCCATCCCCGGCAGCATCAGGTCCAGCAAAATCAGGTCAGGCTGCTGCTTGACCGCGATATCCACCGCGCTGATTCCATCGAAGGCGCAAATCACCTGATAGCCCTCTTTTTCCAAATTAAATTTCAAAATATCAGCGATAGGCTGTTCATCATCCACCACCAGAATCGTTCCCTGCATACAGCGCTCACCTCTTCTCACGGATCATGTTATATATTAACTTTCGTTTGTCAGTGTCCATAAGCTGCTTATTCTATTCTACCATACCCACACGCCATTCCATCACTTGTCCAGCCTCTTTTTCTTACACGAAAAAAGCCATGCCTGCACCTGCTGTTAAGCATGCAGAAAAACATGGCCTTTCCCTTCGATCCTCATGAATCATCAATAACTCATCGTTATAAACAATCCATCTATCTTAAATACGTCATTGGATTGCGTGCCGTATTGTCTTTACGAATTTCAAAATGCAGATGTGTTCCTGTCGAGCGTCCCGTATTGCCCATAACTCCGATCGACTCGCCTTGCTGAACCACCTGTCCCACATGAACGCCAATGCTGCTCAAATGCCCGTATACCGTTTGGTAGCCGTTGCGATGGTCGATCATAATGACATTGCCGTAGCCATTCTGCTGACCTGCAAATGTAACTACACCTTCATCCGATGCGTGAATGTCAGGACTGCCGACCAAATCGACACCCTCATGCATACGTCCCCAACGTGCGCCAAAGCTGCTCGACATCGTTGCGCCGGATACCGGCCAAGCGAACTGTCCCGATCCTTCGCCTACGACCTTCGTTCCTCTCAGAACCACCTCGGTAACAGACGGCTGCAGTACCTTTTGACCGAGCCATTCCTCTTGCACAACCTCCCCGTTCTCCTTGGTCAGACGGTAATCCATTTCCTTCAAGCCTGCCTGTCCAGGTCTGACGACCTTGGTAACTCCTGCTTTCAGTTCGTCACTTTGGCGAACCTCAATCTCAGGCTCGATGGCAATCTGCTCGACGACCTTCTCCACCGTCCGGACCGTAACTGGAGCCTTGGGAGCGGTAAGCTTTAACTCATCCCCGATTTGCAGATACAGCTCACGCGCGCCGGGGTTGTTCTGCTTAATCTCCCAAGCAGTCATATTAAATTTATTCGCAATCGACGACAAGGAATCGCCTTCCTGTACCGTATACGTTACAGGTGCCTCACGCGCCTCAGTCAGTGCTTTAACCGCTTCTGCCTCCGTCAGCACCTTGTTGGGGTCCGCTTTTACAGGCTCATACGCAATTTTCTCACGAATACTGGCAGACTCCAACCATGCTTTAGGGGTTTTGCTACTGGCACTTGCATGACTACTGCCCACGGATGTTTTGCGAACCAGTCCCTTGATACCTGTAGCCGTGCCCTCACCCGCAGGTGTATATTTCTTCTGCACTTGCTTCAAAGCAGCCTGTGCAGTCGCTTTATCCTTCACAATACCGACCGTCTGGCCGTTAACCTTTACTTCTACTCCTTTGGCATACGCGGTCAGCATCCCGTCCAGCTTCTTCAGTGTTGCTCCGCTATCGATATCCACTTTATACGCCTTTTCAATGCCTGTCGTTACCGCGCTTGTATTGAGCACCATGTCCACACCGGGATACTTATCCTTATACTGTTTGCTCTTCGTGGCATACAGCTGCTTTAGCTGCTGCTCATTCAAGATATTTCCGACCTCGACGCCCTTTACATACACTTTATAATAAGGGACCGTATTGGCCCCGACATATTGATTACCAGCAAAAATAAGACTGCCTGCAATCACCACACCACCTGCGGTCCAGCTCAACCATTTTCTCCGTCCGTTCCACCACATTGCTATTTTTCCTGCTGCTCCAGCAGGCTTGTCTTCAACGCTTGAGTCTTCATTCCTGCTGTCTGGTGAATGCTTCCCCTTAAAAACCTCCATGATTCTCTCCTTTTCAGCATATCTTATCTCTATATAAATGCGTTCGTTATTGGTTTTTCTCGCTATGAATCTAGCCTGTACCTACAAGTATCTATGATATTAGTCGCTATCTATCATTGCATAGTTGCGTAAAAGGTTTCAAAATTTTAACCTTTTCGCGACACTGTTTACTTTAACATAGCTTTTACAAAGAATTCAACTCCACTCCAATTCCTTCCTGACACGCAAAAAAATCCGCGCCCGGCGCGGATTCCACAGTCCTGTTTGTGAGCATGAGCATGACCCATAGTCGAATCGTTACTATTTAAGCATACCCATCAGCTTGTTGTACTCTTCTTTCGTTAGATATTTCGCGAGCACCTGCTGAATATCCTGAAGCTCCTGCTCAGTCAGGCCGCCTTCCATGGCGGCTGATATTTTCTGCATTTCCTCCGGCGGCAATTTACTCATCAGAATCGCAAAAATTTCCTGCTTCTGCTCGGCGGGTAAACTGTTTTTCTTTTCCGTCAAATTGTCGGGCGTGATGACCAGGTCATGACCTTCAATACTCGTTTCAGGTGTAGCTGTACCTCCTGCGCTGCTCCCACTCTCATCTAATCCCTGTCCCATGACAGATAAAGCATCATCAGGCGGTGTTACGCTTTCCGAACCGCCGCCCGTAGCTTTGTTTTTTCCCGTATCTGTACTTTTATCGGTGCCAGAGCTTCCATTCAGCCAGCCCAATCCCCATACTGGCTGATGATCCAGTTGAATGTTAAACTGCCTTAGCAGCGATTGAACATAGGCATTCACGACCACACCTGTTACCGCCAGCGTTAAAGCGCTGACCAGCACCACTGTCATTCCTTTTTTAAGCAGCCATCCAAGCCACCTCATATCCCGTTACCTCCTTATACGCATCTTGCCATGTGTGCATCATGAAGTGCATATAGATCAGTATTGACGAGATATGACGATTTTTAACCCTTGGAATATGTAAAACTAGCACGATTAGATAGTAGATGTGATTCTTCCGCGGATCAGCGCGTACGACGCACCCAAAAATGGAAAATGTCGCTGCGGACATAATCCAGCGAATACAACACCTGTCTGTTCAGCTCATCATAATGAAGCTGCTTGAGCAGTAACACCGTGGCCTGCGGATGCTTCAACAGACGCGTCATATGGGCATCGTCATGACTCGGGACGGTAAGCTCTGAATAAGCGCCAACGATTCGTACCCCGGCTTTAAGTTCCAGACTTTGAAAAAGCGAGCCTGAAAAAGACCCGCCGTCCAAAATCGAACCTGCTAATGTCTCCGGCATCCAATTTATCGAGTGTGCTACTGCTTCCCCATCGGCTGTGCGAGTACGCTCCAGAACGATCATGGGCTCATTCTCGGAAAACCTCATTCGTTCGGCAATGTCAGGAGGACAAACCGTCATCCTCTTGATAGATTCCAGCTTCTCGTCTTCCCGCAACCCTGCCGAACGAATCATGTCACCGATGCTGTACAGGCGGTCCAGCGAGCTTGGAATGCTCGGCAGCGGGCAAGTAGCGAACGTACCACTCCCGTGCTTCACCAGCAGCTTGCCTTCCGTTTCCAACTGGCGGACGGCTCCCCGTAGCGTCGCACGCGAGACGCAGAACAATCGGGAAAGTTCAGCTTCCGAAGGCAGCCTCTCGCCCGGCTCAATTTGGTTGACCTCTATATATTCCTCTATAAGCTGCTTAATATTTTCTTGTTTAGTTGACACCGTCCAAAGCCCAGCCTTTCTATTATAGTGACCTGAGTTCAAGTGATATACATCGGATTTGTAAAGGCAATCATCGTGACGCAATCTTCCATATATCCATATAATTCGGCTCGCACCCAGCCTTTTCCTGTTGGATTTTGTAATGACAGCGTATATTCACCTGATTGAGCAGGGATATAAGTTTCGGAGCATACCCCCTGGCCGCTTGTCAGCAGAAGGCGAAGGTTCTGAGGTTCAAGGTTGTAATGGGCTGCTCTTGTTTCCACATCCAATTGAACCGTCACGGACAGTGAATCCTCCCCAGCCAGCTCTACACATTCGCCGATACCATACCGCTTATCGCTGTCATTAATTTGTGCCGACATTGTCAGTAACGGTCCCATCGTAACCGACACCGAACCGAGGCGGATCGCCTCAACTGCCCGGATTGCCAAGCTCTCTTGCTCCTCTGCTTCACTATGAACACCCAGATACGTGACAGCCGGAAGTGCATCATCCGGTTTAGATACATGCCAGTCCCGACCGCTTACCGCCGTGATGCGATACCCCTGATTCAACAAATCCGTCCACATGGCAAACGCCCGCTGGCTATCCCGCTTAATAGACGGCATGAGCGTTGACCAGACCTCAATATAATCGACCTCATGCCAGTCCTGAATGCTGTACTCCCAAAAGCACCCCGTACAGATCGGACTCCCGATTCTAAACGGATGGGCAAGCCCTGCAATCCCTCCTCGCTCATGCACCTGCCGGATTCCCTCATGAATGTCATCCGGCCCCAGCACTCGCCAGTCAATAAAGCGGTCTACCCCAAGCGTCAACATATGCCCGTAAAAGGTCGTCCACTCCATTCCTGAAATGATCGGGACACCGTACTGCTGCTGAACCCGTTCCTGATCCACAAGTGCCGACTGGGTGTTGTGATCCGTCATAGCGATGCATTCAAGCCCGAGGTCCGCTGCGCTTTGAGCAAGCTCCTCCAGCGTTTGTTTCCCGTCGCTGTGAAGTGTATGGGTATGAAGCTCAGCCGGAATCCATTTAAGCATATGTAGCTTCCTCCCCCAATACGTGGATTTGGTAAACAAGCGTCTCGGTCACAACGGCATGCAGACTGACGGTAATCCGCCACATGCCCGCCGGATTATCTCCTGCAAGGAATCCCGGCGAAGCCGTGGACGAACCGAGCCAATGCTCCTGCTGCATCTCGGGACGGTGTGCATTTCCCCGGTGGCGGAGAGGGTCATCGACAGACAGCGTCAATAAATTTTGCAGCGGCATGTACTTCTTCCACAGATCTGGTGAATGTCCCGGTTCGTCGTATCCGTATTTGCTCATGCTTTCCTCAATAATTTCTCGCGCTTGCTCTTGATCCTCCAATAACTTGGGGGTGTAAGAGAAGAGAATGCGGATCGTGTCAGTCGGCTGCGGGATGTGAAAAGAGTACGTAATATGGCTCTGGGTGCAAGTTCTATCGACCGTTCCTTCCACATATAGTAGCCTGCTCATGACTCCCCATCCTGGCTTGTCGGGTCATCCACAGCATGGTTCACAGTATGATTTGCAGTAGGGTCGCCAGCACCCGCTCCGTCTTTGTCTGCTACCCATAGAATACCCGTTGGATGATCCCGCGTTAGCTCAATCACCCGGTCCGTACGAATACCAGGAAACTGCGGCAGGTTTTCCTCGTTTAGCGTAAAAGCATACAGTCCGGCCACTTCCATGCTGTCCGCACCGCCCTCCAGCAATACGGCTCTGATTTCGGCTATATCCTCAAGCACAGCCTCTCCAGATGACTTGACCGTTGTAGAAAAATGCGACTCTGCCCCCTCATAAGCAGCCCTGAAATCACCCAGTCGCAGATCATGATAGCACGATGAATACCACTGCTCCGAGCCGCGAAGGCGAAGCTGGATATCCACACAGGCATCTTCCTCGCGTCGGTTAAAGCCCGGCTTGGACGCTGGAGACGATTCACCGCTGGAATCCCTTAAGGGGCGTTTTGAAGTCTGGATAAATACATAGCTGCGCTGGTGGGCAAGCATAATGGAAGACGCATTTGACGGCATTTCCAGCTCCTGCTGACGCTCCATCTCCCACCCAGTGACCTGATAGGCAAAAGGAAAACGGCTCATGACCGCCTCACGCGGCTCTTCCTCTGGCTTCCATTGGAAAGCAGGCGGCAGCATAAAACGATAGCCCGATGAAATGTTATCTTTAAAGTTTCCATTCGTCGTTGCGGATTGGAGAACAGGATGCCCGCCCAGATCATAATTACCTTTAAACGCAGTTGTAATGTGATGTGCGCCTTGGAAAACAGCATCCAGAACGTTGCCCCCGGCATCCAGCTCGACGCGGTACATCCATTCGATATCGGTGGTTCTTCCCCATTTGCTCATAAGCAGCGGTGCGGGCGTTCCTTCATCCTCATGGCTGTACATCATCTGGTATTCAATGACCGTTTTCTCCTCATTCTCTTCCATGGAATAAAACAGAACAAGCGGTGTATCCGTAAACCGGTTCTCATAGGGATGCGACAGATTGCGTCCGTATAAAAGTGGGGTGTGGCGATAAATCAGCGATCTTGGAGAGGAATCAGCCACGCAGCGCAGTTCGACCCCGTCGATCCATGCTCTGGATACAAGCGGAGCCGACTCCAGTTCGCGAAATTCGGCATAGACCTCATAATCGCCTTCTTTCAGATACCCCAACAAACGGGTGTACACTCCCTGACTGCTGCCATAATACAAAATAACATCCTGATTATAGGCTTCGTTCAGATAGAGGCGCACGAAGGCGGATTCCCGATCTGTAGCAGCCCAGTCACTGTCCGATCTGGCGAGCAGATCAAGCTCCGCGAACCCGTCTTCAGGCATGGAAAACGTGAACCGGAATCCGTTCCCCGGACTAAGTTCAACCTCCGCTTTGTGTAAGGAAATCCGATACCCGCAATCCAGCAGATCCTTTTCCCACACTCGCCCACTAAACCCGGTAATCTGCACCTCTGCTTGGCTGTTCATCCCTGTAACCTCCTTAGTGTATAGCGGCTGTTTAGCTCGCATCCGCATCCTTCACCATTGTCCGAATATAAAAGTAGCCCATAAAAGAACACAGCAAAAACATAAACACTGCCATAGCGCTGGCTGTATGCGTCTCCTGATAGCTGGAGAATACCTGCTGCATCGCGACACCCAGCACCTGTGGCGAGTTTGCACCAATCAGGAACGGAGCCGTGAAGCTGCCCATAATCCCCATAAAGATGAAGGTCACCGCAACCCACATCGTTTTGTAGGAAAGGGGTAAAATAAAGCGCCCAAACAGTTGCAGCGTGCTGGCTCCCGCGTCTCTGGCACTCTCCACAACAGCGTTTGGAATGCTGGCCAGGGCCGAGCTTAGCAACATGGTGGCGAACGGAATGTTAAACCACAGATTAGCCAGCACCAAACCTTTGTAGTCGTAAATAATCCTCGGAATGGTTTCAATCCCCAGCGGCAACAAAAGGCGTGCAGCCCAGCCATGATTGCCGTACATCGTAATGATCGCATACGTTGCAATTACGCCGGGAACAAACATCGGGACAAAATACAATCGGCCGATCCATTTGACAACAAAACCTTTTCCAAATCGCAGATAAACCGCCAAAGCGTAGCTGATGACTAATGTGAGGGCCGTCGAGACCAGCGTGACATTGATCGTATATATAATGTTTTTTCGCATCGCAGGCTCCGTAAACAGGCGGATATAGTTCGCCAGCCCGTAGCCCGTTCCCTGCTGATCAATCAGACTTTCCTTTACGGCATAGAGAATCGGAATAATGACGACAACCAGCAAAATGAGAAAAGACGGGATGACCAGGGCAAGCCCCAGCATCCCCCTTTTGGACGATGAACTCATGATCAACCGCCCGCTACTTCACTTTGCCAGCGTTTGTAGATTTCCTGCTGAAGCTCGCCGCTGTTAAAGCTGCGGTATCCAGAAGATACACTGTTGAATTTTTCTTGCAATTCACTTGGCATCAGATTCCACTTAATCCCCGGATAGCCGTACATTTTGTTGATGACCACCGTTTGCGCTTCCGGCGTCAGCACGTAGTTCAGGAATTCCTGTGTTGCTTCTTTTTTGGAGGAAAGCGAAGGAACCATCAGATAAGACGGACCACCTGTAAAAGCAGGGTCGATCTGTGTCAGCTTCACCGTGTCTGGAAGCAGACCCTTAGCCAGTTGCTCGAGCGCCATATCGGACCAAGCCGGAACCATGTCCACCTCTCCACTTGCCAAAATATCAAGCGTGCCTTGGTTCTTTTTCGGATAGACTCCCTTTTGGTACATCGAAGGACCCAGTTCTTTGAGCAGCGAGAAGCCTTGATCCCATTTCTTCATATTTGTCGGATCATCACTGTTCATCGCTTCTGGAGGAAGGAAATTATAGATGACCGTGTTCACAAACGAGCTGCCTGATCCACCCGTGGACGGGTCGTTATAAGCAAACTTGCCCGGATGCTGGCGAATCCACGTATACAGCTCATCCGCTGTTTTCGGAGGTGTCGCTACTTTTGCACTGTTGTAGGCGAGGACAACCGAAGATGCCCGGTATGGAATGGCCTGATTGTTGACTTGCTTGAGATACGTTTCATCGACATTCGCCAAGTTCGGAACTTTGGCGTTGTCTACCGTTTCCCACAGTTTTTCGCCTACCCCTTTGGTGATGTCATCCAGACTGCCTTCGTACAGGTCGATATCTGTATCGGTTTGCCCGCTTTTCTTGGCTGCGATCAGACGATCCAGCGTAGATGCGCCTCCGGTTCCCGCTGGCAAATATACCAGTTTGACCTTAACGTGATCATTTTTAGCTTCAAAGTCCTTGATTAACGTCTCCCACAGCTCTTTGACGTTCAAAGAACCGCCAGTGTACAAGGAGATTTCTGTCGTTCCCGTAGCTGCTCCCGCTTTCGTATCCTTGGCTTCCCCTGTAGCTGTAGCGGCATTACCGCCGGTTCCACATCCAGCCAGCAACGATAAGCTAAGCACCCCAGACAAAATCAGACCCATCTTCTTTTTCCCAAACACGTTGTTGCCTCCTTTAGATAGTTGCACAAGTTCGCAGCATCACCAGATGATGCGTTCATGATGGACATTGATGCGATGTAGAGGTTGATCGTGAATCTTCACTGTGCTGCTGGAAAAGTAACAATTTTACTGAAGCTGAATCTGATTTGCTCTCCACTGCGCAGATCAGCCGCCCGTTCACGGGGCACAAACATTTTCAGATGATCGGTACCGCTATCCAGCGAAACCTCCGCATAATGCCCGAGAATCATCACTTGTCTGATCGTTCCGGCTAGAGAGCCGTTTTCTTCCGTCGTCAGAACAATATCCTCTGGCCTTACACCGACCATGGATTCACCGCTGTATTCATGCTCCTGCGCAAACGCAATTCCGCTCACGGACACACTGCGACCTGTACTCACCCCCTTTAATAAATTGATCCGGCCAATAAAGCCCGCTACAAAAAGCGACTGTGGCCTGTCATAAATCTCCTGCGGCGAAGAGAGCTGCTCAATCCGTCCCGCATTCATAACTACAATCCGGTCGGAAATGGACAGCGCCTCCTCCTGATCGTGGGTGACGAACACCATCGTCATTCCCGTCTGGGTCTGGATGTCGCGCAGCTCCTCCCTCATCTCCATGCGCAGCTTGGCATCTAGCGCGGAAAAAGGCTCGTCCAGCAGCAGGACATCCGGCTTTAGCAGCAGAGCCCGAGCGAGCGCTACCCGCTGCTGCTGACCGCCGGAGAGCTGTCCTGGCGTTTTACGCTCTGCCGTCTCCAGCCGAACCAGCGCCAGCGCTTCCTTCACCTGGCGGTCAATCTCTGCCTTTTTCACCTTACGAATCTTCAGCCCGAAAGCAAGGTTGTCATACACCGTCATATGCGGCCACAAATTATAGCTTTGGAACACCATAGCGGTCGGGCGTTTTTCGGGTGGCAACTTGAGCACACTTTTGCCCTGAATCTGGATGTCGCCACTGTCCGGGTCCAGAAAGCCGCCAATGGAGCGAAGCACGGTTGTTTTACCACAGCCGGAAGGACCGAGCAGGGTCACAAGTTCCCCTTTCATCACGTCAAGTGAAATGCCCTTGACTCCGTCTCCCGTCTTAAAGCGTTTGGTTAACTCACGAATGGATAATTGAATGGACATTAGCTTTGGCTCCTTTTTACCAATTGCGTTATTTCACCTGGAATCCGCCAGCCAGCACGTCCGCGCTTACGAAACGCCTTGCGGCCAGCAGCAGGATCACCGTGGGCAGAGTCAAAATGACAGAAAATACAGCACCCGTGGTACTCGGATAATCCGCAATAATGGAATACATAATGACAGGCATCGTTTTATAGTCCGGTGTCCCGACGAGCAGCGTTCCCTGCGCCTCATCTAATGAAGCGAGAAATGTAAAAATGGAAGCGACCACAATGCCGGGCAGCGCCATGGGGAACGTAATTTTCCAGAAAACCCGTAACGGTCCCGCCCCGGCATCCCGGGCAGATTCCTCTTGAGCGCGATGGACGCTGCGGAACGCAGAGGAAGGAATCCAGGTCATGTACATCAGCGTGTTCACCATGTGGATCAATACAATGCCCGCAAAGGTGTTCATCAGCCCGAACTTGTAGAACAACACCGCGATGGACACGTACAATCCCATTTTCGGAAAAGCATGCGTGAGCAAAAATGAAAACAAAAACCACTTGCTAAGCGGAAACGAAATCCGCGCGAAGGCGTAGGCAGCGGGAACACATACGATAATCGAGCAGACTGTAACGGTAATAGCGATCAGGAAGGATAAAGATATGGAGCTGAGCACATCATCCTGTGTCAATACAAATTTCCACCATTCCAGTGACAAACTCTGTGGCAGCGGTGCAGGATACTGCCATTTTCCCGAAACTGCCAGCAGCAGCAGATTGGTCAGAGGCCCCAGGAAAAAAATGACAAAAATAACGAGCACGATGAACTCCACAATTTTGCGTGTGCCAAGTGAGCGAAGATACCAGTTCATAATTCATCCCTTTCAAGTCGTCTAGACGTCCGAATCTCTTTCTATCTGGATTATATAGAGGGTTTGTTATCACAAATCGACATGGGCGATAAGATTTTGTAAAGGGGACGGAAATCAGAGGAACGCTTTTTACATAAAAAAAAGGAGAGGGAGGCTTTAACAGCCTCTCTCTCCTTGGTCGTGCAGGAATAGCTATACAATTAAATAGGCAGCATATAACGCCTTAACAGATGAAAACAATTCTGCTGTCTTACAGGTAAATCGGAAGCACTTGGTTCGTTTGCTCACGGTTACGACCAACAGAGAAGATCGCAATTGGGATGCCTGTCAGCTCGGATACGCGTTGTACGTAATTACGAGTCGTCTCAGGCAGTTCCTCCAACGTTTTCACGCCAGTAATGTCTTCGCTCCAGCCTGGCAGTTCCTCGTATACGGCCTCGCACTCCGCCAGCATTTTCAAACTAGCCGGATAATGTGTAATCACCTCACCGCGGTACTTGTAGCCTGTGCAAATTTTCACCGTTTTCAGACCTGTCAATACGTCCAGCGAGTTCAAGGACAGACCTGTAAGTCCGCTGACACGACGGGCATGACGCACAACTACACTGTCGAACCAGCCAACACGACGAGCACGGCCTGTAACGGTACCGTACTCATGGCCTGTTTCACGGATGTAATCGCCGATTTCATCATTCAGTTCCGTTGGGAACGGACCGTCACCGACACGAGTTGTGTAGGATTTAGCTACACCGATGACTTGCTGAATCTTGGACGGGCCTACACCGGAACCGATACATACGCCGCCAGCCGACGGGTTGGAGGACGTAACGTACGGATACGTACCTTGGTCGATATCGAGCATAACGCCTTGCGCGCCCTCAAACAGTACCTTTTGATTCGCATCGATCGCATCATTCAACACAACAGACGTATCTCCTACATAAGGACGGATAAATTCAGCATACTCCAGATACTGTTTCAGTATTTCTTCTACATCCAGCGGCTTGCCGCCGTATACTTGTTCAATCATTTGATTCTTTTCCTTTGTTTGATGGCGCAGCTTCTTTTCGAATTCCTCTGCATCCAGCAAATCAGCAATACGAATACCGTTACGTGCAGCTTTATCCATATAAGCAGGGCCGATCCCTTTACGCGTCGTACCGATTTGGTTAGGTCCTTTGCGGTCTTCTTCCAGCACATCCAACGTGATGTGGTATGGCATAATAACATGTGCACGGTCGCTAATGACCAGATTTTTCGTAGAAAAGCCATTATCGTGAATGTAAGTAATTTCTTCAATAAGAGCGGCCGGATTAACTACCATGCCGTTGCCAATGACACACTTTTTATCTTCATAAAAAACGCCGGATGGAATCAGGCTCAGCTTGTACTTTTTACCGTCAATGAGAATCGTATGACCAGCATTGTTTCCGCCTTGGTAACGGGCCACCACTTCAGCGCTTTCCGCCAAATAGTCCGTAATTTTACCTTTGCCTTCGTCTCCCCATTGTGTTCCCACAACGACTACAGTTGACATGTTTCATTCCTCCGTGGAGTGCCCACAGACACTCTGATTTTGGGCTGACGCACTACATATACCTGACTCCAACCGCCTGAGCGGACAGATATAGAGCGTTCTCAGACAGCAGGAAAAAACGTCCGTCGCAGACATTCCGTAGGTACGGAAAGCCCCGGGCGTAATGATCTCCCCACTGCGTTGAAGCAGCACTATAAGTGTAACAGCACCATTTTTCAAAGTCAAATAAAAAGCGAACAATATATCACATGAAAATAGTATTGTTCGTAATTGAGAGTTGCGGTCCTGATATGAAAACATATGAGCATGATATGTAAAAGGCCCCTCCGACATCGCGAGAACCGCGTCGAAAGAGCCTTTTTTCAAATATATCATTCCGTTATCCAGCGAACGCATCCGAATGGGCACGCTCGTAATTGGCGAATTTATTATAATTTTTGAGAAACACCAGCTCTACCGTACCGACCGGGCCGTTACGTTGCTTGGCAATGATAATCTCAATAATATTTTTCTTTTCCGTTTCCTGATTATAGTAATCATCCCGGTACAGAAACGCGACGATATCCGCATCCTGCTCAATGGAACCCGATTCCCGCAAGTCACTCATCATCGGACGCTTGTCCTGACGCTGCTCTACACCCCGGCTCAACTGGGAAAGGGCAATTACAGGCACTTCAAGCTCACGGGCAATTTGCTTCAAGGTCCGTGAAATTTCGGATACCTCCTGCTGCCGGTTCTCGCCCGACTTCCCGCGTCCATGAATGAGCTGCAAGTAGTCGATCACGATCATACCCAGTCCCTTTTCCGTCTTGAGACGGCGGCACTTGGCACGGATATCCGCAACCGTAATACCCGGCGTATCGTCAATATAGATCTCTGCCTCCGACAAGGCTGCAATGCCCATCGTCAACTTCGCCCAATCGTCGTCGCCCTTAAAATCACCTGTCCGCATCACGTTCGCGTCCAGATTGGCCTCGGCGCAGATCATCCGCTGAACGAGCTGGGCCGCCGACATTTCCAGACTGAAGATGGCTACCGTCTCTTTTGCCCGAACCGCAACGTTTTGCGCAATATTCAGGGCGAACGCCGTTTTACCTACGGATGGACGAGCTGCCACAATGATTAGATCATTGCGCTGGAAACCCGCCGTCATCTTGTCCAAATCAACAAAGCCGGACGGAATCCCGGTCGTATTGCCTTTGTTCTGATGCAGCAATTCAACCCGGTCGAACACTTCCATCACGACATCGCGGATGGCAATAAAACCGCTGCCCGAGCGCCCGTTGGAGATCTCCATAATCTTGCGCTCGGCATCACTCAGCATACCGGCGACGTCCTCGCCGCCGCTATAGCCTTCGCTCACAATCTGCGTGGCTGCACGAATCAATCGACGGAGCATCGCCTTTTCTTCAATAATCTGAGCGTAGTAATCCACGTTAGCCGCTGTCGGCACCCCGTGAGCCAGCTTCGCCAGATAGCTGACGCCCCCGATATCCTCCAGCTGACCCTTGTCCTGAATTTTCGAGGTCAGTGTAACCAGGTCTATCGGCTGTCCGGATTCACCCAGCTCAATCATCGCTTCGTAAATCATCTGGTGAGCCTTATCGTAAAAATCCTCGGTCTGCACTCGCTCCATCGCTGTAATCAGTGCTTCGGACTGGAGCAAAATGGACCCGATAACCGCCTGTTCTGCCTCCAGATTTTGCGGAGGAATCCGATCGAAAAATTCGCCGCCCATAATTATTCTTCGGTCACCTGTACCTTCAGCGTAGCTTTGACCTCAGGATGAAGCTTAACGGTCATTTGAGTCACGCCCAACGTACGAATCGGTTCTTCCAGCTCGATTTTGCGTTTGTCCAGCTTAATCCCCGTTGCAGCGACCGCTTCCGCGATTTGCTTGCTTGTAATCGCGCCGAACAGTCGACCGCCTTCACCAGCTTTTGCTTTCAGCTGAACGGTTGTGGATTCCAGCTTTTTGCCGAGTGCCTGCGCCTCTTCTTTTTCCTCTTGCTTGCGCTTTTCCTCAGCAGCGTTCTGGTTCTCCAGCGTCTTCATGTTCCCTTCCGTCGCCGGGCGGGCAATACCGCGTGGCAGTAGGAAATTCGCTGCATACCCATCCGATACTTCCTTAATTTGACCCTTCTTGCCTTGACCCTTCATATCTTTAATAAAAATCACTCTCATTCAAATAACCCCTCTTCCCCATCAATTTCGGCCAGCACGTCGACCACTCTGCGTTTGGCTTCCTCCAGCGGACAATCCAGCTGGACCGCCGCATTCGTCAGATGTCCTCCGCCGCCTAGCCGTTCCATGACGACCTGTACGTTCATGCGTCCGAGTGAACGGGCGCTGATCCCCACCAGGCCGTCAGGACGTTCACTGACCACAAAGGAGGCCAGTACATCCGTCATATTGAGTAATGAATCCGCCACCTGAGCAATCAGGAGCTGCGGTATCTTCTGTCCAGGCTCTGTCACCGCAAGCGCGATGTGGCCATATATCATTTTAGCATGCTTAATAATTTCCGCCTTAGCAATATATTCATCCAGGTCCTCTTTTAACAAGCGCTGGATCATCACCGTATCCGCCCCGCTACGCCGCAAAAAACCAGCGGCCTCAAACGTACGCGAGCCTGTATGCAGGGAAAAATGCTTGGTATCTACCGTTATCCCCGCAAGCAACGATGTCGCCTCCAGCGGCGTCAGTTGAACCTTCTCATGAATATATTGCAGCAGCTCTGTCACCAGCTCACAAGCCGACGACGCATACGGCTCCAGATAAATCAAAACAGAGTCGTTAATAAACTCCTCGCCTCGACGATGATGGTCTACAACGACCACCCTGCTCGCCGTCTGCACCAATTTTGGCTCAATCGTCATCGAGGCCTTGTGCGTATCCACCACGACCAGCAGGCTGTGCTCGGTCATCAACTGGAGCGACTGCTCCGGCGTCATGAGCGCTGCCGACAGATTCTCATCCTTGTTCACCTGCTCCATCATCCGGTCGATGGACGGATTGGATTTATCCAGCACGATGTGCGCCTCTACGTTGTAGAGCGCTGCTGCCTTCCACACCCCAATGGCTGCTCCCAGTGCATCCATGTCCGGTATTTTGTGCCCCATGATCAGCACGCGGTCGCTCTCCTGCATCAGGTCACGCAGCGCATGTGCAATGACCCGTGCGCGCACCCGTGTACGCTTTTCGACAGCATTGGACTTACCGCCGTAAAAAGATAGACGCTGCCCGGCCTTCACCGCCGCCTGGTCGCCGCCCCGTCCGAGCGCCATATCCAGACTGGACTGAGCAAGCTCACCCAGCTCCTTGATACTCTCCGCCCCGAAGGACAAACCGATGCTCAGTGTCATCGGCACTTTCAAATCGGCCGTCATTTCCCGCACCGTATCCAGAATGACGAATCGACTTTGCTCCAACTCCTGAAGCGCCTTGTGATTCAGCATGATGAGATAGCGCTCGGATGATAAACGGCGCAAATAAATATTGTACTGGTTCGCCCATGCTGTAATCTCGCTCGACACCTTCGCAATAAGCGCGGTACGCTGCTGATCGTCCATTCCCTGAGCAGCTTCATCCATATTATCAAGCATAACGATGCCAAGCGCCAGCCGCTCGTTCTCATACTGCTTGCGCAGCACCGCCAACTCCGTTACTTCATACAAATAAATCAGACGCTCATCCAACACGATGAGGAACTGATAATAACGCTCATCATGCTGTAGCTCTACCTTTAGCTCGCGAACAGGCTCCTTCGTTTCCTTTTTGGCACCCAAAGCTCCTGCCAGCTGGGGAAAGAGGTCCTGGAGCGGCTCGCCTATCAGTGACTGGTCCTCGAACATTTCCCCGGCGAACCGATTGTGCCATTCTACCGTTCGGTTTTCGCTGTATAAAATGATGCCAAACGGCAGTGAGCTGACCGCTTCCCCCTCCACCCGCTTGATGCGAAAGGAAAGGCCGCTGATATATTGATTCAGTTCCCGACGAAAATCCAGTTCCGTCTTCAGCATCAGCCCGCCGAGCAAGAATGACAGCACCAGTCCCATCACACCCAGTTCCCAGTTATACATGGAAATACATATGACAAGCACCAGCAACAGTAAAAACGCCCAGACGGTTTGATAGCCGTGCCAGCGTTTTTGTAGAAATTTAGGCATGACTGTTCACCCTATTTCTTTGATCTTGTAATAGCTTCACGCAGCGGAAAGGCCAAATCAATAATACCGATAATGCGGAGCGGCTGGAACACCAGAACGACGAGCGACAGCAGCACCGCGATCACAGGGCTCATGTTACGACTATGTGTCCAGAAGTAAATAAAACCGATCGTCTGGATAATAAAGCACGCATGGATCAACGGCAACATACTAACAGAAACCGCCTGAACCCAGCTGCTTTCCGAGGACATAGCCATCCATTCAAACACAATCGCCAGCAGGTAATACCAAATGAGCGCTCGTGGCAGTCTCCATTCTCGAGCAGGCTTCATTTTGCGTACAGGCATATCAAGGCTACTTAATGCCGGACGCGTCAGAGCGTGCGTAATCACAGCCAGTAAAAACGAGGTCAGGATCAGCACATATGGAACTTTGCCGATCATCATCGTACCGAGTCTCTGTGTATCTTCTGCTGTCCAATTCATGCCTGGAAGCATCGGATTACCATTTAAAATTTGCTGTACCAAATTTGCCGACATAGCAGCCTGATCACGAAGATACTGCGAAAGATCAAACCCAAAGGTATACGTTGCGATGAACAGTACAATCAACAACTCGGCTAAAATCACACCCGTTCCGGTCATCAACGCCTGAAAAGCAGGTGCTCCCCTTTTATATACCCGTCCCATTAACAATGCGGGGATCAGAAAATAAATCGCGGGAAGCAGCAAATATACATCTTTTAGCGCTATAATCAATAGCACTGGTATGACATGAATCAGAAATCCCTTGAAAGGCAGCGATGAAAACAATACAACGCCGGGCACAATCAGCAAAAATATGGTAAAGATTCTTAAGGGTGTCAATAGAGACAGCAGCAGAAGCAAATAAATAACGCTCCATGCTACAGTTGCCAAGCGGAATTTCAAAGTTTTCACCTCTTACGCATATGTTCTTCCAGTGCGGATATGTCCTGATACCAATCCTCCAGCTGGTGTCCTTCTTTTTTGTGCTTTCTTAGCTTGTCGATGAGGAGATCATCCAATTCACGGTAAGACACTCCAAGACGTCTTCCCAAAATATAACTGCTCATCATCAGACTCGCCAGACAATCGCCAATGCGGGCTGTACTGCCTTCCCACATCGCTTTAAACAGACGGGAAACCTGGTCAAGTACCTCTGTTTTGAGCCATTCAATCACCTTGGCCCGTTTAACTACATCCAGTTCTTTAGGCATATGATGAAGAGTCACACCCCTCTGAAAAAGCTTTATTCTCCATTATAGCATATCCTATTTTGAAAATAACTGTTACCCCATAGGGCAAATCGTTATTTTCAAAGCAGCTATGCTGCTCGCTTTAAGATGACGAGTTAAGCGATTCTCTGGACACGAATTTTTCACAATACTCAATAATCTGGCTGCGTCGGACAATGCCAATAAACCGTTCCATATCATCCACAACAGGTACAAAGTTCTGCACCTTAGCCAAATTAATTAAATCCTCCATATTGGCATCAATGGACACCGGCTTTATCGAAACCCGAAGCGGGACGTCCTTGAGCATAACCTTCGAAGCGTTTTCAAAGGTTATTTTCCCCTCAGATTCTTTCATATGCCACAGCAGATCACCCTCTGTAACCGTGCCGGTATATCTACCTTCCTTATCCAAAATTGGAACCGCCGTGAAACGGTGATACTCCATTCGCTCCAACGTCTGCCGTAAAGTTGCATCCGCCGTGACAAAAGCAACCTCTTGTTTGGGAAGCAAGAAAAAAGCGATATTCATGAGAAAAGAATCCCCCTCAAAATCAATTGTAAAATCAAATGATTACTCACTGAATGTCCTGCTTGTCGGGAAGCTTCAGCGTCTGCGGGGTTGTGCCGGAATCCAACCAGTTTGCGATCATAAGTCTGGCGTATTCGAGTTCCTGTTCATTGGCCCGGTCATAATACAGGCCTTTCTTCTTGAACCCTTCCCCCGTAATCGTAAAGCTCGAAATTTGTGGTTGACCCTGCGAAATAGCCTGCTTGCCAAGTCCTGTAATAAAAGTAGGCTCCATATCCGTCTTGAAATTGGCTCCCATAATATCGAGCAGCTCCGGAATCTTGGAAATCCCGTTAATATTCAGTAGCTTATCGGCCATTGCATTCAGAAAAATTTGCTGCCGTTTGGTACGGTTAAAATCGCTGTCTTCCCTATATCTAACATAATACATCGCTTCTTCACCATTATAAAGCGGCTTGCCCGCCTCAATGCGGAACTTGATATGCAGCGGATTTTTATTCTCAATCGGCTTATCGATGGGTAGCTCAACCCCGCCCACCGCATTTACAGCATCCTGAATACCCTGAAAATTAATCGTAGCATAATAATCGGCCTTATGCTCCATCAGCTTCTCTACCGTAGCTATGGACATATCCTCGCCTCCGAACGCATAAGCATGCCCCAACTTATCAAAATCATCCTCACCGTCATGATTTGGATCATGTCCAACAATCCGGACATACGTATCCCTTGGAATGGAAACCAGAAGCACACGCGATTCCGCAGGCCGTACAGCCGCATAAATAACCGTATCCGAGCGGCCGCGCGCCTTCTCGTTCGGTCTTTGGTCCGTACCGAGCAGCAGCACCGAAAACGGCTCTTTCCGATAAGCAACCGGCTCCGGTTGCTTCTGTCCCTCCGACTGGCGCGGTTGAAAGGACTTCTCCAGCTTGCTCTCCAACGTTGGAGATACGAACCAGTCAAAGGCCACCAGCGTCAGCTGTTTGCGAAACAGATATCCTCCCACCGCAATCAGAAACAAAACAATACATGAAATATATAGAGCGGTAAACCTTTTTTTATTCTTAGGCTTGCCGCCTGTCCTTCTCCTATGTCTTCTCTCCATAACAGGTTCCTTCCTTCTTTACTTCGATAAATCCCATCTCTTCATTAAACCGAATTTGGCTTATGAAGCGAAAACTTCCCCCCCACAGCATAAAAGGTCTGCTACCTTGTTGTCAAAAGTGCCATGGCTTAGTCAGTCCCTCGTCAACACATACACGCAAAAAAAGGCTTCGACCTCACGGTCAAAGCCTTGCTTGATGTTTAGCCCGTATCCTATGTAGCTTTTAAGGGGGTTCCTTGTTTTAGCTCGGAGCCAGTTTCACCAGATTTTGCAGCCGTACCGGGAAAGAGGTAGACAGAGCGAAACCATAGTCGAACAGCTTCCGTGTCTGCTCGAAGCGTTCCTCCTTGCTCGGTGCCCCCAGCACTACAGCAACCAGTCTTCTGCCATGCTGTTCGGCTGTACCGGTGAAGCAATAGCCCGCATCGCTGGTGTATCCCGCTTTCAGTCCATCCGTTCCTGCGTAAGAGTAGGGTCCCGCCAAGGAAGGCAGCATCCAGTTCGTATTACTAATATAGATGCCCTTATCCTTCAATTCCATCTGCGTACGGCTGGACGTTCTCAAAATCTCCGGATGCGACGTAATCAGATAGGAGGCCAGCTTCGCCGTATCGCTTGCCGTCATTTGCGTTTCTCCTCGAATATTCTCGGGATGGTTAGGACCCAGCTCACTCTGCCCTGCTCCTGACGCGTTGCTGAATCGGCTATAGGACGTCAATCCAATCTTAGCCGCCTTATCGTTCATACGCTTTACAAAAGCCGGTTCACTGCCTGCTGAGCGCTCCGCCAGTGCCACAGCCGCGTCATTAGCCGAGTACACAACCATGCTCTGGAACAGCTCGGACACCGTCAGCCTTTCACCATATCGGAGTGACAGATTTACACCACCTACCGTACTTGCGTAACGGCTGATTTTCACTTCATCATTCCAGCCCAACCGCCCGGCACGAATATCCTCCAGCACCAGCAGCTCGGTCATGAGCTTGGACATATTTGCGGAAGGCATAGGCGTATCGCCATTCACATCCATCAACAATTCTCCCGTCTGCATGTCCATCAGCACCGCGGCTCCTGCATCCACATCCGGCTTACCGATCAGCAATCGGGGTCCAAGTGTAATAAAAATCAATATAATAAGTACCGGGACAACAATAGCCCAACGTAACCAGTATTTTTTCATCATCGTAATAACCCCCATACTTTATTAGACGATGAAAAATCCATTTTGTCTGCAACTTTTCGAAAAAAAGTTACAATTTTTTTGTCTTTTACATTCCACAGCAAAAAACCCGCCAATTCCTGCTTGCAGGCTGACAGATTTTTATAAGTGAAATTATTAAAAAAGGCTTTCCACTATAGTTTTAGGCAAAATGACAGGCCACAAAATGCTGATCGCCCGCATCCCGATACGCCGGAATTTCCGTTTTACAACGGGCCTCCGCCATAGGACAGCGTGTATGGAACTTGCAGCCTGACGGCGGATTCGCCGGGGAAGGAATGTCCCCTTTTAGCACAATTCGTTGTCTCTTGATCGTAGGATCGGGAATCGGTACCGCCGACAGCAGCGCCTTCGTATACGGATGAAGCGGATTGCGGAACAGCTCCTCTTTGGAAGATAACTCCACCATCGAGCCTAGATACATCACACCGATACGGCTGCATAGATGCTCGACCACACTCAGATCATGCGAGATGAACAGATAAGTCAACTGCCGTTCCTGCTGCAAATCACTTAACAAGTTAATGATCTGAGCCTGAATAGACACATCAAGTGCAGATACCGGCTCGTCAGCCACGATAAAATCAGGATTCAAAATCAAGGCCCGTGCAATCCCAATCCGCTGACGCTGACCGCCGGAGAACTCATGCGGATACCGATCATAGTGATAGGAGGATAGCCCGCAGATATCCAGCGTCTCGTTCACCTTTTTCCGCAGCTTGCTGCGGTCAATCAATCCGTGATCCAGCAATGCTTCCCCGATGGCTTCGCCTACCTTAATTCTCGGGTTCAATGAGCTAAAAGGGTCCTGAAAGACAATTTGCAGCTTCGGACGAAGCGCACGAATCTGCTCCTTGCTTAACGCATGCAAGTCCTCTCCCTTGTATCGCACCGATCCCTCTGTCTTATCCATCAGCCTGAGAATCGTACGCCCAATCGTGCTCTTGCCGCAACCGGATTCCCCTACCAGACCGAAGGACTCTCCCTTTTGGATGTTAAAAGATACATCATCGACCGCTTTCACATGTCCCACGGTACGCTGAAAAATCCCACCTGTGATCGGGAAATATTTTTTCAGACCTTCCACTTGAATTAAAGGCTCGCTCATCCCCGTTGCCCTCCTTCTTCCTCATATAGCCAGCAGGCAACCTTATGACCGTTCTTCTTTTCGTGCAGGGGAGGGGCCTGATCCTTGCAGATTTGCATACAATGCGCACATCGATCATGAAAATGACAGTTTTCCTCCAGCTCAATCGGGTTGGGAACCTGACCAGGGATCGAATACAGCCGATCAATCTTCT
This sequence comes from Paenibacillus terrae HPL-003, assembly GCF_000235585.1. Taxonomy (GTDB): domain Bacteria; phylum Bacillota; class Bacilli; order Paenibacillales; family Paenibacillaceae; genus Paenibacillus; species Paenibacillus terrae_B. The sequence continues at coordinate 1,576,292 of NC_016641.1, forward strand.
GATTAATGACGGGCTTCGCCTTCAATAACCCTTGCGTATATGGATGCTGCGGATTCTTGAACAGTTCAATGACGGGAGCCTCTTCAATCACATTCCCGGCATACATGACGACCACATAATCGGCCATTTCCGCCACTACGCCTAGATCATGCGTAATCAGCATAATGGACGTTTTGAGCTTATCCTTCAAATCCCGCATCAGATCGAGGATTTGCGCCTGAATCGTAACATCCAGCGCCGTTGTCGGTTCATCCGCAATCAGCAGCTTGGGATTACAGCTCAGTGCGATCGCAATCATGATCCGCTGGCGCATACCACCGCTCAGTTCATGGGGATACGAATGAAATATTTCCTCCGGACGCGAAATACCCACCAGATTGATCAGCTCAATCGCCCGGGTATGTGCTTCCTTTTTACTCATTAATGTATGCATCAGCAGCGGCTCTGTAATCTGTTCTCCAATGGTGAGCACTGGATTCAGAGAAGACATCGGCTCCTGAAAAATAATTGAAATGTCATTGCCGCGAATTTGTTGCATCTGACCTTTATTCAGCGTTAACAGGTTTTTGCCCTCAAACCAGATTTCACCGTCTGAGGTATGGGGCGAATCAATCAGCCGCATCATCGTCATGGCCGTTACACTTTTGCCGCAGCCGGATTCTCCTACCACACAGAGCGTTTCACCCTCACGTATTTTAAAACTGACGTCATTGACCGCTTTGACAGTTCCGCTAGAGGTATGAAAGTGAGTTTTCAGGTTACGAAATTCAATCAAAGCATTTTCCATAAACGTTCGTCTCCTACTTCTTCATTTTAGGGTCCAGTGCATCGCGCAAACCGTCGCCAATCAGGTTAATCGCTACAACCGTAATCAAGATACACATTCCTGGTGGAACCCATATCCACGGCCGTTTGCGGAAGTCGATCAGATTGTTCGCAGCCGAAATCATATTTCCCCACGAAGGTGTGGGCGGTACAACGCCGATCCCCAGGTAACTGAGCGCAGACTCCGTAATAATCGCCCCGGCCACCCCGAGCGTAGCTGTAACAATAATAGTAGGAATCGTATTCGGCAGCAGATGACGGAATATTTTACGGCGGTCTCTTAAGCCGAGCGCTTCCGTCGCTTGCATGAACTCCTGTTCACGCAGCGTAAGAATCTGCCCCCTAACCAGGCGGGACAAGCTCGTCCAGCTCAAGACCCCGATAATGAGCATCAGAAAATAAATCCGGTTCTTTGGATCGACCTTCAAATCGGACAGAACGGCACCTAAAATAATCAGCAGCGGCAATGTAGGCAATGCCATAAAAATATCGGCAATCCGCATAATGATCGTATCCACGCCTTTACGATAGAATCCTGCCAGTGCACCCAACGTCGCACCGATCACGACTGAAATAAACGTGGCCACCAGCCCCACCGTCAAAGAAATACGGCCAGCCAGCATCGTACGCAGCAAAATATCTCTGCCAAACTTATCCGTACCGAGCCAGTACTGGGCATTCGGGGCTAAATTTTTGTCAGATAGCTTGTAATCATCCAGATGATAAGGTGAAATCATCGGCCCAAATGTACAAATGACCACCATAAGAATCAATATAATGAGTCCAGCCAAAGCCAAATGGTTCTGGTTAAAACGGCGAACGGCGATTCTCCATGGAGACGCTTCAGGACGGATCGCTGCCTTTGGTTTGGTTTCAATCGTGACTGTTTCTGCGGGCAATAGTATCCCTCCTACTTCAAGCGAATTCTTGGATCTGCCATGCCATACAATACATCCGAGAGCAAATTACCGATGAGCGTAAGGACTGCCAGAAAAATAGTGAAGCCCAGCATAAACGGATAATCCCGCATACTGATCGACTCCAGATAGACCTGCCCCACACCCGGCCACACAAACACCTTCTCCAAAATCATCGCCCCGCCAAATAAGGCGGGAAGCTCAAATCCGAGCAGCGTGATGGCCGGAATCAGTGCGTTGCGCAGTGCATGCTTGAAAATAACCGTACGTTCCTTCAAGCCTTTAGCACGTGCGGTGCGAATATAATCCTGACGAATAACCTCCAGCATCCCTGTACGGAAATACCGGGTCAGGCTGCCTGTACTCAGCATCGTAAGAACGAGCGTTGGCAGGAACATATGCTTGAGAACATCCACGACATAAGCCCATGAGCCCGACTCCATCCCTGCAGTTGTCATGCCGCCAACCGGAAGAATACCCCATTCCAGTGCAAATATTTTGATCACCAAAAGACCGATAAAGAAAGACGGCAGCGACATACACAAAAATATGAATAGCGTGACGAACTTATCGAATAACGAGTATTGGAACTTGGCTGAAAATACCCCGGCAACAACCGCAATCAGCCAGCTAAAAATAAGACTGAAAAAAGCGATAATAAAGGAGTTCCATACATAATTGCCAATGACCTTCGTTACTGGCTGCTTATGCTGTAATGAATCCCCCATGTTACCCTTCAGCATATTACCCGCCCATATAAAATAGCGTTGATACTCCGGCTTATCCAACCCGTAGATATGTCGTAGCTGCTGTGCCTTTTCGGCCGTCATATTCGGGTTCTGCTTGGCTGTAATATAATCACCCGGCACCATGGCTGAAATCGCAAATACGATAATGGATATGCCAATGAGTGTGGGGATGAGTTGCAGCAGTCGTCGAATAATATACTGCTTCATAATCATTCCTCCAGACAAATAAAGAAGTGATATGCCCAGCCCGTGAGAGCTGAGCATACGATTGGCAACCCTTATTGAGCGAGCTGAGCGTTATACAGGCTGAATTCAAAATCTTTGTATGGTGTAATTTCTAAGCCGGATACACGTCCATTGACTGGCCACATATCTCTACGTTGATACATAAAGATAGCTGGCAAATCCTTGTTCAGCTCTTGATATAGCTCCTTGTAGATCACTTTCCGTTTCTCTTGATCCAGTTCTTTCTTACCCGCAATCGTCAACTCATCTACCTTTTTATTGGAGTAGCCGACATCATTTTGTGCGCCGTTCGTAAGGTAAACCGTTGTATCCGGATCAGGTGTCAATCCCCAGGCGGCAAAGAACATATCGAACTTGCCTGTATCTTTCTTATCCATAATCGCGTTAAAATCCAGTGTTTCAGAATTCAGCTTAATGCCCAGTTCTTTGTAGTTGGTGGACATAATCGGCAGCAAGGCATCCACCACCGGATTATCCGCAGTCGCTGAGAAGTTAATGGTAAACTTTTCACCATCCTTCTCACGGATACCGTCCGCTCCAACCTTCCAGCCAGCCTCATCCAGCAGAGCCTTTGCCTTACCGGCATCAAACTCATATTTGTTAATACCTTCATCCGTATAAGACCACGCTTCTGTAGACTGTGGAATGTTAATGACATTCGCATACGGACCGTATACCCCTTCCACAATCTCCTTCCGGTTCAAACCGATGGTCAGAGCTTGACGTACCTTAGGGTCCTGAAATTTCTTTTCTTTGTGATTAAATGCAATATATCCGTAGCCGTTGGTCGGCATAATATTCACGTCCAGGAAGCCCAGAGACTTCAATTCTTCTACGTTATCTTCTGTAACCGTAACATTGTCTATATCGGTTTCACCCGTTTGCAGCATAGACAAGTTGGTTTCTTCGGTTGTCGTTTTGAAAATGACCGATTTTACCTTCGGTGCGCCCTTGAAGTAGTTTGGATTTGCTTCAAGTACGACTTGTTGACCTGGGGAAAAGCTTTTCAGTACATACTGGCCGGAGCCGAGTGGCTTATTGTTAAGCGCCTTGATGCTATCTAGGCTGCCGCGTTTGAATCCTTTTCCATAGTAAGCTTCTGGCATGAAATACTGCTCACCCAGAAAATCCTTCGTATAAGCCGTTGCTTCTGTAACGGTTACCTCTACCGTGTTATCGTCAATAACTTTAATACCGGGAATATTATTCGCCTTGCCATCATGATATTCCTTGCCGCCTTTAATTTTGAAGGACAGAATATCGGTTTCTCCATCGTAATTCGGATCATGCAGTACCTTCAGGACAAAGGCATAATCCTTCACCGTTACTGGCGTTCCGTCACTATACTTCACACCTGGCTTCAGGTGGAACGTGTATTTCAGTCCATCCTGCGATACATCAACCTTGTCAGCCAAGCTATTTTCGTATGTACCATCCGCTTTCACCTGTAAAAAGGAATCAAATACGGTTCTGACTACATATAAATCGTAGGTCGTTTGCCAGAACAACGGGTTAAATACCCCTTTAGGTGACGTCATGCCTACCACAATGTTATCCTTCCGGTTCGTAGCTCCCGGCGGATTTTGAGTCAGATCACTGGCTTTAATAACACCCTCCGTGACTTGTACGCTGCCTTCCTTGCCCTCTGTTTTATTATCCGTATTGCCCGGCTGTGCTTCATTAGCACCTCCGCTACATCCTGCAAACAGAACACCAACGATCGTAAGCACCATAAGCAAAGAAACCCATTTCTTCGTTTGCACCATTCTGTTCATCCCCCTTAGTCGGTTCTTTTATTTAACAGCCCGTCTCTTTCCTGCGTTGATTCGTTAAAGCTTGAGGTTTGAAAATGAAGTCTGTGCATCCTCCTTGCCGTTACCAATGATAGCGTAAACACGTGTTTTTAGACCTTTGGTCAATTTAGATTGCTGATAACCATTATATTTTTATTAAGGATTATCTTAAGTGTAAAATAATATCACGTCAATATCTTTTTTTGTGTAATGTAAAAATGCAAACTATCTAATTTTGTAAAGTTTATGAATTTTATTTCGAAATATTACCGGTAATATTGGTTTTCATGTAATATAAAATAACATTCCAATAATCTAAATGTTTACTCTGGCGAGTTAGGGGAACGTGCGATCACAAATGCAACTAGAAAAGCTGAGCTATGCGTATGGTTAAACATGGATTGTATTATTAGTAAGTTACAATACATGGGACTTGTTGTCAATAAGAAAAATCATAAAAAAGACGCTCCCGAAATCGGGAACGCCTCTTTTTTTCTTCCATGAAACTACTATTCAGTAGTGTAAGGAAGCAATGCGATTTGACGGGAACGTTTAACCGCAATTGTCAACATACGTTGATATTTCGCGCTTGTTCCAGTCACGCGACGAGGAAGAATTTTTCCACGTTCGCTGATGAATTTTTTAAGCAGGTCTGTATCTTTATAGTCAATGTGAGTAATTTTGTTCACAGTGAAGAAACATACTTTACGACGTTTGTTGCGACCACCACGACGAGCTGGTCTTTTGTTATCGTCTCCGCCTTCTCTTTGTCTGAAGCCCATTCTTTGTCAGTCCTTTCCCAATTAAAATGGTAGATCATCATCCGAAATATCGATCGGTTTTCCGTCATCGGAAAAAGGATCATGATTGTTTCGCGAGTTATTATTCCCACGTCCACTATTGCTGTTGCCGCCTCCGAAAGGAGACTCCTCACGCGCAGCTCCACCGCTATTGCCGCCACCGTTACCGCCATCGCGGTTAGATTCCAAGAAACGCACATTATCAGCTACAATTTCAGTCACGTATACACGCTTTCCTTCATTGTTCTCATAATTACGCACCTGAACACGGCCTTCAACAGCCGTTAAACGACCTTTGCGAAGATAGTTAGCACATGTTTCAGCAAGCTGACGCCAGGTTACGATCGGCAAGAAATCCGCTTCCCGTTCGCCGCCTTGACTCGTAAACGGACGGTCTACAGCCAGGGTGAACTGGGTTACTGCTACACCAGACGGTGTATAGCGCAGCTCTGGATCTTTGGTCAAACGACCGATCAGAATGACACGGTTCAACAATCCAATCCCCTCCTTTGAGCGTTGTTCATTACATAATCACGTACAATAATTAAGCTACGTCGTTCGTAATGAGATAACGAATTACTTCGTCAGAAATTTTCATGATACGCTCAAGTTCAGCAACAACAGCAGGTTCTGCTGTGAAGTTTACCAGAACGAAAGAACCATCACGGAATTTCTTAATCTCATACGCAAGACGGCGTTTAGTTACATCGTGACTTGTAATTTCGCCACCGCCGTTGGAGATGATACCTTGGAATTTATCGACTGCCGCTTGAACAGCTTCTTGTTCAATGTCAGGACGAATAATGTACATCACTTCATATTTGCGCATTCTTTACACCTCCTTATGGACATAAGGCCCTCAATCTCGGTTGAGAGCAAGGAACGAGCCTAAACTCGCACTAAAACAGTTTACCAAATCGAGCAGCTGATTGCAACCCGCAATTGAGCTCATATGATGTAAATCAGCTAAATTAGCTTCACATTCCATTATTCACGATTTTATATGTACGGTAATATTTATCTATATATAGGAAATAACTCGATTTTCTTACATTCAGTGTGCTTGTTCCCGGATGTTTCTGCTCATATCGGCGCACAATAACCGTTGCAGTTCAAATCCATGCAGTAAAGGAGGAACAACCTTATGGGTGAAAAAACCGAATTTGAACCAGGTGACAAAGTGCCAAATGACGGCGTATATATGGAAGTCGGAGAAAAAAGCTTTCACACCGAAATTCAAAGCCCGCAGCAAGTGACACTGGAAAAAGGCGAATCTTTTCCGGAGACGACCAACCATAATCGCAAATGGAAGAAAAAAACGAAAGCCCGCGTTCATTAATGTATATTTTCTCGACATTCGGGCCATATTATGATTAGGCGATACAACAGAGAGGTGTGGTTCCGTTGGACGACGTAGCCGGACAAACTGTTAGGAGATCCATTCCGGGCATTAGAAGCGTTAGGTTTGTGTAAAAGGACACTGTCTTTTCAACACGGTATTGCTTGTCAGTACACCGAGTTTCGTGATGTGATTGGACAGATCGTATCCTGTTAAAAATGTATCGCCTACGATGGAGGACCTTTGAGGTCCTCCTTTGTTTCATTATCGGACTTTTTGCATATACTGGTAAAATGCAGATTAATCCGGCTCCTTCTGCTAGAATATATCCAAGTACAAAGACCTACTATTTACGGAGGTTTTAAGATGAGTTATTCTCGAATATTAAGGTGGATATCAGGTATATTCGAATTGGTGCTTGCCGTACCGATTGTGGGAGGAGCTATTGTCGTGGGGACCGGTTACTCTGCTCTGGGATTCATGCTTGTCCTGCATGCAGTAACACTCATCCTGTCGTTACGCAATCAGGAAGCGATCTACGGCTCTGTATGGGGGATATTGACCTCTTTGCTGGCCTGGATCCCCGTCGTAGGCTGGGTTCTCCATCTGATCGCAGCAATCCTACTGATGATCTCCGGCTCGAAAAAAACAAAACGCTATAACTACCCACCAAACCAGTTATAACGACGAAAAATGCTCCTGACGGCACTTATTTTCCTGCTGTCAGGTTTTTTTCGCTGTAACGACACCTCTGAAGAGCTTCCTAACTCTTGTCTTTTACAAGATTCAGCTGTATGTCTCCCCTTCCTCGTAGACACAGTAATTCATCGAACAGAAAAGTAAGGCCACTCTTGTCCCTCCAGCTCCTGATGAGGTCGGTTACTACCTCCATCAAATCACGCCGAATCCCTTCTGCCAGTTGTAGTCCTGCACTATCTCCGTCGATGAACAAATGTGAATGCCCCGGCTGATCTAACTTGCGAACCTGACGCAGACATAGCACACCATTGTCCAGATAGAAGAAATAGCATCCTTTATAAAGTACTCCTTCGAATAGCTCATACATATGCGGCAAATCATACGGCCCGTATACCATCGCAGCCCATTCCAATCCCAACGATTTACTCATACACCCGTCCTCCTTTTCTTCCTTTACCCGTTTTAGTTCTTAAACCAATTAGAGACTCAACTTCCTTTGATTTTTTTCAATTTCGTACGCTTATACGTACAACATATATTTCAATTATATTGTACGCTTATGAGTACAGTCAACGGTTTTTGAAATAAAAATAGGAGTGTGTGGAATGAAGGTAAAAGTAATGCTTGGTGAGCTGATCAAAGTGAGGGGGATTTCTCTAAACGAATTGTCTCACAAGACTGGTGTCCGCAGAGCGGCACTATCTGAACTTGCGAACGAGAAGAGAGAAAACATAAACTTCAAACATATTGAAGAAATCGCAGATGCATTAGACATTACAGACATCCGTGAAATAATCACACTTATAGATGAAGAACAGAGCACACGTTATAAATAGGAAATAAAAAATTTTGTGATCCATATATAATCCCTTCTCTTAATTACGATTTTCGTAATTTAAATTTAATTACATGGTCAGAAATAAAAACAAGATGTTTCCCCGACAGGTATTGGAAAAAATCATTAATGTTTTAGATATAGATGATATAGGGAAATTATTAAGAGTTGAATATGCAGATGCTGATAAGTAAATAAATATCTGCCTCAGCTTAATTGTAGTGTAACGCTATAACTACCCGCCAAACCAGCTATAATAACAAATAACTAATTTAGTATTTTACAATATGTCTCTAAGGAGGCTCACTAGCTTGGGTCAAATTCATTTTAAATTGAGTGAAACACTAGAAATGATTGGAGCTACACGTAACAAGATCGCAGTTGAGTCGAAAACAAGACCTGCTACTATTCTTGATTTAGCAAGTGGCGATACAAAAACCATTAAGCTAGAAACCTTGGTCAATATCTTAAATGCGATAAACGAAATCGCCCATAGCCACGGATTAGAAAAAACATTTGGTATTGAAGATATCATTCAGTACGTCCCTCAAAGCACAGAAAATACGCGCTAATCCACTTTGGGATAGCGCGTGTTTTTTCAAGTATTTAATTCTTTCCTTCAAAACATTTTTCCAAAAATCAAAAAATCTCCTACGCCATAGACGTAAGAGTTTGATTTATTATCTAATGAAGTTAGTGGCGGAAAGAGTGGGAGTCGAACCCACGCACGCCTTGCGACGCCTAACTGATTTCGAGTCAGCCCCCTTAGACCTCTTGGGTACCTTTCCGCAGCAAGGATTATTATATCATCATTGTGCCCATGATGCAAGTTCGTTGTTACCCAAAATCACTCATCTACCCAGGCTCAATTCGTTTCCGAATTCTGCCCGTCAGCGGGGGCCTTTGAACGTAGCACCTTCTTCATATTTTTTTCGAACTTGGCACGCGGAATCAGCACACTGTGCTGGCAACCGACACATTTGATCCGAATATCCATCCCCATACGAATAATTTCCATTTCATTCGTTCCGCAGGGATGGGGCTTCTTCATCTGCACAATGTCCCCCAGTTCAAACGACTTACGCTCCACCCTTCTCTCCCCCTTTTCTTTCTTGCTCGTCTTCCTTCTCGAGGGCTACCGCCGTCTCCAGCGCGGTCTGACGATGTTCCTCATCCTCTAGGGCCTTCTTGATGTTATTCTGAATATCACGTTCTACCGCAGCCCCTGTATTCGGCAAACACTCCGCCACAACACGCACAATATACTCTGATGTCGTCATGGACTGAACCCCCAGAACATCCGGTATATTCAGCACCTGCACATTGGACTCTTCAATCCCCCGGATCGCTTGTTTTACCAAATCAACAGCTTCCTCCAGAGTACGTTCTGCCTTCATCGGTACATCCACCACCGCCAACGAGTTGGACATGGAAAAGTTCGTAACCGTCGTAATGGAGCCGTTGGGTAAAATGTAGACCTCCCCTTTCCAGCTCACCAGCCTGGTTGTACGCAGCCCAATCACCTCTACTGTACCTTTGAAGGTTCCCGTCTGAATAACGTCTCCTACGGCAAACTGATCCTCGAAAATGATAAAGAACCCGGTGATTACATCCTTAACCAAGCTCTGCGCCCCAAAACCAACGGCCAACCCAAGCACTCCAGCTCCAGCAATCAGAGGCCCAAGATTAATGCCCATTTGAGACAATACCAGCATAATCAGAATGAAATTGAATACGATATTTGTTACATTTTTTAGCAGTTCTCGAACGGTTGTTAGACGCCTGGTATTCAATTGGAACCTGCTGTTCTCTCCCTTTTGCTGCATCGACTTATCTATAATTTTATTAATAACGCGAATAAAGATCCGTGTGATGATGAAAATAATACCGATCTTCAAAACCACAAACAACAAAGTCGACCACATCGCACTATCTGAAAGCCATTCCCATATAACATCCTTCCAGTGCATCGCATCCTTCACAACAGCAGTCGTCCCTGTATTGTTCTCCAACCAACGTATTAAGGTCATTTTCTGTTGCTCCTCCTTACACAAGGGACCTACTCTCCTGGTTTCCCAAATTCTATTGTCTACTACATAAGCCCATCTACTGGTTTCATTCATTTTGCTATGAATAATCTACTTTGCCGAGTATAAAACCCCACACTTATCCATATACTAGCTACTATCTTGAGAATAATTGTTACCCGCAGGCTAATTGTTATTCTCTAAGGCAGTTTACTTCTGGTTTTCATCTCTGATCCATGTGATGCCAACAGCTAACGGTCTATATAAAGCGAGCGTGACCTGCACACTCCATTACAGAGCGAAAGGAAGATTCCATGACTCATCCATCTGACTTCATTCCGGGGCAAGAACCCCTTAGCTTAAAAATATCACACACCGACCCCGGGATCCAATCAGCCATCATCCATCGTTTGCTGTTCCATTTGCACCAGGCGCCCAGTCTGCAAAATATTGTTATTATTTGCATCGGCACCGACCGTTCTACTGGAGATTGTCTCGGCCCGCTCGTAGGTACCCAGTTGTCACATTATAAAAGCCCGCTCTTTCACCTTTACGGAACATTGGAGGAGCCTGTACATGCTATGAATCTACAAACAACACTGGACGGCATACACACCCGGTACGACCAGCCCTATATCATCGGCATAGACGCATGTCTTGGACAAACCTCCAGCGTCGGATGCATTCAGGTTGCGGACGGGCCTTTGAAGCCTGGAGCGGGGGTAAATAAAGAATTACCGCCGGTCGGCGATATCCATTTGACAGGAATCGTTAACGTCGGCGGCTTTATGGAATACTTTGTGTTGCAAAATACAAGACTAAATCTGGTAATGAAATTATCAGATATCATTGCTGGCAGCTTATACTCCGCGATTAAGGAGTGGCATTACCGTTCCGTCCTGCTTGCTGCGCAAGAGTAACGGCTTCTTTCTCTTCAGGAGATAAGGAATAGGATGACTGCCCCGCTTCCAGGGGCTTGGCATACACATAAGAGCCATCCCGATTATAAATGCCGGTTAATACGATACCATCCTGATTATCATCTACAATAGCCATGGAGAAGCTTAGATCGCTCCCTCGCTCGCCAAAGGCATTATAGCGTTTGATGCCTATATGTCCCTTCAGGCCAGTCAGTTTACTGCGTAGAGATTCCATACTTGCACGATGGGCTTCCTGCTCATCCTCAATCGTATCCATTTGCACCTTCAAATCAATCAGCAGCGTTTCCAAATTCTCGACACCGCTGCCTGCCATCATGGTTTCATACTTTCGCCGCATCTTTTTCAACTTTGCCCCCTGCACAATGATAACAATCAACAGGATGAGCAAAATGAGCACAATCCCTGCAACGATTCCGGCAAGCTGTTCCATGATTAGTCCGTTCAATTCAGCCATATGCTTGCTTCTACTCCTCTACCCCAAAAATCATGTCACTGCATACCTCTTATTTTATACGTTTGAGAACAGCGAAACAAATAACAGAAGGCTATTAGTTTAACCATCCAGACTATTCTGATTCCTTCACTTTCAGACAAAGCAAAGACATATCTCACTTCCCATTTCGCTCAAGGAGACATGTCCTATTTCGTACAGACTACTGCAATAGTTCCAGTAATCTTTCCAAATCCTGCTGGCTGTAATAATTCAATTCGATTTTACCTTTATCCTTGTTATGCTTGATTTTCACAGTTGTTTTAAAACGTTCACGTAAGGACTCCTCCATATGATCAATAAAAGGGTCCTTTTTTCTCACCTTGGTCTTGGCCTTCGCCTCACCAGGTTTATGATCCAACTGCTGTACAGCTTCTTCCAGTTCTCGAACACTCCACTGCTGCTCAATACATTGTGTTGCCAGTTGCTTCACCATATCTGGATCTTTAAGCCCAACAATCGCTCTGGCATGTCCCATAGATAATGTTCCACGTGAAACATGATCCTTAACTTCCTCCGGTAATGCAAGCAAACGAAGAAAATTCGCAATATGAGAGCGCGACTTACCCACTTTCAAGGATAATTCCTCTTGAGTTAACGAGAACTGATCCATTAATCCCTGATAAGCTACTGCTATTTCCATTGCGTTCAGATTTTCACGCTGCAAATTCTCAATCAGGGCAATCTCCATTACCTGCTGATCGGTAAAATTGCGAACAACCACAGGTATCGTCGAATTCCCACAATATTGAGAAGCCCGAAATCTTCTTTCACCTGCAATAATTTCATAGCCTCTTAATACACTACGCGCAATAATAGGTTGGATAACACCGTGCTGACGAATGGATTCTGCCAGTTCTTTAATCGATTCCTCATCAAACGTTTTTCGAGGCTGGTACGGATTTGCACGCAACTGACTAAGCGGAATGTCAACAACCTTGTCCTCATCATTGACTGTAAGGGAGGGAATGAGTGCATCCAACCCTTTTCCCAACCGTTTACTCATAAGATGCCACTTCCTTTGCCAACTCAATATATACCTCTGCCCCACGGGAGCGGGGATCATACGTAATAATGGACTGGCCATGTGATGGTGCTTCACTGAGTCTCACATTGCGTGGAATAATCGTCTGATAAACCTTGCTTTGAAAATACTTTTTCACTTCTTCAATCACCTGAATACCCAAATTGGTGCGGGCGTCAAACATCGTCAACAACACGCCTTCGATTTGCAGCGACGTATTCAAGTGCTTTTGTACCAATCGCACCGTATTCAGTAGCTGACTTAATCCTTCCAATGCGTAATATTCACATTGAATGGGGATAATGACCGAATCAGAGGCTGTTAAAGAATTAAGTGTCAAAATCCCCAACGACGGAGGGCAATCAATCAATATATAATCGTACTTATGCTTGACGAGCTGGAGTGATCTTTTTAATCTTAGTTCGCGAGAAATGGTCGGTACCAACTCGATTTCCGCTCCTGCCAGCTGAATGGTGGCCGGAATAATATCCAGTCCCTCAATCTGTGTACTGACAATCGCTTCGATAGGATCAACCTCATTAATGAGTACATCATAAATGCAATTTGCCACATCCGCCTTATTGATACCCACACCACTGGTTGTATTACCTTGCGGGTCGATATCCACGAGCAATACCCTTTTGCCGAGGGAAGCAAGTCCGGCGCCCAAATTCACGGAAGTAGTTGTTTTGCCCACTCCGCCCTTTTGATTGGCTACGGCTATTATTTTTGACACTTCATTCACCTCATAATTTAATCGGAATCCTGCTATATTTCTGTATTGCAAAATCCTTTAGTAAGACAATTCTCCATCATTAGCTTACGGATAACGGCAATTTTTTAAAATAGAATACGAGTATGCTGCGGTTTTATTTGGCGTTAGACAGAAAAAGCGGCAATTGCTGCCGCCTGTACGCTTCATCCCTTACTTACGTTTGGGGATTTGAATGACAATCTCATAGTGATCCTCATGATCGGATTCCTTGGTCTTGATATCCAAGCCTGAGCCAGACACCATATCAATGGATTGACGAATCGTATTCAGCGCAAGCCGGACATCCTTAGTAAAGGAAATCCGCTTGGATTTCTTAATCGTGGACACTTGTTTATAAAAGGCGACTCTCGCCTCTGTCTGTTTCACATTGAGTTCCTTGGCGATGACTTCATCCAAAACCTTATACTGTAGCTCTTCAGTCTCTAATGACAATAACGCACGGGCATGACGCTCGGACACTTTCCGTTCCATTAGAGCACCTTTCACTCTCTCTGGCAGGTGAAGCAGTCGTATCTTATTAGCAATAGTGGATTGGCTTTTGCCAAGTCGCTGAGCGAGACTTTCCTGGGTGAGCTGATGCAGGTCAATCAGCTTCTGGTAAGCTACAGCCTCTTCAATCGCTGTTAGCCCTTCCCGTTGGAGATTCTCAATCAACGCGATGGATGCAGCTTGTGAATCATTAAACTCACGAACAATGGCTGGAATGGTATCCATCCCCAACTTGGTAACAGCTCTCCATCGACGTTCCCCTGCTATAATTTCGTAATGTCCATTACGGAAACGAACGACAATCGGCTGAATTACACCATGCGTCTTAATGGTCTGGCATAGCTCATCAATCTTCTCGTCGTCAAATATGGTACGGGGCTGATAAGGACTGCTGACAATATCCCGAACTGGAATTTGTTTTATTTCGTCCCCAGTGGATCGCTCCGTCAAACCAAATAGCTTGGAAAATTGTTCTTTCATTCCGTATAATACCACCTAATTTCATAATAGCACCATACTAACAGCGCTTCGTGAAAAACAGTTCCTTACGCGGATCGTAGACCCTTCATATGAGACAGCGCCGTAACCGGGTACACTCCACGTATTCTCCCTGGCATTGTTGTCCCACTCCCCCTTATGTATATCTGGATTGAACGGTACGGGAAGCAGTCAACCTACATCAAAAACGATTATCTCTATTCTATCACTTTTCCAGCCATAATCCTATCGTCTCTACCAGCTTTTCGGAAGGATCAGAGAATAAATTATGTACCCAATCAGATGCCTATTTATCCATGTTCCTCTACGTCATAAGTAGAGACCTTCTGTATCTTTACGTTGTTTATGTAAAGAGCATCGCAAGCCATAAAAAAAGTGAATGTTTCACGTGAAACATTCACTTTCTTTCAATTGGTTACACTAACGGTGTTTTTAAAGGCGTACCCGGCTTACGCGGATATTTCCGTGGTGTAGCTGCTCTCTTTTCAATAATAATCATATGTCTGGCTGCATCCTCTACAGGTAACTGAAAAGCCTGAATATGCTTGATTTTCCCCTTAAGCTCTTTCAAGCTGTAGGAAGCTTCCTTGATTTCCTCCGTCGGGTCACTGCCCTTCATCGCAGCAAAGTGACCTCCTTCACGGACAAAAGGCAAACAAAATTCATTCAGCACCGCAAGACGGGCAACGGCTCTGGCTGTGACCAGATCATAGCTGTCCCTGTATCCCGTTTTACGACCCAATTCTTCTGCCCTGCTATGAATCAGCTCCACGTCTTCCAATCCCAGTTGTTCTACCACATGCGCCAGAAATTGTATGCGTTTGTTCAACGAATCCACAATGGTCAACTGAATCTGCGGAAAGCATATTTTCAAAGGAATACCGGGGAATCCTGCACCCGATCCGATATCCGCCAAGCTTTCCACATCATTTAACGGAACATAAAAAGCCAGCGAAAGAGAATCGTAAAAATGCTTGGTGTACACCGCATCACGCTCTGTAATACCTGTCAGGTTCATCTTTTCATTCCACTCAACCAGCACACGGTAATACGTTTCGAACTGCTCTAGCTGACTGTCATTAATCACAATGCTATGCTCTGCCAGTCGCTGCTTAAATTGCTGTTGTATCGCGTCCATTATGATCCCCTTGCTGCCGTTACGCGGTTATAATGCTCCAGATAAACGAGCAAAATGGAAATATCCGCAGGAGTCACACCCGAAATACGGGATGCCTGACCAATCGACATCGGACGAATTTTCGTAAGCTTCTGCTTGGCTTCCATTGCCAAACCCTGAACCTCATCGTATACGATATCCTCTGGAAGCTTTTTCTTCTCCATCTTTTGCAGACGTTCTACATGCATCAGTTGCTTCTCGATGTAGCCCGCATACTTAATCTGGATTTCGACCTGCTCCTGTTCCTCCTCAGTAAGAGCTACAGGTGAAGGTGAAATTTGTGCCACTTGTGCATAGCTGATCTCTGGTCGACGCAGCACGGTTAACAAATTACTGCCGTCCTGTATCGGTGCAGATCCGCCTTGCTCCAGCATCTCATTCACATCAACTGGACGAACCTTCGCCAGACGCAAACGTTCAATCTCTTGCTCTACCTTTTGCTTTTTATCCAAAAAGCGCTCGTACCGTTCGTTCGTAATCAGGCCGATATCATGCCCGATCGGAGTCAAACGCAAATCTGCATTATCATGACGAAGCAACAGGCGATATTCCGCACGGGACGTCAGCAAGCGGTAAGGCTCATTCGTACCCTTGGTCACCAGATCGTCGATCAGAACCCCAATGTAGCCTTGGGAGCGGTCCAGCACGACAGGTTCTTTACCCTGCACCTTACGAGCCGCATTAATGCCTGCCATAATCCCTTGGCCCGCAGCTTCCTCGTAACCGGAGGTACCGTTAATTTGGCCCGCCGTGAACAGGCCAGGTACTCTTTTCGTTTCCAACGTAGGCCACAATTGCGTAGGCACCATGGCATCATACTCAATAGCATAGCCGTTACGCATCATTTCTACCTTTTCCATCCCAGGAATCGAGCGCAGTACAGCTAATTGCACATCCTCAGGCAAGCTGGTCGACAAGCCCTGAACATAGTATTCAGATGTGTTTTTACCTTCAGGCTCCAAAAAGATTTGGTGCTTCGGCTTATCACTAAAACGCACCACTTTATCTTCAATAGATGGACAATAGCGCGGTCCTGTTCCTTCAATCAGACCGGAGAACATTGGCGCACGATGCAAATTATCATTAATAATCTGATGGGTTTCCACTGAAGTATACGTCAACCAGCAAGGAAGCTGCTCATTATCCGAAGACTTCGTTTCATATGAGAAAAACTTCGGTTGATCGTCCCCTGGCTGAATTTCGGTTTTGCTAAAATCAATCGTGTCCTTATGCACACGTGGCGGCGTTCCTGTCTTAAATCGAACCAGATCAAAGCCCAGCTCTCTCAAATGCTCAGACAATCTCAACGAAGGCTGTTGATTGTTCGGGCCACTCTCATACATCAGCTCACCCATAATGATTTTGCCACGTAAATAAGTGCCTGTAGTCAATACAACCGCTTTGCTTCGGTACTCTGTCCCCGTCTTCGTAATTACACCTACGCAATGACCGTCTTCCATAATCAGCTCTTCCACCATACCTTGGCGTAAGGTCAGATTCGGTTCCTTTTCCATCGTTTCCTTCATCGCATGCTGATAAGAGAACTTGTCTGCTTGTGCACGCAATGCATGAACCGCAGGACCTTTACCAGTATTTAACATTCTCATTTGGATAAATGTCTTATCTATATTTCGACCCATTTCGCCGCCCAATGCATCAATTTCTCGCACCACATGCCCCTTAGCAGGACCGCCTATGGACGGGTTGCAGGGCATGAACGCGACCATATCCAGGTTAATCGTAATCATCAACGTACGACAGCCCATCCGGGCTGCTGCCAAGGCGGATTCCACACCCGCATGGCCCGCGCCTACGACAATTACATCATAGTCGCCTCCTTGATATCCCATACCTTTCTTACCTCCTTATGCACTTCGGTCTTCGCATACCGAATATGCTCTTGTAATCTATAACGATAGCAGGGCTTATACCAGCCATACTCGAATATCCTATTTGCCCAGACAGAATTGTGAAAATATTTGATCGATTAACGCATCATGCGCCGTATCGCCCACAATCTCGCCCAAATGCTCCCACGCCAGCCGTACATCAATCTGAATCATGTCAATCGGAACGAATTGATCAGCGGCTTCATAGGCATCTACCAACGATTGGCGAGCCTTCTTCAACAAAGCAATATGTCGTACATTGCTGACATATGTCATATCGGCTGATTCCAGCTTACCGCTAAAGAATAACTGCGATATGGCCTGCTCCAACCGATCTGCTCCCTCATTTTCCTTTACAGACATCGGTACGATAAGCTCTTCAGGAACATAACGCAGCAGCAAATCCCGGTCTACTTGGGCCGGTAAGTCCATTTTATTCATAATGACAATCGCTTGTCTACCGCGGATTTGTTCCATTAATGCCATTTCATCCTCATGCAGCGGTTCGTTGGCGTTAATCACGATGAGCAGCAGATCCGCTTCACTGACCGCCGTTCTCGAACGCTCTACTCCGATCCGTTCCACTACATCCATCGTTTCCCGAATGCCAGCCGTATCCAGCAACTTCAGAGGAATGCTGTTAATCGTCACATATTCCTCAATAACGTCACGGGTCGTGCCCGGAATATCGGTCACAATCGCCCGTTCGCCCTGAGCCAGTGTATTCAGCAGCGAGGATTTCCCCACATTCGGTCTTCCGACAATCGCTGTGGTCAGGCCCTCACGTAAAATTTTCCCCTGCTCCGCTGTATGCAGCAGCCGATCAATTTCCGCCATGACCTGACTGCTCTTATCCTTGATCAACTCAGACGTAAAAGATTCCACATCATGCTCAGGATAATCAATGTTCACTTCAATATGAGCCAGTGTCTCTACCAGAACATGACGCAAACGGCGGATATTCTGTGACAGTTGTCCATCTACCTGCTTCAAAGCTACTGAAAAAGCTTTATCCGACTTCGAGCGAATCAGGTCAATGACTCCCTCCGCCTGACTCAGATCAATACGACCATTCAGAAAAGCACGCTTCGTAAATTCACCCGGCTCGGCCAAACGTATATTTTGTAGCAGTAGTAAATCCATCACCCGCTTAACTGCTACAACCCCACCATGGGTACTGATTTCTACAACATCTTCTGTTGTAAAAGAGCGCGGCGCTCGCATGACCGTAACTAGAACTTCCTCCACCTTTTCCTGGCTTTGAGGATCTATAATATGTCCATAATGTACCGTATGAGATGGAGCCTTGCTTAGAGGTGTTTTGCTTCGGAATAAAGTTTCCACTTCCGTAACGGCTTCTGGGCCGCTGACCCGTACAACCGCAATGCCCCCTTCGCCGACAGCCGTTGCAATGGCAGCTATGGTATCGCTCAGCATATGGTTTCTACCTCCTATCAAGTAGAAACGGCATTGCCGTCCTTGATCAAGGACGGCAACCGTTTCAGCGAGAAATATAAGAACAAATAGAGTAAAACTTATAAAGTCTTATATTTGAAAAAAAGCAATGGCTTCTGCACCTTGCAGAGAGCCATTGCGTCGGATTATTTTTTAGCAATGACGACGCGCCGATTCGGCTCGTCCCCCTTGCTGTATGTTCTAACCAGCGCATGCTGTTGAAGCTTGGCGTGAATCAGCTTCCGCTCCTGTGACGGCATTGGCTCCAGCACGACTTCCTTCCCGTAACGAATAGCTTGGTTGGCCAGTCGATCCGCCAAATCCTCCAGCGTTTTTTGCCGACGTGCGCGAAATTGCTCGGCATCCAGCACAATCCGGATGAATTTGTCAGAATGACGGTTGGCAACGATACTCGTCAGATACTGCAATGCATCCAGCGTCTGTCCCCGGCGGCCGATCAGCATGCCGAGCGAGGGACCAGATATATCCAGTATGCTTTCATCCTTGCGGTGACGCACATCCACTTCAACATCCAGCCCCATTCCCGCTGCTGTTTCATGGATAAAACGTACAGCTTCTTCATAGGGGTCTGCATGGCCCGTGGAGGCTTCCTTGCTCGCGCGTACTTCCTGCATAACAGGTTCAGCTTCCGGAACAACAGCCTGTCCCACGATAGGCGCTTGAGTCGATACATGATGTTCAGCCGCGTGTGTGGTTTCGGGAGACGGATCAGACAGTAGAGTAAGCTCTACCTTCGCCTTCTTGACCCCGAGCCACCCCAGGAATCCTTTTGACGGCTGTTCCAACACGTTTACGGTTACCCGTTCACGGCTTACTCCCAGCTGGGAGAGTCCTTGTTCTACAGCATCTTCAACGGTTTTCCCTGAAGTCACGACTTTGGTCATCTCGACTTTTTAGCCCCCTTCGTATTTCTGCCACCTTTTTTCTTGTTATTGCTATTGGAGGAACCTGTTTTCGTAAGACTGGCTGTTTTCACATTGGCCAGCGCGACTTCTTTATCTTTATTCCGATAAAGGAAATAGTTTTGAATAATCGTGTAAATATTACTGTAGAACCAGTATAACGGCAAAGCGGATGGGAAGTTATACGACATGAACAAAATCAGCACCGGATAGACGTACAGCAAAAATTGCATCGGTCCCTGCTGCGGAGTCGGATTCATTTTCATCATCATCCAGGTTTGGACGAATGTTGTGATTGCCGCCAGAATTGGCAGGATAAAGAAGTGATCCGGTTTACCTAACTGGAGCCACAAGAAATCATGATCCCGCAATGCCGAATTATAGTAAATGGCATTATAGAGCGCGATGAAAATCGGCATCTGAACGATCAAAGGAAGACAGCCCGCCATTGGGTTGACCTTGTTTTCCTGGAACAGCCTCATCGTCTCTTGCTGGACCTTCTCAGGCGTATCCTTGTATTTCGCTTGAATTTCTTTTAATTGCGGCTGAATAGCCTGCATAGCTTTAGAACTGCGTACTTGCTTGAGTGTAAGCGGCAAAATAATGGTTCGCACGATAATCACCAGTATCAGTACGGCCAGACCATACTCTCCTGAGAACCATTGGGCAAATGTATCCAGCGCATACGAAAACCAGTAAACGACATATCTTTGCCACCAAGATCCATTGGCCAAGTCTGCCGTTGTGTAAGAATTGTGAGCCGTCTGGGTACATCCTGACAGCACAGCAACAAGTGCCAATAAGGCAATCAGGAGGAACCATTTCCCCCGTTGAGTCTTCAAACGCGACACTTCATAACCCCTTTCTTAACCAATCCATTCCAACGTAAATCATACCATATCCTGTAGGACAAAGATACTGACTATCGACGTGAAGACTTGAGCAGCGAGGCTTTGCGCAGAACGTGCAGCACGCTTTTCTCCAGCTCCTGATACGACATTGTAACCGCTCCCTTGCGGACGATAAAAATCAGGTCAATTTGCTCCACCAATTCATGCTCATGATGGCGCACAATTTCCTTGACGATCCTGCGCATCCGGTTGCGGACAACTGCGTTGCCGATCTTCTTGCTGGCCGAAATTCCGACGCGGAACTGCTCTACCTCTCTGCGGCGGAACCAGTACACCACAAACTGATGGTTGGCAAAAGATTTGCCATGGCGGTATACGCGCCCAAAGTCCGCCCGGTTTCGTAGACGCAATTTTTTTTGCACGGCGCTTCTCCTTGCTCATCTCTTTTACACATGCCGGTATGCCAATCCTTACCCCTTATATAGTAAGAAGTATGGACAACATTCCGCCATGGTAATCTCGCTTATTTTACATCCATTTTCAAAAGCTTCATCTAATATAGAGCAGGTTACGGTGCTCCTCCCTCTTTTTCACTGCATTTCTACAGACATAGGGAAAGCGATCCGGCCCATAAATACCTCCATTATGAAAAAAAAGACCACCGTAGTGGTCTTTATGCACGCATTACGCACTCAATACTTTTCTGCCTTTTTGGCGACGAGCTGCCAAAACTTTACGGCCATTCTTTGTGCTCATTCTTTTACGGAAGCCGTGAACTTTTTTACGCTTGCTGACATTCGGTCTGAAAGTCGGTCTCATTGTACTGCACCTCCTTACAAGGAATACGTTTTATATGGAATATACCTAACATAGCAATCTCCACAAAAAACACCTTTGTACATTTAACCATAAATAGTGGCCAAAGTCAATGTACAGCTTAATCCCCTCCCCCAAAATCACGTACCATCCTCTCCCTCTTTTTCACGCCCAGAGAGTTTGTTCCTTCATCCAGTTCACTTATCCCACGCTCTTTTGTCTTTTATTTCGTGGATTCTCTTTGACCTTCCTTCTTCCATATCAGACCATAACCATATCATTAAAAATATTGTCGGAAACGTTACCGGAAATCTTCAACAGAAAAAACGCCCTCTGTGACCAAAAGGCAACGGCTGTTATGCACAGATCCACAAAAAAAGCTGAATTGTGATTTAAATGGTCATAACCTGTGCATAACATTTTGAGACGACAAAGAGTTATTGTCGAAAACTGAACAAATTATAAACAATATCTTGTGTTGTGAATAAAAATTGTACACAACAGATTGAATTTGTGGATAAATAACCACGAGTCATTGAAATACAAGGCTTCTTTTGCTATGATGATATTACTTTTGAATGTGAATATGTTGTTTTACCCTCCATATTATCAACACCCTGTGGATAAAGTTGTGAACAAGTTCAATTTATCCATCTTTTTATTTTTGTGC
The DNA here is from genome assembly GCF_000235585.1 of Paenibacillus terrae HPL-003. Classification (GTDB taxonomy): domain Bacteria; phylum Bacillota; class Bacilli; order Paenibacillales; family Paenibacillaceae; genus Paenibacillus; species Paenibacillus terrae_B. Next base: position 1,598,520 of record NC_016641.1, read on the forward strand.
GGATTCGGGATTCTGGGGATATATTCTACATTTTTCATTTGATTTCGACATATTGCAGTCCCGTTTTGGCCTGCGGGATCAAGAGAACGGATCGTGCCGCACATACCCTCCTGAGAAATATCGCCTTTCTTCTGCCGACCAGCAGCGGATTTTTCCATTAGCTTTTTTTCAGGACCATTTTGTGCTGCGTTCTCTCATCACACTGCCGCATGATTTAGGCGGCGGTATGTCTTTTTATGGCCTTCAACAATATTTTTGGGATTTTAGGCGTTTTGCCGAAGCGCCGGGAGCAGCTCTCTGCAGCTTAAATGGCAAAATGTCAGGATTTAAAAGGAGTGACGTCTGTGGACAGCCATACCTCTGAACTATGGCAGCAAATTCTATCCATCATACAAACCAAGCTGAGTAAGCCGAGTTACGACACTTGGTTTAAAGCTACCAAGGCAGCGAAACTGAATGACCACTCCATTGTGATTTCCGCACCGACAACTTTTGCCGTGGAATGGCTTGAAAGCCGCTATACCAAGCTAGTCGGGGCAACGGTTTATGAAATTTTGGGCAAGCAGTTGGAGGTCAAGTTCGTCATTGAGGAAAACAAGCCCGCCGAGTTCGATCTCCAGCAACAGCCTCAGCAGCAGCCGGTCGTACATGAAGAAGCCGTGTCCCATATGCTGAATCCCAAATATACATTCGATACGTTCGTCATCGGATCAGGGAACCGTTTTGCCCATGCAGCATCGCTGGCCGTCGCCGAGGCGCCGGCCAAAGCTTACAACCCGCTGTTTCTGTACGGCGGCGTAGGTCTGGGCAAAACGCATCTGATGCACGCCATCGGACATTATATTTTGGAACACAACCCGGCCAGCAAGGTTGTATATTTGTCATCGGAGAAGTTTACGAACGAATTTATTAATGCCATCCGGGATAACCGCGGGGAAAGCTTCCGAAACAAGTATCGCAATATTGATATTTTGCTCATTGATGATATTCAGTTTATTGCAGGCAAGGAGTCGACACAGGAGGAATTTTTTCACACGTTCAATGCGCTTCATGAGGAACGCAAACAAATTATTATCTCAAGCGATCGTCCGCCTAAAGAGATCCCAACGCTGGAGGAACGGCTGCGTTCCCGCTTTGAGTGGGGATTGATTACGGATATTCAGCCGCCGGATCTGGAAACGCGAATTGCAATTCTCCGGAAAAAGGCGAGAGCGGAAAACCTGGATATTCCCAATGAGGCCATGATGTATATCGCCAACCAGATTGATACGAACATCCGTGAGCTGGAAGGGGCACTGATTCGCGTTGTTGCCTATTCCTCGCTGACCAATCAGGATGTGACAAGTCATCTCGCAGCCGAGGCGTTAAAGGACATTATTCCTTCCAGTCGTCCCAAAATGATTACCATTCAGGATATACAGCATCAAGTCGGGGAATTTTATAATCTGCGTCTGGAGGATTTCAAAGCACGCAAGCGGACAAAGGCTGTGGCTTTCCCACGGCAGATCGCTATGTACCTGTCCCGCGAGCTAACCGACTATTCGTTGCCGAAAATCGGTGAAGCCTTCGGTGGACGCGACCATACAACCGTCATTCATGCGCACGAAAAAATCTCCAAATCCATTCAAGTGGATCAGGAGCTGTTCAAAGTTATCAACAGCCTAATAGAAAAAATCAAAAACCCAACCTGAACAAGTTCAGAGCCTATACACAACTTATACACATGTGGATAGGCTTGATTTTATTAGGCTTACACCGACTTATCCACATATTCAGTGCGCCTATTACTATTACTAATAGATTTTAAAGATATACATCACCTAAATAAGGCCCGCGTCAACGCGTGCTTGAAGGATTAAAACCCGTAGGAGGAACTTATGAAGATCAGCATTTTGAAAAACGTATTGAACGAGGCTATACAACATGTATCCAAGGCCATATCAAGTCGGACCACGATTCCGATTTTGAGTGGTATTAAGCTGGATGTGAATCATCAGGGAGTAACGCTGACTGCCAGCGATACCGACATCTCCATTCAATCCTTTATTCCGATGGAGGATGGTGACCAAACTGTCGTTCAGGTCGAACAACCAGGAAGTGTTGTACTGCCAGCCAAGTTCTTTGTCGAAATTATCAAGAAGCTGCCGTCTCAGGAGATCCGTATGGAGGTAAAAGACCATTTCCAAACCTTCATCTCATCTGGTGCAACCGAAATTCAGATGGTGGGTCTGGACCCTGAGGAATTCCCGGTGCTTCCAAGCATTGAAGAAAATCAGGTTATCTCTGTACCAGGAGATTTGCTCAAAAACATGATTAAACAGACCGTTTTCTCCATTTCCACCCACGAAACGACACCTATTTTAACAGGGGTATTGTGGAATTTGGCTGAGGGCGAATTGAAATTTGTAGCAACGGACCGCCACCGCCTCGCCACCCGCAGCGCCCGTTTGGAAACGTCCGAAGGCTTGCGCTTCAGCAATGTTGTCATTGCAGGTAAAACGTTGAACGAGCTGAGCAAAATTATTCCGGATCAAAATATGCTTGTGGATATCGTCGTAGCAGACAACCAGGTATTATTCAAAATTGACCGGGTTCTGTTTTATTCCCGCATTTTGGACGGAACGTATCCGGATACTTCTAGAATTATTCCAACCTCCTACAAAACAGAACTGATTGTGGATACAAAAAGTTTGAGCGAATCCATTGACCGTGCTTATTTGCTGTCCCGTGAGGAAAAAACGAATATTGTAAAAATGCAGTCGCTGGAAAACGGTGGCTTGGAGATTTCCTCCAGCTCCTCCGAGCTGGGTAAAGTGCGTGAGGAAGTCACAGTCTCCAAATTTGAGGGAGAGCCGCTCAAAATCTCGTTCAACTCGAAATATATGCTTGATGTGCTGAAGGTGATTGACAGTGAGCAGCTGATGATTGCTTTTACCGGCATTATGAGCCCGATCATTTTAAAACCGGCAGACTCTAGCAATGCGCTGTACATCATCCTGCCATATCGCACCACCAACTAACCATATAGCGTCACTCATTGAGAGCAAGCGAAAGGATGAACAAGCCTTGAAACGGATATCTATACAGACCGAATACATCAAGCTCGATCAATTTTTAAAATTAGCCGATTGTGTTTCTACAGGGGGAATGGCCAAAGCTCTGTTGCAGGAGGGGCAAGTTCGTGTCAACGGTGAGCCGGAAGAACGACGCGGAAGAAAACTGTACCCGGGCGATACCGTAGAAGTAGAGGACAACGGAAGTTTCGAGATCACGGCAGGAGCATGATCGCCTGGTCGGCAAGGACTCCTTTTAGGTGCGGAGTAACAAGGGGGACCCTATGTGTTTGTGAACAATATTGTTTTGCAGCAATACCGGAACTATGAACAGCTGGAGCTGAATGAATTTGGGCCCGTTAATTTGCTGATCGGACAAAATGCGCAGGGCAAAACGAACCTGGTAGAGGCGATTTTTGTCCTGGCTCTGACCAAAAGTCATCGGACGTCGCGCGATAAGGAGTTGATCTCTTTCGGAGCTACCTCAACTCACCTTGCTGCGGATGTGGATAAAAAATACGGAAAAATCAGGCTGGATCTGTCGTTATCCACACAAGGAAAAAAAGCGAAGATCAACGGACTGGAGCAGCGAAAGCTGAGCGATTTTATCGGTTCGCTGAATGTCGTTATGTTTGCACCTGAGGATTTGGAAATCGTCAAGGGAACACCGGGGGTACGCCGCCGGTTTCTTGACATGGAAATTGGCCAGGTTGCTCCGGGATATCTGTATCATTTGCAGCAATACCAGAAAGTGCTGGTCCAGCGTAACAACCTGCTCAAACAAGCTTGGGGCAAAGATATGGCGTCCGTACAGCTAATGCTGGAGGTATGGAATGAGCAACTTGTTGAGCACGGTGTTAAAATTGTTAAAAAGCGGAAACAATTTATTACAAAGCTCCAAAAGTGGGCTCAGGCCATTCATGAAGGGATCGCTGGAGGAGCTGAGGAGTTAAAATTAACCTATGTTCCCTCCTTCAGTGAGCCGGAGGAAGAAGATGAAGCTGTCTTATTGGAGCGATTTATGATAAAGTTATCCCAAATGAGGGAACAGGAAATCCGCCGTGGTATGACTTTGGCAGGACCCCATCGTGATGATTTGGCCTTTGCCATTAACGGCAGGGAAGTGCATACGTATGGCTCTCAGGGGCAGCAGCGGACGACTGCCCTGTCCTTGAAGCTGGCTGAAATTGAATTAATCCATGAGGAAATTGGCGAATATCCTGTCCTGCTGCTGGATGATGTTCTATCCGAACTGGACCCCTACCGTCAGACCCAACTGATCGAGACCTTCCAGAGCAAGGTACAGACCTTTATTACGGCAACTGGTATTGAGACCTTGAATGCAGAACGGCTCAAGGATGCCAGTATTTATCACGTCCACGACGGGCATGTGGAACACTAAGGAGTGAGTGACCGCTATGTATATTCATCTGGGTGGAGAAAAAATCATCCGCTCGTCAGAGCTTGTGGCTATTTTCGATATCTCGATTGAAAAATCCTCTAAAATCTCCAAGCAGTACGTGAACCACGTCCAACAGCAAAAGCATGTCGAGATGATTGGTGAAGAGGAAGCCAAGTCCATCGTGGTGACTCAAAATACGGTGTACTATTCTCCCATCTCCTCAACAACTCTCAAAAAGCGGGCAAACCAGTTTGTTGCCAATGCTTAACCATAGAATCTATAGAAGTAGGTGAAAGGCATGTCTATGAATCAACCGTCTTATGATGCGGGTGAGATTCAGGTCCTGGAGGGCCTGGAGGCGGTTCGGAAACGTCCCGGGATGTATATCGGTTCCACCAGTGCCAAAGGGCTCCATCATCTGGTCTGGGAAGTTGTGGACAACAGCATTGACGAAGCGCTGGCAGGCTATTGTGACAGCATTCAAGTTGTCGTTCACGAAGATAACAGCGTTACCGTTACAGATAACGGACGCGGTATTCCGGTAAGCGAACACGCCAAAATGAAAAAATCTGCGCTGGAAGTCGTTATGACTGTGCTTCACGCAGGTGGTAAATTCGGAGGCGGAGGATACAAGGTATCCGGCGGTCTGCACGGTGTTGGTGTATCCGTAGTGAACGCCCTCTCCAGCAAAATGATCGTTCACGTCAAACGGGATGGGCATATGTACGAGCAGGAATACCATCGCGGTGTTCCGCAGTATGATGTCAGAGTCATTGGCGATACGGACGAAACCGGTACCCAAACGACGTTCTACCCGGACGATCAAATTTTTACAGAAACGACCGTATATGACTATGAGACGCTCCAAACGCGGATTCGTGAGCTAGCTTTCCTGAACAAAGGAATTGCGATTAGCTTGACCGATGAACGGACTGGCGCCAGTGATATGTTCCACTACGAGGGCGGAATCAGTGAATACGTGCAATTTTTGAATCAGAAAAGAGAAGCGCTTCATGAGCAACCGATCTATGTCGAAGGCTCACGCGATATGATTCAAGTCGAAGTTGCGCTGCAATATAACGACAGCTATACCGAAAATATTTATTCTTTCGCCAACAACATTAACACCCATGAAGGCGGAACGCATGAATCTGGCTTCAAGAGCGCATTGACCCGGATTATTAACGATTATGCACGCAAAAATGGCTTTATCAAGGACAACACCGCCAACTTGACGGGTGACGATGTGCGTGAAGGACTGACAGCGATTATCTCTGTCAAAATCCCGGAACCTCAGTTTGAAGGTCAGACCAAAACGAAGCTGGGGAACAGTGAGGTGCGCGGGATTGTCGAATCCCTGTTCGCAGAGAAGCTTCAGGAATTTCTGGAGGAAAATCCGTCTGTCTCCCGTCGCGTTGTTGATAAATCATTACAAGCGGCCCGTGCTCGTGAGGCAGCACGTAAAGCGCGTGAGCTGACTCGCCGTAAAAGTGCGCTGGAAATCAGCTCCCTCCCAGGTAAGCTGGCAGATTGTTCTTCCAAAGATGCGTCGATTAGCGAACTGTACATCGTCGAAGGAGATTCAGCGGGCGGATCGGCCAAGCAAGGCCGTGATCGTCACTTTCAGGCTATTTTGCCGATTCGCGGTAAAATCCTGAACGTTGAGAAGGCGCGTTTGGATCGTATTTTGTCCAGTGATGAAATTCGGTCAATGGTAACGGCTATGGGAACGGGGATTGGCGACGATTTCGATATTGCTAAAGCTCGTTATCACAAGGTCATTATCATGACCGATGCGGACGTCGACGGAGCTCATATTCGGACGCTGTTGCTGACATTTTTTTATCGGTACTTGCGTAAAATTATTGACGCTGGCTATGTTTATATTGCTCAGCCGCCGCTGTTTAAGGTAGAGCGCAATAAGGTCGTACGTTATGCAAACTCTGAAGCCGAACGTGATACTATCATCAGTGAATTCGGAGAAAATGCGAAGTACAACGTACAGCGTTATAAAGGTTTGGGTGAAATGAACGCAACCCAGTTGTGGGAAACGACAATGGACCCTGAGAGCCGTACAATGCTTCAAGTGACCATCAGTGATGCAATGCTGGCTGATACGATGTTCGATACCCTAATGGGCGATAATGTTGAACCGCGTCGCGACTTTATTCAGGAGCACGCCAAGTACGTGAAAAATCTTGATGTTTAAATTTACACTATTCCATCATGGTCGGCTGTATTAACTGCTTGTTATTGATGGATTTTGCCAAGGGGCGCTCAGATTGAGCGTCCCTTTTCTTGTCATTAGCTTTATGCCTTTTTCTTAGCGCGTGCAGGTTTACCCGTGGATGCTGTATAGCGGCCATAGCCTACAGCATACCTGAATATTTTATGATATAGGCTTTTGTTGGGCAGGGAAGAGAACACTTTAATGGCTGGTCTCGTATTCACCTCCAAAATCCACGGATAGATTTGCTGATCCAGTCCTATATCCAATCCAATTTCCCTCAAACGAGGATATCTTTTTTGCAGCTGCCAAGCTACCCGTTCGCCCATTTTCGATAGTTTTTGCTCCAGCCGTACCGCTTCCTTTACATCCAGATATGGAGCTACCAGTTCATTGAAAAAGCGCACTGTGCCCCCGCTGTGGTGATTGGTGACGACCTTGTCAGGAGCAGCTACGCGTCCTATGATGAGCGTCGTTTCCCATTGCTTTCTCAAGTTCATCTGTGTTAATACCCGTAGATCAAAGGGACACGCATCATGATGAAGAAGGGGGATTCCTCGTTGAATTAGATAAGGGCGCTTCCGTATGCGGTGAGAAACTGCCTTATGCAGGTCTTCCAGATTTTCGAAGGTGTGGGTCTCTATCTCATAACGAAGGATGTACCACGTTCTTTCCCCGATAATTCCCTCTTCAGTCGGCGGAAGCGGTTCAATGAGTCTCTCTGCGCGCATAACCCCTTTCCCATAAGTACCGTTATCCGGCTTAATATAGACGGTTCCGTACACTGCCAACATTTCATTCAAGTGTTCCATTGCATACAAACGTGTTTCCGGTACATAAGCGGACAACGACGGATTGGGGAGAATGACATTTGTTTTGGTCCACTTACTGGATACTCGTTGAATAGACAAGTATTCTCATCCCTTTCTTTTGAAAATGTAAGTCACGTTCCATGGAATTCACAACACTTTAACAAAACAAGGGAAACTAAAGGACAAGTGCGTAAAACAATGATATAATAGAGAAATACGGCGTTTTTTCGGAATTGTGCTCAGTTAACCCTGACCGTATACGTATTGTATGTGGAAAAGGCCTTCAGGGTGGGGGCTAATCCCCAGTTCGGGGGAATTTGTCATGATCAGGACCTGTGAGCCGTACGATGCGTTAGCCATCTACTGCTCACAGAAGGGCAACTTCTGAGGGTTTTACGCTGTAAAGCGGACAGATGTGTTTAATTGTTCTCTTTTTGTGAAAGTAATATAATTATACAGATGAGGATTTCAGCCAAAATCCTGCGCACAGAGCGGAGTATATAGGCAGTGTCTTATTAGGCTTTTCACATAGAGAGCAATGTATTGAAGGACGAGAAGGAGGACCAGCATGGCGGATCAAAAAAACTCGCAAATCATCAACAGGGATATCGGAGTGGAAATGCGCGAATCCTTTATGGATTATGCCATGAGTATTATTGTTAGCCGTGCCTTGCCTGATGTGCGGGACGGACTGAAGCCAGTACACCGCCGTATTTTGTTTGCGATGTCCGAGCTGGGCATGTCGCCAGACAAGCCATACAAAAAATCGGCAAGAATCGTCGGTGAAGTCATCGGTAAATATCACCCTCATGGTGATACGGCCGTATACGATACGATGGTTCGGATGGCGCAGGATTTTTCCTTGCGTTATATGCTGGTGGACGGACACGGTAACTTTGGCTCCGTTGATGGAGATATGGCGGCTGCGATGCGTTACACGGAAGCACGATTGTCGAAGATCGCGATGGAAATGCTGCGTGATCTGAACAAAGAGACCGTTGATTTTATGCCGAACTACGATGGTGAGGAGAACGAGCCAGTCGTGTTGCCTGCACGTTATCCTAACTTGCTGGTGAACGGTGTCGGCGGGATTGCGGTCGGAATGGCTACTAATATTCCTCCGCATAACTTGGGAGAGGTTATTGACGGTGTACAAGCACTGATTGAGAACCCTGACATTACACCGATGGAACTGATGGATTATATTCAAGGGCCCGATTTCCCGACAGCGGGTTATATCTTGGGACGTTCGGGCATTCGTCAGGCATACCAGACCGGCCGCGGATCTGTAACTATGCGTGCGAAGACCACCATAGAAGAGATTGGCAATAAAGCACGGATTATCGTGCATGAGCTGCCTTACCAAGTAAATAAGGCTCGTCTGGTTGAAAAAATTGCTGAATTAGTACGTGACAAACGTATTGAGGGCATTACCGATCTGCGGGATGAATCGGACCGTACGGGCATGCGTGTCGTTATGGAGTTGCGCAGAGATGTGAACCCGAACGTTGTTCTGAACAATTTGTTCAAGCATACGGCAATGCAGTCCAATTTCGGTATCAATATGCTCGCAATTGTAAATAACGAGCCGAAGATTCTGAACTTGAAAGATGTCTTGTATCATTACCTCAAGCATCAGGTTGAAGTAATTCGTCGTCGTACAGAGTTTGATCTGAAAAAAGCCGAGGCCAGAGCACACATTCTGGAAGGCTTGCGCACTGCCCTTGACCATCTGGACGAGGTCATTGCATTGATTCGTTCCTCACAGACCGCAGAAGCAGCGCGTGAAGGACTGATTGAACGCTTCTCGCTGTCTCCTGAGCAGGCTCAGGCCATTCTGGATATGCGTCTGCAACGCCTGACTGGCCTGGAACGTGAGAAGATCGAGAACGAATACAATGAGTTGTTGCAAAAGATTGCGGAATACCGCGAAATATTGGCCAACGAGCATCTGGTGCTTAACATTATCAGCGAAGAGCTTAATGAGCTAAGAGGACGTTTCACAGATGAACGTCGTACTGAAATTACAGTGGGTGAAGAAAGTATTCTGGACGAGGATCTTATTCCGCGTGAGGATGTTATCATTACTGTAACCCATACCGGATATATTAAACGTCTCCCCGTGACTACTTATCGTAGTCAAAAACGCGGCGGTCGTGGTGTAGTGGGGATGGATACCAAGGATGAGGATTTCGTAGAGCATCTGTTCATTACGAATTCACATCATCATTTGTTATTCTTCACCGACAAGGGTAAAGTATATCGGATTAAGGCCTATGAAATTCCTGATCTGAGCCGGACAGCCCGGGGGACACCGATCATTAACCTGATTCAGATTGAGCAGGGCGAGTCGATCAATGCGGTCATTCCGATTGAGGAATTTGTAGAGGACAGCTATCTGTTCTTTGCTACTCAGCAAGGGATTATCAAGAAGACACCGCTCGATAACTACGCTAATATCCGTAAGGGCGGCTTGATTGCGATCAACCTGCGTGAGGATGATGCCCTGATCGAAGTGAAGCTGACCGATGGACAGCAGGAAATGATCATCGGTACGGCGCAAGGCATGTCTATCCGCTTCCCTGAGGGTGATGTTCGTTCCATGGGTCGTAGTGCTACTGGGGTTAAAGGTATTACTCTCGATAAGAGTGACGCTGTAATAGGCATGGATATTGTTGATACCAGCCTGGATATCCTGATCGTAACGGCTAAAGGCTATGGCAAACGTACCCCTGTAGTGGATTACCGTGTTCAAAGCCGTGGAGGTAAGGGGATCAAGACGATTAACGTCACGGATAAAAATGGCCCAGTTGTCGGCCTCAAGGTTGTAAAAACCGAAGAGGATCTGATGATCATTACAGCCAGCGGAACCTTGATTCGGACCAGCATGGAGGAAATTTCGACGATGGGTCGGAATACACAAGGGGTAAGGCTGATCAACATCCGCGAAGATGATTCGGTTGCTACCGTTTGTCGTGCGAACAAGAATGAGGAGCAGGATGAATTGCTCGATGAACTGCTCGAGGAGCAGGATACTAACCTAGAAGTTGGTGAGGGTGCATCTCCATCACCAGATGATTCAGCTCTTAGTACGGATGTAGAGGGTACTCAAGGTAACGATTCGGAGCCTTCTGAGGACGAGTAACAATCCACCGATATAAACAGTGGTATTGGTTTTTAAATGACGGGGAAGACTCCTTGGCTATTGGTCAGGGAGTCTTTTTCTATTGCCGACAGATGAATACAGCAAGTATGCTATAAATCATATAAAATGAATGTACAGGAGCAGGTTCAAGTAATATAATGACATAATAAAACTGACAGCTAGAGCTGCTGTTATGAGAACAGAGAGGTTGACCATGACAACAGTACCCGTATCCGAATTAAAAGCAGGACTTAGATTGCAAAGCGACGTATTTACTGAAATGGGCAGCTTGCTGCTTCCGAAGGGCCGTATTCTGCTACCGCGTGATTTGGAGATTTTACAAGCGTTCCTGATTCAGCAAGTAGAAGTAGGGCCTGATGGTTCGGCAAAAGCTGGTGAAGATCATGCTACTGCTCGAGTCGGAGCGCCTGAAACGCAATCCCCTTCGTTAGAGGAACGGGATGAGTCCATTTTATTCCAGGAAGAGTACGACAAAATGGTGATGCTCGTGAAAAATGCATTCCAATCGGTACTCGTATCTAATCTATCCATATATGAGTTGCGGGGGCAGTTGGAAGCCTTACTGGTATACATCCACCGCTATAATGTAATGACGTTTACCCCGCGTGCCATGATTGAAGTTGATTATATTTTTCATAATGCGGTACTAACCTCTCTGACTTCATATTCTATTGCTCAATGGATTGGCTTGCCCCAAAAAGACTGGATGCAGGTTGCTTTTGCCGGATTACTCCATGATATTGGTAATGCCAAAATGGACCCGGCCATTCTGTACAAGCCCTCTAAATTAACGTGGGAGGAGCAGGAAGAAATTCGTCTGCATACCTCATTAGGCTACCAATTGCTCAAAAATGTGAAGGCCATTAATGAAGGAGTACGCCTGGCAGCTCTTCAGCATCATGAGAAAGTGGATGGTACCGGATATCCATTGCGACTCAAAGGGGAGCAAATTCATAGTTACGCTAAAATCGTTGGAGTGGCTGATGTATTCCATGCCATGACACTGGAGAAGACTTACCGACCAGCACAATCCCCGTATCTGGTACTGGAGCAAATCAAATCAGAATCATTTGGTAAGCTGGACCCGGGTGTTGTACAGGTTTTCATCCAAAAGCTCACTCAATTTAATAACGGAACCAAGGTGCGTCTCAATGATAACCGTACAGGGGAAATCATATTTGCCGATCGAGACCATCCGACTCGTCCATTGGTGCAGGTAAACGGGGAAATCATTAACTTAATGGTTCAAAGAGAGCTTTATATCGAGTGTATTGTCACTTAAGTAAGTTTTTTAAAAAAAACAGTTGCACAATATAATAAAAGTATGATATATTATTTCTTGTCGCTTCAAGTGTTATCAAATAAAGCGAAAAATACTTTGAAAAAAAGTGTTGACACAACTGAGAGATACATGATATACTATAAAAGTTGCTGAGGGGATGAAATAAACCCTGAAGCGAACAAGAAATGTTTGATCTTTGAAAACTGAACAACGAGTGAGTAAATGATTTTGTTCGCAAAATCAACCACGAAGATTTCGTTACATACCGCAAGGTTGTATGAAATCGGAGTGTAAAAGAGATATTTTATCTCGTCAGTTTCAAAATGAGCGAATCGCTCTTTCTATAAACCAACTTCGGTTGGTCTTTAATGGAGAGTTTGATCCTGGCTCAGGACGAACGCTGGCGGCGTGCCTAATACATGCAAGTCGAGCGGGGTTATATTAAAAGCTTGCTTTTAATATAACCTAGCGGCGGACGGGTGAGTAACACGTAGGCAACCTGCCCATCAGACTGGGATAACTACCGGAAACGGTAGCTAATACCGGATACATCCTTTCCCTGCATGGGGAGAGGAGGAAAGACGGAGTAATCTGTCACTGATGGATGGGCCTGCGGCGCATTAGCTAGTTGGTGGGGTGAAGGCCTACCAAGGCGACGATGCGTAGCCGACCTGAGAGGGTGATCGGCCACACTGGGACTGAGACACGGCCCAGACTCCTACGGGAGGCAGCAGTAGGGAATCTTCCGCAATGGGCGAAAGCCTGACGGAGCAACGCCGCGTGAGTGATGAAGGTTTTCGGATCGTAAAGCTCTGTTGCCAGGGAAGAACGTCTTGTAGAGTAACTGCTACAAGAGTGACGGTACCTGAGAAGAAAGCCCCGGCTAACTACGTGCCAGCAGCCGCGGTAATACGTAGGGGGCAAGCGTTGTCCGGAATTATTGGGCGTAAAGCGCGCGCAGGCGGCTCTTTAAGTCTGGTGTTTAATCCCGAGGCTCAACTTCGGGTCGCACTGGAAACTGGGGAGCTTGAGTGCAGAAGAGGAGAGTGGAATTCCACGTGTAGCGGTGAAATGCGTAGATATGTGGAGGAACACCAGTGGCGAAGGCGACTCTCTGGGCTGTAACTGACGCTGAGGCGCGAAAGCGTGGGGAGCAAACAGGATTAGATACCCTGGTAGTCCACGCCGTAAACGATGAATGCTAGGTGTTAGGGGTTTCGATACCCTTGGTGCCGAAGTTAACACATTAAGCATTCCGCCTGGGGAGTACGGTCGCAAGACTGAAACTCAAAGGAATTGACGGGGACCCGCACAAGCAGTGGAGTATGTGGTTTAATTCGAAGCAACGCGAAGAACCTTACCAGGTCTTGACATCCCTCTGATCGGTCTAGAGATAGATCTTTCCTTCGGGACAGAGGAGACAGGTGGTGCATGGTTGTCGTCAGCTCGTGTCGTGAGATGTTGGGTTAAGTCCCGCAACGAGCGCAACCCTTATGCTTAGTTGCCAGCAGGTCAAGCTGGGCACTCTAAGCAGACTGCCGGTGACAAACCGGAGGAAGGTGGGGATGACGTCAAATCATCATGCCCCTTATGACCTGGGCTACACACGTACTACAATGGCCGGTACAACGGGAAGCGAAAGAGCGATCTGGAGCAAATCCTAGAAAAGCCGGTCTCAGTTCGGATTGCAGGCTGCAACTCGCCTGCATGAAGTCGGAATTGCTAGTAATCGCGGATCAGCATGCCGCGGTGAATACGTTCCCGGGTCTTGTACACACCGCCCGTCACACCACGAGAGTTTACAACACCCGAAGTCGGTGGGGTAACCCGCAAGGGAGCCAGCCGCCGAAGGTGGGGTAGATGATTGGGGTGAAGTCGTAACAAGGTAGCCGTATCGGAAGGTGCGGCTGGATCACCTCCTTTCTATGGAGAATCGTTTCCTGCAATGGAAACATTCAAATATGAAGCGTAAGCTTCAAAACTCAGGTTTAGGCCTGTTACTCACTCGTTGCTCAGTTTTGAGAGCTCAAACTCTCAAGCTTCGACGAATGTTTCATTCACACATCTGTGTGGAACCGAAATATTCATCGGGTTTCGCTTCCTTGAAGCGAATTGCACCTTGAAAACTGGATACCGAAACGAAATTGCGTTTTAGAATATTCCTTTATGCTGATCTTGTGTAAACAAGTGAAATAAAGGTAGCTGTTTTGAATTTCATTCACACTTCGGTGATGAAACGAAATTCAAAACAAATCGCATTTACTTTGTAAATGCTAGGTTAAGCTACAAAGAGCACACGGAGGATGCCTAGGCGCCAGGAGCCGACGAAGGACGTGGCGAACAACGATAAAGCCTCGGGGAGCTGTAAGCAAGCTTTGATCCGGGGATGTCCGAATGGGGAAACCCGGCTGTCTTCATCGACAGTCACTTTCTGCTGAATACATAGGCAGAACAGAGGCATACCAGGGGAACTGAAACATCTAAGTACCCTGAGGAAGAGAAAACAATAGTGATTCCGTCAGTAGCGGCGAGCGAACGCGGATTAGCCCAAACCAAGGAGCTTGCTCCTTGGGGTTGTGGGACGTCTCACATGGAGTTACAAAGGAACCGGTTAGATGAAGAGGTCTGGAAAGGCCCGCCAGAGAAGGTAAAAGCCCTGTAGTTCAAAACCCGTTCCCTCCGAGACGGATCCCGAGTAGTGCGGGGCACGTGAAACCCCGTATGAATCCGGCAGGACCATCTGCCAAGGCTAAATACTCCCTGGCGACCGATAGTGAAGCAGTACCGTGAGGGAAAGGTGAAAAGCACCCCGGAAGGGGAGTGAAATAGATCCTGAAACCGTGTGCTTACAAGAAGTCAGAGCCCATTTTAGGGGTGATGGCGTGCCTTTTGTAGAATGAACCGGCGAGTTACGTTCCCGTGCAAGGTTAAGGTGAAGAGCTGAAGCCGCAGCGAAAGCGAGTCTGAATAGGGCGATCTTGAGTACGTGGACGTAGACCCGAAACCGGGTGATCTACCCCTGTCCAGGGTGAAGGTGCGGTAACACGCACTGGAGGCCCGAACCCACGCATGTTGAAAAATGCGGGGATGAGGTGGGGGTAGCGGAGAAATTCCAATCGAACCCGGAGATAGCTGGTTCTCCCCGAAATAGCTTTAGGGCTAGCCTCGGAATAAGAGTCGTGGAGGTAGAGCACTGATTGGGTGCGGGGCCCGCAAGGGTTACCAAGCTCAGTCAAACTCCGAATGCCATAGACTTGGTTCCGGGAGTCAGACAGTGAGTGCTAAGATCCATTGTCGAAAGGGAAACAGCCCAGACCATCAGCTAAGGTCCCCAAGTGTGTGTTAAGTGGGAAAGGATGTGGAGTTGCACAGACAACCAGGATGTTGGCTTAGAAGCAGCCACCATTGAAAGAGTGCGTAATAGCTCACTGGTCGAGTGACTCTGCGCCGAAAATGTAACGGGGCTAAACACGCCACCGAAGCTATGGCTTGATATTTAGGTATCAGGGGTAGGGGAGCGTTGAATGCGGGTTGAAGGTGTACCGGAAGGAGCGCTGGACTGCATTCAAGTGAGAATGCCGGTATGAGTAACGAAAAGATCTGTGAGAATCAGATCCGCCGAAAGCCTAAGGGTTCCTGAGGAAGGTTCGTCCGCTCAGGGTAAGTCGGGACCTAAGGCGAGGCCGAAAGGCGTAGTCGAAGGACAACAGGTCGAAATTCCTGTACCACCATAATCCGCTATGAGCGATGGGGTGACGCAGTAGGGTAGTGACGCGGACTGATGGATGTCCGTCTAAGCAGTGAGGCTGATGTGTAGGCAAATCCGCACATCGTTAAGGCTGGGCTGTGATGGGGAGCGAAAATTGTAGTAGCGAAGGTCATGATCTCAGACTGCCAAGAAAAGCCTCTAGCCAGGAGAAGGTGCCCGTACCGCAAACCGACACAGGTAGGCGAGAAGAGAATTCTAAGGCGCGCGGAAGAACTCTCGTTAAGGAACTCGGCAAAATGACCCCGTAACTTCGGGAGAAGGGGTGCCTCGGTAGGGTGAATAGCCCGAGGGGGCCGCAGTGAAAAGGCCCAAGCGACTGTTTAGCAAAAACACAGGTCTGTGCGAAGCCGCAAGGCGAAGTATACGGGCTGACGCCTGCCCGGTGCTGGAAGGTTAAGGGGAGTGGTAAGTCCTTTTAGGGCGAAGCTATGAACCGAAGCCCCAGTAAACGGCGGCCGTAACTATAACGGTCCTAAGGTAGCGAAATTCCTTGTCAGGTAAATTCTGACCCGCACGAATGGCGTAACGACTTGGGCGCTGTCTCAACGAGAGATCCGGTGAAATTTTAATACCTGTGAAGATGCAGGTTACCCGCGACAAGACGGAAAGACCCCATGGAGCTTTACTGCAGCTTGATATTGAATTTGGGTACGATCTGTACAGGATAGGTGGGAGCCTAAGAGACTTGAGCGCCAGCTTGAGAGGAGGCATCCTTGGGATACCACCCTGATCGTATCTAGGTTCTAACTTGGTACCGTGATCCGGTACGAGGACAGTGTCAGGTGGGCAGTTTGACTGGGGCGGTCGCCTCCTAAAGAGTAACGGAGGCGCCCCAAGGTTCCCTCAGAATGGTTGGAAATCATTCGAAGAGTGCAAAGGCAGAAGGGAGCTTGACTGCGAGACCAACAAGTCGAGCAGGGACGAAAGTCGGGCTTAGTGATCCGGTGGTACCGCATGGAAGGGCCATCGCTCAACGGATAAAAGCTACCCTGGGGATAACAGGCTTATCTCCCCCAAGAGTCCACATCGACGGGGAGGTTTGGCACCTCGATGTCGGCTCATCGCATCCTGGGGCTGAAGTAGGTCCCAAGGGTTGGGCTGTTCGCCCATTAAAGCGGTACGCGAGCTGGGTTCAGAACGTCGTGAGACAGTTCGGTCCCTATCTGTCGTGGGCGTAGGAAATTTGAGAGGAGCTGTCCTTAGTACGAGAGGACCGGGATGGACGTACCGCTGGTGTACCAGTTGTTCCGCCAGGAGCACCGCTGGGTAGCTATGTACGGAAGGGATAAGCGCTGAAAGCATCTAAGCGTGAAGCCCCCCTCAAGATGAGATTTCCCAGTATGTAAGACCCCTTGAAGACGACGAGGTAGATAGGTTGGGGGTGGAAGTGCAGTAATGCATGGAGCTGACCAATACTAATCGGTCGAGGGCTTATCCTAAGAATAAAACGCAAAAGAGTTTCGGATCCAGTTTTCAGGGTGTAACACCTTGAAAGTATGTAGAAGATACATACGAAAAGCGCATGGCTATTCATTCACACGATTCGTGATGAACCGAATATCCATACGGTAGAATTTGTTTAACAAATTCATGTTTGGTGGCGATAGCGGAGGGGTTCCACACGTACCCATCCCGAACACGACCGTTAAGCCCTCCAGCGCCGATGGTACTTGGACCGCAGGGTCCTGGGAGAGTAGGACGTCGCCAAGCAAAAGTGAGAAGGACCATGATCTCCTTGAGATTATGGTCTTTTTTTTCGTACATATATTTTAGGAATGCTCTTACAAAAGGAAGGTAACATTTTTGTTACGGAATGTTATTGGAAACCCGGTATAATATAGGTACTGAATCCCATATACACACGCTGCGTTCTTGCAGAATTATGCAAATTCTTGTTATAGGGTTTGTATAGTGAATCAAGCTGGTAAGGAGGGAAGATCATGCGGCGAAATAAATGGCTTGCTCTATTGGTGCTATTCAGTATCGCTGTCGCGATTCTTACCGGGTGCGGGACAGAGGAGCCTTCTTGGACATCGTTTGAGGGTGCAGCGAACGAAAAAACGTTTCCGGTCCCTAAAGAGGCGAGTAAAACCGATCGGGCCAGCAGCAACTCAGACATGGACTATGTACGCTATGCATTACCGGCTTTGAAGGAAAGTGATAGCTTGCCTGCTCCCTATCTGGAGGAAATTGCAGCCTGGGGCTGGACGGAAGAACCGAATCTATCGACTTTTAATCAGAAAGTATTCCTGAAAAATAAACATATGGTGCACTTGTCTGTGCATGATGGTTCTTTTACTGTATTGGTCCCGAAGGATGGTAAAGCTGCTGCGAAAAGCAAAAGTGTGGACCTTAATTAGTGATTTCACGGTTCTCGACCTGGATACAGGGGCTGCGGACATAGGGCTGCTTTAATAAGTCACAGGCGACCTCAAATGCAGTAGCTAAGATTCTGTGTATAATGAACGATAAAGCTGGATATAAGGAAGCACTCAAAACTGCTGTTAAGTAGATGGGGCTTCCTTTTTTATATTGGTTGGTATATTAGTTAGCTCTGTGCATGGGGTCAGGGGTAAGGAATGAGGGTCAGATAATCCAACGAAAGTGTTAAAAGATAGTTTGGAATGGTGAGGGAAATAAAAAGGAACAACCTTATGGGGCTGCTCCTTTTTTAAATATGCGGTTCTAGCTCATGGGAGATATGCCAGATCAGGTATAAGCCTCTACCTATATGAATAGATGAATGGCTAGTCTACTGCTGATAATATGAGGCATCTTCATCGGTGAACTTCAACATGCCGTCTTTCCTTTCGCCTGTAAGACGGCTCAGGATGTATAGGCGCGGTGCAATAAGCCACAGATGCCAAAAGAGCAAGGATACAGTAAAGGCTGGCGGAGACCAGAGAATGAATACAGCGGACAAGCAGGTGCCGATCCATAGCGTATGTATATGCACACGGCGAAAGAGGCCGTAGCCTATGTACTGGTCTGTCATATAACCCAGCCAGGGCAGCTTGCGGTGAAATGCCCAGCGCTTGCGGAAGGATGTTTTGCTTATGAACAGTACAGATCGTGAGATCACGAAGTGTACCCATAAGGTTAGGAAGAAAGCTAAAACAAATAAAAACAGGCTAGTCCATGAAAAGGCGAGAAGTAGGAAAAGAAGCATAATAACAGGCAACGAGATGTGACTCCATATCAGCTGACGCGGAATACTGATTTTTTTAATGAGCTTGTAGTGATAGTAGGTGGCTTTGGTTCCGGTTTCCTCTGTCATGCAAACAGTCCTTTCATTAATCTACTGCATCACAAGTGGCTTCTCGACCGCCCACAGCCGGAAAAAGGGACGGTGCTGCGCTCATGCGGCTCTGACAAGCACTAAAATTGCTTGGGTAAGGCTATAGAATGATCAGCTTCTAGTGTTAGCCAACCTATTCTATAATTACAGGGAAAAGCTATCACGAATGAAGTATGCAACGGCTCCAATGAAAGGGTATCCATATGCAGGAGCTTTTCTTATTATATCGGCATAGACGGCTGTTTTTTAAACATGTGGGGTACAAACACCATAAGGGCTCACATGGAATATATATAGAGTATATCGTCGAGCTGGGCTATGAAAAGGTTTAAAATAGTAGAAAGTGCCCCATACTAATAGTAAAAGAAGCAAGGGTGGGATGGATATGCATGATCAAGGCGGCCACCGCTGCATTATATGCGGACAACACAAGCATGAAGGCATCTTTATCGTTTCCGAGTTTATCTGCGATGCGTGTGAAGCTGAAATGGTACGTACAGATGCGACAGACGCCAAATATCATTTTTTTATTGATCAACTAAAACAAATTTGGGTACAGAAAAATGCATAATATCCTTTGTCAGCAAGTCTTTAAAGGGTTAGTATTCCAAGGCCTGTCGGTACGGGCTTTTTTTTCTGTGAGTAAAAGTAGGATTCCGCTTGATTTTACGATAAAATAGGGTAGATATAAAGCTTTGTTTCGGAAGGATTGCAGAATGATGGGGAAAAAGGCTTCACATGCACCATTAATGGAAGCTCTATTACGTTACCGGGCTCAAGGCAATGCTTCTTATCATGTGCCTGGCCACAAAAATGGACAAGTATATGAAAATGAAGATATTGCATCTCTCTTGAAAGAAGTAATGTCTATTGATGCGACCGAAATTACCGGACTGGACGATTTGCATCATCCTGAGGATGTGATTCGTGAGGGCCAGGAGCTGGCGGCGATGTGCTTTGGTGCAGAGGAGAGCTTTTGGCTGATCGGAGGAAGTACGGTCGGTAATTTGGCAATGATTTTGACTGTGTGTACAGAACCAGGGGATTTACTGCTGGTACAGAGAAATGTACACAAGTCAGTCCTGAATGGTCTTATGCTGTCCGGGGCTGTTGCGGTGTTCTTGGAGCCGGAGATAGATACGATCAGCGGGCTTGCGGTTGCTCCTTCGGCGAGTACGATACAGACCGCATTAAAAGCCTTTCCTTCCGCCAAAGGGGTATTGATTACGCTGCCTAACTACTACGGGATGGGGCATGATCTGACAGCAACGGCTAAAGCCTGTCATGAGGCCCATGTGCCCTTGTTGGTGGATGAGGCGCATGGTGCCCATTACGGGCTGCATCCCCGTTTGCCGGCTTCTGCATTGTCCTGTGGGGCTGATGTGGTCGTCCAATCGACACATAAGATGCTTCCAGCCATGACTATGGGAGCCATGCTGCATGTGCGGGGAAGAAGAATCAACCGGGAATTGCTTCGTCAGCGGCTGGCTATGGTGCAAAGCTCCAGCCCTTCGTATCCGCTAATGGCTTCGCTTGATTTGGCAAGGCGGCATATTGCGGTTCATGGGGCAAATGCCTTTACGGAAGGTTTAGCGGCAGCAGATGCTTTTAGAAAAGGTCTGAAGCAGCTTCCACGCTTTCGCCTCGTAGAGCCTATTCAGCAAGCGCCTCAGGGGAACGAGGCCCAAGAGGGCATTTCTGAGAGCTTGGAGAGGGATGGAGAGAACGTGGGTGGATATTCGAACCATGACCCTTTTAAAATGGTGCTGTACGATACATTTGGTGTACTGGATGGCTTTGGCTTAAAGCGTGAGTTGGAAGCGTATGGGTGTATTCCGGAGATGAGTGACGAAAAACATGTTGTTTTATTGTTTACGTTAGGCTCCACGCTTAAAGATGCTAATCACCTGTTGCAGGCTCTTGTGCATATAAATAATAATATACGGTTTAAGGAGACGGCTGGTGGGCCGGGTTCCATGCAGAAGGAGCAATGTGGACTGGATTTAGATTTTTCCACGTGGAACAATGATATTACGACAGTTTACTCTAGTCCGGTGCAGTTTGGACTTCAACCGGTTAAACCGGATCAGATGGAAGTCGTATCTGTAGATGACTCCGCTGGCAGGGTGGCTGCGGAAATGATTATCCCGTATCCTCCAGGTATTCCACTGTTATATGCAGGAGAAATGATTACGGAACCGATTGCTCAACGAATGAGACGCCTCCGTGATTTGGGAGCCAAATGGCAAGGGGCAGCAGATGAAAGGTTGCTTACAATTCGGGTATTCCGTTTAAAATAAAGATTAGATGTTAGAGACTTAACAAATAAAGAAGACTGAATAAAAGAAGCATATGAGCCTGTAGGTGACTCTTATTTTTCAGGCTGGAAAGCAGGGAATGACATGAATCGCAAAGGAATTTTTATTACGCTGGAGGGGGGAGACGGCTCCGGTAAAACAACGATGATTCAACGGCTGGCCAAGTTTATGGAGGAAGAAGGCTATCCAGTTGTCACGACGAGAGAACCAGGAGGGATCGAAATTTCGGAAAAGATCCGCTCTATCATTTTGGACCCTGCCCATACCAGTATGGACGCTCGAACAGAGGCGCTTCTATATGCGGCGGCCAGGCGTCAGCATCTGGTGGAGAAGGTAAAGCCGGCTATTGAAAAGGGAGCTATCGTATTATGTGATCGTTTTGTGGATAGCAGTTTGGTCTATCAAGGGTTTGCGAGAGGGATCGGGATGGAGGAAGTGGCTTCGATTAATCGTTTTGCGGTGGATGATTGGGAGCCGGATGCTACATTTTATCTGGATATTGAACCTGAATTGGGATTGGCTAGAATTCAAGCGTCCCGGGGAGAGGGAATGGATCGCCTCGATATGGAGAGTATATCTTTTCACCACAAAGTACGAGAGGCGTATCTGGAGCTGGCCCACAAATTTCCGGAGCGAATTACGATTGTTGATGCATCTCCCGCAACGGAGCAGGTAGAGGAAGTTTTAAAGGATTTGCTGAAAAAGCGATTTATTCAAAACTTTAGCATGTAATTGTCGAAGAATATACGGTAAAATTGAGCTAGGGACTAGCTTGTTCCTAATATGGCTTGAAGGAGGAATACAGGATGAAGCTGATTATTGCGATTGTGCAGGATAAGGATAGTAACAGATTATCCAGCGGACTGGTGAAAGCTAATTTCCGTGCTACCAAGTTGGCGAGTACAGGCGGATTTTTGCGAGCAGGGAATACGACGTTTATGATCGGTGTCGATGACAATCAGGTGGACTCGTTGATGAATGTCATTCGCAGCAGTTGCAAGGTACGTGAACAGCTGGTCACACCCGTTACCCCTATGAGCGGAACGACGGACTCCTATCTGCCTTTGCCTGTTGAAGTACAGGTGGGTGGAGCGACGGTGTTCGTGATGCCTGTAGACCGTTTTGAGCACTTCTGAATCTACACAAAAGGACCTATTCTGCCGATATGATAGGGGAATTACTTGTTTCTTGCCCGTATGATGGGAATGAGGAACAGATCCACTATAACGGTAGCGCCAAGGCGCAGTCCCTGGAAAGCCGCTATGTTCCCCCAGTTCTATGTTGAACTGTTCATAAAGGGGAGAAGCGGAAGTATTCGGGGGGAAAGCAGGTTTATATGAAAATAAATCCGGGCTATCGCCCTTTACAGAGTACGTTGTCTACAAATGAAATGAATACGAAGCCGATCCAGCCCAAGAGCTTTTCCGATGTTATGCAGCAAAATGGGGAGCAGGCTTCGCAGGAGGAACTGAACCGTCGCTTCAAGGAAATTCAGATGCAGGGAGACCGTCTGGCACGCTCGATGACGATTCGTGAGCTGAAGGCTTATAAGATGCTGGTTAAACGATTCCTGGAGGATACGGTTCGGCGCGGCGTGTCTATGAAGGACACAAAGGGTTGGGATCGCCGGGGACGTAGCAAGCGGTATAAGCTGATTGATGAAGTGGATGAGCTGTTGCTCAAGATGGCAGATGATCTGCTCGAAACCGAACAAGGCAAGATTGAGCTTTTGCAGGGAGTCGGTGAAATTAGAGGGCTGCTAATTAATCTCTCGTTTTAAATACAGACTTCTTCCATAAACGAATACAAACGGGCTGTCGCCATGAAGGAATAATCTGCTTGCTGATGATGCTGGCAGATTATTTTTGACTATATTCATGTAGGCAACGGTTGGAAATATGGAAAATAGCAGCAAAGCTGCCCTGAAGAGCAACTATTTGCTGATAGATAACAGTTGTTTTCAGGAGAGAAGGTGAGGAAATATGTCTTTCCAAAATATAATGGGTCAGGATATAGCTAAAAAAATGCTGCAAAGCGCACTTCGGAATGAGGCGGTCAACCATGCCTATGTATTTAGCGGACCGCCGGGAAGTGGACAGATGAAGATGGCGCAGACCTTTGCCAAAGCATTATTTTGTGAGCGAATGACGGATGATGCATGTGGCGAATGTCTGTCCTGTCGTAAGGTAGAGCATGGCAATCACCCGGATCTATTTATCGTAGAGCCGGATGGAGCAACGATTAAAATTGACCAGATTCGTGGACTTCAGCGCATATTCTCTTACAAATCGGAAAGCTCCAATCCGAAGGTATATATTATCCAGCAGGCGGATACCATGACAGTGCAAGCGGCAAACAGCCTGCTTAAGTTTCTGGAGGAGCCTCAGGTGCCTGTGGTGGGCATACTCATTTCGGAAAATGGACAGGCATTGCTGCCTACGATCCAATCACGGACGCAGCAGGTTCCTTTTCATGCTTTACAGCCTGAAGTGATGATGCAGGCCTTAATTGGGGAAGGCTATACGGCAGGACTTGTCCGGTCGGCGGTTCACATTGCCTCGGGACTGGAATCATGTAGAGAAATTCTCCAGCAGAATTGGTTTGCAGAAATTAGAAACGTAGTGTTACAATTAGTGAAGGAGTCCATGAGCCGGGGAAGCTCGTCCATTATTCTCGCTCAACAAAAGATTTTTAAAACTGGACTTTCTGAACACCTGGACATTTTGTTTCATCTGTTTCATTTGTGGTTCAAGGATATGCTTCATTTCCGTTACGGAAGGCACGAAAGCATTGTTTTCATAGATCATTTGGAGTCCGTCTCCAAATTGGCAATCACCCGCAGCACGGAACAATGGGTCTCTTATATGGATTTGGCCGCGAATTGCAGGAAGAAGCTCCGGTTTCACGTCAATGGTCAATTGTGCGTAGAGCAGCTTCTGATTGGGTTGTCCGATACAAGCGGTTCCATCACCGGCTAACAGGAAGGCGCGCTTGTTCCACTCTGCACAATCCGCGACGCCAGGTTCCCGGTTTGTGCGACAGTGAGACTTCAATTGCGGCCATTCGTACATGTCGGCTTCAAATGAGGTTTAGTGGCATACAAGGGGGTTAATTTTTGTATAGTGTAGTGGGTGTCCGTTTCAAGAAGGCGGGCAAGACTTATTATTTTGATCCGCTGGACCTTCCGGTGGAGAAAGAAAACTGCGTTATTGTAGAAACCGCACGCGGTATTGAATATGGCAAGGTTGTGGTGGGCAAAAAAGAAGTAAATGATTCGGACGTTGTCCTGCCCTTGAAGAAAGTTATCCGTATTGCCGGAGATGATGACGCTCTTGTTGTAGAAGAGAATAAATTGGCGGCTAAGGATGCATTCGGTACGTGTTTAAATAAAATCAAAGACCATGGCCTTAAAATGAAGCTGGTAGACGTGGAATTTACATTTGACCGCAATAAGATCATTTTTTATTTCACGGCAGAGGGCCGCGTGGATTTTCGGGAGCTTGTAAAGGATTTAGCCAGTATTTTTCGTACACGGATTGAGCTGCGGCAGATCGGAGTACGGGATGAGGCTAAAATGCTGGGCGGGATTGGTCCTTGCGGGCGTATTCTGTGTTGCTCTTCGTGGCTGGGAGATTTTGAACCGGTATCCATTAAGATGGCGAAGGATCAGAGCTTGTCGCTGAATCCGACGAAGATTTCCGGGTTGTGTGGAAGATTGATGTGCTGTCTCAAGTTCGAACATGATAACTACGAGAGCATGAAGGAAGAATTGCCGCAGGTTGGCAAGATGGTCGTCACCTCTCTCGGAGAAGGCAAAGTCGTAGGCGTAAATGCTGGACATCGCACAGTACATGTTCAACTGTTTGAGATTAGCAAGGTCAAGGAACTTCCAATGGACGATGTAGTCGTCAAGTAAACCATTAGGTTGCTTCGGGGTGGAAACTTGGATAAATTAAATGTTTTTGCGCGTATTCACGAAATGGAAACCCAAATGGGACAGTTGCATAGCGATCTGGGTGAATTGAAACTGGCAGTAAAAGAGCTGCTGGAGGAAAATCAACGACTAACGATTGAAAACGAACAGGTGCGCAAGATGCTCAAACGTGAAACCTCCAGAGAAGAAAAGACGGCAAAAAGGCCGAAGCTTTCTCCTCCGATCGTCATTAAGGATGAAGAGGAAACGGGTGAGGTTGTGGGCGAAGGCCACGACAATCTGGCAAGGCTGTATCATGAAGGATTTCATATATGCAACGTGTATTACGGACATTTGCGAACGGAAGGCGATTGCCTTTTCTGTCTGTCATTTTTGAATAAATAAAAACAAGCCGTAGGAGCAAGGTGCCTACGGCTTTTTTGTAAGGAAGTATGGATTCAGAACGATTTGGGGTAAAAAGATGGGAGAGCGCTATGTACGAAAATGAACAGAAGTCTGAACGAATTGACGATCTATTGTCACATAATCTGCGTATTATCCAAAGTGATGAGGTGTTCAGCTTTTCTATGGATGCGGTTTTGCTAGCACGGTTTGCTGGTATTCCACAGCGTGGAAAAATTTTGGATCTGTGTACAGGTAATGGGGTTGTTCCCCTGCTGCTAACGACACGAACCAAAGCGGCTATCGAAGGAATTGAAATTCAACCGCGTTTGGCAGATATGGCTAGACGCAGTGTCAGCCTGAATGGATTGGAGGCAGCGATTCAGATTCGGGAAGGCGATCTGCGTGAGTTGGTTCAAATCACGGGACATGGTGTATATGATGCAATTACGGTAAATCCCCCCTATATGCCGCTAAACGGTAGCGATATTAAGCTAAACCCACATCAGGCGATTGCACGCCATGAGGTGCATTGTACGCTGGAAGACGTCATTCAGGCGTGTACACGGCTTGTCCGTAATGGGGGTAAAGTGTCCATGGTTCATCGTCCGCAGCGGTTAGGTGAGATTATAACACTGATGCGTGCCAACAGACTGGAGCCCAAACGGATTCGGTTTGTCCACCCACGGGCTCATATGGAGGCGAATATGGTGCTCATCGAGGCGCTATGTGATGGTAAGCCGGAGGTTCGTCTGTTGCCACCGCTCATTGTATATCAGGAGAATGGGAATTATACTCAGGAAATAAGGGATATCTATGGAGAAGTAAGCAAGGGGGATTTACAGTGAAGGTTGCGGTGCAAAAAAGTTTTATAACCGGCGGAGAAGAACGGGGCAAGCTGTATCTCGTTGCGACACCGATTGGTAATCTGGACGATATGACCTTTAGGGCGATTAACATCCTAAAATCCTGTAGTATTATAGCAGCAGAGGATACGCGGCAGACGCGCAAACTGCTCACACATTTTGATATCACGCCGGAAATGCTATTCAGCTATCATGAACATAATAAAGCTGCCAGTGGGCCTGAGCTGATACGTTATATAATAGAAGGAAAAAATTTGGCCCTGGTCAGTGATGCAGGTCTGCCGGCCATTTCGGACCCGGGTTCGGATCTGGTCAAGCTGGCGCTGGAAGCGGAAATTAGCGTTATTCCCATTCCCGGGGCGAATGCAGCATTGTCAGCTTTGATTGCCTCCGGACTGGATACAGAACGATTCACATTTGCCGGATTCCCTCCACGGGAGAAAAAGGATCTGGAGAGGCTGCTACAGTCATTTCAGGTATCTCATGGCACGATCCTGTTTTATGAATCCCCTCATCGTATTGTGCGGACGTTGACGGTATTGAAGGAAACACTGGGGGAACGCAGAGTGGTGCTTGCACGCGAGTTGACCAAGCTGCATGAGGAATGGATACGAGGAACGGCAGAGCAATGTCTTGCCAGACTGGAGGAACATCCACCGCTTGGTGAATATTGCCTGGTAGTTGAAGGGAAAAACGAAGCAGAAGAGGAAGAGGAGCGACAGGCATGGTGGCAGTCCTTATCTTTGGAGGCCCACGTTGCGCATTATGAGACAGAAGGTCTGACACGCAAGGACGCTATGAAGCGTACAGCTACCGATCGCTCCATTTCCAAAAGGGATGTATATAACGCGCTTTTATGAAAACTTCCTTAAACAAAAAAGGGCCTTCCGACGGTTGGGTTCAAACCGTGGAAGGCAACAAGGAGTATATATGAAAAAGGTTAGAATTAACAATCTCTTATAAGTCTATTATATACTAAAAATCTTAGTTTGTCACAGGTGTTGGAATTTCTGAAATGCAATCTTGGCAAACAATTTTCCCTTTGAAGTAAATTACGTTCTCGGCATTGCCGCAGAAGATACAAGCAGGCTCGTATTTTTTGAGCATAATGCGTTCGCCATCAACATAAATTTCCAAAGCGTCTTTTTCGCCAATACCCAATGTGCGGCGCAATTCGATTGGAATAACAACACGTCCGAGCTCGTCAACTTTTCTTACAATACCAGTGGATTTCATCATAATAAATCAGGCTCCTCTCGCCTTTAAAATAATATAAGTGTCATGATTCGACAAATTTTTCTCTTTTCTGATATTTACTATACCAACGATTCCCAAAACAGTCAACCTTAAAAATTTGCTAACAGCTTAATTATGCAAAAGTATTTAGAATAAAGAGCATGATGCGTGTGTATTACCTTATTTTAATGATGATTTAAGCCATTTGTCGATTTGGAAATGTCGAAAAGCTATTATTCGACATAATACGACAAATGATGTCGAATGAAAGAGATCGTTTAGGATTTTATTGTATCTTAATCCATTATTCAGAATATTAAAGGAGCTGATATCTTGCACCAGCCACTCAGTGAAGAAAAAGTTTTTAAGGACCCGGTACATAACTATATCCATGTTCAGGATACAGTGATATGGCGTTTGATCAATACTCCAGAGTTCCAACGCTTGCGCCGCATTCGGCAGTTGGGTACATCTTATCTTACGTTTCATGGAGCGGAGCATAGTCGTTTTTCGCATTCGCTAGGTGTGTACGAGATTACACGGCGTATTATTTCCCAATTTGAACGCGGTGAATTTTCCGATTGGCCGAAGGAAGAAGGTTTGGTCGCGCTCTGTGCGGCTTTGCTGCACGATGTGGGGCATGGCCCGTTTTCCCATTCCATAGAAGAAGCCTTTCATATGAACCACGAGGATTGGACATGTCGGATTGTATTGGGGAATACGGAGATTAACGCTGTGCTGCGGCAAGTCGATGAGGAGCTTCCGACCAAGGTGGCTGCGGTCATTGCCAAAACGTATGACAAGCCGATTGTCGTAAACCTGGTCACAAGCCCACTGGATGCGGACCGCATGGATTATTTGCTGCGGGATGCTCACTCGACAGGGGTCAATTATGGCACCATTGATCTGGATCGTATTTTACGACTGCTGCGTCCTCATAATGGAAGAATTGTAGTGAAGGAGTCAGGTATGCATGCGGTAGAGGATTATCTGATGTCACGCTATCAGATGTATTGGCAAATTTATTTTCATCCTGTGACGCGCAGCTCGGAAATTTTATTGCGTAAAATTTTCAAGCGGGCGAAGGAGCTGTTTAGAAACGGATATGAGTTTAGCTTTCTGCTGGAACCGTTGCCGGATCTCTTTCGGGGAGAGCTTACGGTGGAACAATATTTGATGCTTGACGAGTCTTTGATTCAGACAGTATTCAGTCAGTGGAAACGGGAAAAGGACGAGATTTTAAGTGATTTGAGCGCCCGTTTTATGGATCGCAAGCTGTATAAATATGTAGAGATTGAAAATATGGATACAGATACCATTGACGACATTCGGACAGCGCTGAAGCAGGTTGGTTTGCATCCCGAATATGATTTGGAAATTGATTTTCCGACGGATCTTCCTTATGATGTGTTTCGGCAGGGCGGCTCGACGGACAATCAGATTTTACTGCTTGGACGTAAAGGAGAAGTGAGAGAAATTTCCGAAGTATCGGAAATTGTGCGCTCCATTAGCGGTATTCACCGGGGGAAATATCACATGTACTATCCCCAAAACAAATTGGATGGGGTAAAGGACAAGCTTCCTGTCGAAATAAGGAATTATTTTGTCAAACAATAGACAATTATATGCCAAATAAAGTGAAAAGGAGACAAAAGCTTTGAATTTATTCGACACTCATACTCATTTGGATGCGCCGCAATTTGACGAAGACCGCGAAGAAGTTATAGCACGCGCTGTCGAATCGGGAGTGACCCGAATGATTAATATCGGATTTAACCGTGAGACCATTCCGTCTACCATGAAATTGGCCGAAACGTATGATTTTATTTATGCGGCGATTGGATGGCATCCACAGGATGCGATTACGATGCAGGAGGGAGATCTGGAATGGATTGCATCGTTATGCAGTCATAAGAAAGTCGTGGCGATCGGGGAGATTGGACTGGATTATTATTGGGACACATCACCGAAGGATGTACAGCATCGGGTGCTACGCAACCAGATTGGACTGGCTCGTGAGCTGAACATGCCAATTGTCATCCATAACCGGGATGCGCATGAAGATATTGTTAAGATTTTGCGTGAAGAAAAAGCGAGTGAGGTTGGCGGAGTCATGCATTCCTTTTCCGGAAGCTGGGAGACGGCTAAAATGGTGCTGGATATGGGCTTTTACCTCTCTTTTGGCGGGCCGATAACGTTCAAAAATGCCAAGCAGCCAAAGGAGGTACTCGCACAGGTGCCGCTGGACCGACTGCTCATTGAAACGGACGCTCCCTACCTAACGCCGCATCCGTTCCGCGGGAAGCGAAATGAGTCCGCACACGTGGGACTGGTCGCAGAGGCGGCTGCCCACATCAAGGGGATTACGGTGGAGGAATTAGTGTCAATAACGACCCAAAATGCCTTGGAACGATTTGACATTAAGTGAAAAAGTGAAGAAATCGATCAAAATAAAGAGATAGACGAAGCTAATCATGAATTTGTTGCAGGAAACTCGAGAATATTACAATATTTTAACCGAATATTTTGAAAAATGTACTTGAAACCTGCTTTACAACATGCATAGAAACAGGATATCATCTTTTCAGTGAATTGTTGTTTGAGTGTAAACATCAACAGCTCATTTCATGAACCAGTCTCGCTGAGTCCCTTTTACAGGGAACGGGGGAACCGATATGGCTTACAGTACGTCCGGCGTATGGGCAAGAAGGGAACGTCTCTTCCGCCAGCCGGCTCGACCGAAATTCTTTTCCTAGATGGGATTGACAGGTGGAGGGGCCGTATTTCGATTTCTTTCTGGGTCTTCGGGGTGAATGTGAAGGCGACCGCCATGAGCGGTTGACCCAAGCTAGGGCGTCTCTCTACGTCCGAACCCGACAGCTAACCCCGTAAGCGTAACAAGAGAGAAGCCATCTCGTGCATGATTTTTCCGCATATTCGCACATGCCGGAAGCCACGAAAGAGCTCTCTAGTCTCTTTCTCTGGCTTTTTTTGTTGTGAATAAAAGAAAATCTGTCATCATACTGTGATTAAACAGGGGAGGACAGCATGCCGCGAAGACGGGTACATGGTGCAGGACAGTCGCAGTACGGGCTTGTCTTGTAGAAAATCTGTTATAGTCACGTCAATCTCAACTATGTCTTATTTCAGACGGCGGGCTATGTAAGGAGGACGGAGGAAATGGGCATTTTCCAAAAAGAGGAGACCCATGAGTCACGCTCATCCAGCATGTCTTACGTATTGCGTTGGAAGCAAGAAAATGTGCGCCAGGCTGCTTTGGTTGCTATTTTTCTAATCGCACTAACGATTATGATTTCAATTTTGGTGTACACTCAATCTAAAAAACAAGTCTTTTTTGTCATCGACGGTAAGGCATCTGCGGTAGAAACCCGGGAATCCCAGCTTCAAGATTTGCTCAAAGAGCATTCTATTTCACTTCAGCCGCATGATACGGTTTCGATGCCGCTGAACGGAGCAGTACAGGATGGGGATCGCGTAGTTATCAAACGTGCCAATCAGGTCAAAGTATCGTCAGCCAATGAGACGAAAAAGTTGTACACAACAGAAAATACAGTAGAGGGTGCCATTCACACCTCGGGCTATAAATTATCGTCAAATGATAAAGTTTATCCTGCTCTGGACACTCCTGTTTCGTCTAACATGGACATAAAAATCGTCCGTGTGAAGAAACAGCAGGTCGAACAGAAGCAACAGGTACCTTATCAGGTCATCAAAACGGCCGATCCGAGTCTCTATAAAGGCGATAATCGGGTCATCCAAAGCGGTAAAACGGGTGTTGTGGTCCAGCATGTTCAAAAGGTATACCATGACGGAAAATTGGTATCCAAGCAGCTGGTAAACAAGGAAGTCGCGCAGAATCGTGTGGATAAGGTGATTGCGGTAGGAACGAAGAAAAAGCCGGTCGTTCTGGCTGCTTCCGTCGGTCCTGAAGATGCCGTTAAGGCAACACGGGTTAGTTCGGGCAATGCTGTCCGTAAAGCAGGTGTGAATTTTAAATACAGCAAAGTATTACAAAACGTCTCCATGACGGCGTACTCCTCACAGGAACCAGGTATCGGTACACGTACCGCATCCGGCACGCGTGTCACGGAAGGACGCACCATCGCTGTCGATCCGAGTGTGATTCCAATCGGCTGGTGGGTGTATATTGAAGGGGTGGGCTTCCGCCGTGCGGAGGATACCGGTGGCGCCATTAAAGGCCACAAAATCGATGTGTATTATGAGAGTTTGAGTCAAGCCAATCAGTTTGGTCGGAAGCACGGTAAAACCGTATATGTGATTGGACCCGTGAAGCCTGAAATTAACTAAAAACGTGTTGTATATGTTTAGGGCAATGCGATAGTATTAACATCATAGTTATGCCATGCTAAGAAGAGGATACCCTCTTCTTATTTTGTTTTCAAAAGTAGGGAAAGCTAATATAGCATGCTGTGTGCAGTGGAGGGAAACGGAAATGATCAAGGAAGTGATCGTGGTAGAGGGTCGGGATGATACGGTGGCTATTCGCCGTGCTGTCGAAGCGGATACGATAGAAACGGGGGGCTCCGCCATTAATAAAATGACGCTGCGCAAAATTGCACTGGCGCAGGAGCGGCGGGGTGTCATTATTTTGACCGATCCCGATCATGCAGGGGAGCGTATTCGCAAAATTATCGCCTCCAAGGTGCCCGGCTGCAAGCAGGCCTTTATACCAGAGGCAGAAGCGACGCGCAAAGGGGATATTGGCGTGGAGAATGCCTCGCCTGAAGCGATTAGACATGCTCTTGCACGGGTACATACGACGGTGGAAGGAGCCGATCCGCTAATCGATTGGGCGGACCTGATTGACGCAGGACTTATCACCCACCCGAATGCTGCTGCACGACGTATGGCTTTGGGTAATGTGCTGGGTATTGGTTACTGTAACGGTAAGCAGCTACATAAACGGCTCGCTGTGTTCCAGATCAGCCGTGAGGAATTTGCCGGTGCGCTGGCACAAATTGAAAGTGAAGGATTGTGATATCCGTATGACAGGGATTCAAGATATAGCAACACCGCGGCGCACGAAGGAAATTATTCAGCGGCACGGGTTTTCGTTCAAAAAGAGTTTGGGACAAAACTTTCTGATTGATCAAAATATTCTGAACAAGATTGTGAATTCGGCGGGATTGGACGAAACGAAGGGCGCACTTGAGATCGGTCCAGGGATTGGCGCTTTGACCGAGAAGCTGGCGCAATCGGCCAAGGTAGTTACTGCTGTCGAGATTGACCAGCGGCTCCTGCCTATTCTCGAAGAGGTGCTGGCCCCTTATGAGCATGTGAAGGTACGCCATGGGGATGTGCTGAAGCTGGATTTGCGAGAGGTGTTCGCTTCCGATTTTGCCGGGGTTAGTAAAGTGAGCGTCGTCGCTAATCTGCCGTACTACGTCACTACACCGATTCTGATGAGGCTGCTGGAGGACAAGCTCCCTCTGGAGAATATCGTCGTCATGATCCAAAAGGAAGTGGCTGAGCGCATGGCTGCATCTCCTGGGACGAAAGATTATGGCAGTTTGAGTATTGCTGTGCAATATTACAGTGAACCTGAATTGGTCTGCATCGTACCGAATACGGTATTTATTCCTCAGCCGAATGTTGAATCGGCGGTCATCCGTCTGCGTGTGCGGGAAGTGCCTCCGGTAGAGGTGGTGGACGAGCAGCACTTCTTCGAAGTCGTACAAGCTTCCTTTGCCCAACGTCGCAAGACCATTTCGAATAACCTGAAAAGCCGCTTCTTTACCAAAGAGAACAGAGACACGCTGGAGCCGCTGTTGCTTCAGGCAGGTATAGAGCCTTCCCGTCGGGGCGAGACGCTGAGTATCGAGGAATTTGCGCGTCTGAGCGCTGTGTTGCTGGAGGCCGGGATTTCCTAACCTAACGCACGAGCTATCGCTTAGCAGCAGTCAGAGGGTCTCTGGTTGCGCTTTGCACGGTTGTGGCTGGTTTGTATAAGCTCCTGAGCATGATAAGGAACCAAACTGTGCATTCACCCATACTATATGGGAGGGGTGATACAGTGTGATGATTTTAGGAGACTTGGTCGTTCGAAAATCGTACGGCGGAGATGTCACGTTTCGCGTTGAGGACATCCAGCGGGATAAAGCGATCATTAAGGGAACGGAATTTCGACTGCTCGCCGATTCCCCCGTGAACGATCTGGTTAAGGTGCCTGCAGACCAGATTAGCGGGAAGACTCGGCAGGCCCATATTAAGGCGGATGAGTCTCTCAATCTGTTGCAGCAGGCGCGACAGCAGCAAGCAGCCCGCAGTCAGGCGGCTTTGATCGGGGAGTGGAGTGATCCGGTGGAGTCGACGTATTTTGAAATGCCCGGCAAGGTACTTCATCTGGATGGGGACCCCGGCTATTTGAAAAAATGTCTCAGCTTATATGAGCAGCTCCGCGTTCCTGCAGAGGGACATCATGTTCACGAATCAGCCATGGCCGACACGTTGTATCGGCTGCTTCCCCGTATTCGCCCGGATATCGTAGTCATTACCGGGCATGACGGGGTATTGAAGCAGCCGCAGCCTTATGATTTATATAGCCTGAAAAGCTATAAAAATTCGCAAAATTTTGTGGCGGCGATCCAGGTAGCGAGACAATATGAACGTCATCTGGATTCATTGACGATTGTGGCGGGAGCGTGTCAGTCCCATTTTGAAGCGCTGCTGCGTGCAGGAGCGAATTTTGCCAGCTCACCAGGGCGTATCCTGATTCACGCACTGGACCCGGTATATGTGGCTGCCAAGGCTGCCTTTACGTCGATCCGTGATACAGTCAACATGGGCGACTTGTTTCATCAGACGATCAGTGGCAGCCGTGGAGTGGGTGGTATCGAAACCCGGGGAAGCTATCGTATCGGTCTGCCAAAGCTGGAGAATTTGTCGACTCTTAAAGTAACGCCTTCCGTAATCTAAGGTTTAACCTGTTAAATAGGATTTATCTGGATAAAAAGCCTCTGACTACAGGGGCTTTTTGGCATTTTTATACGCATTATTCCTGTTCGCAAAAAATTAAATTGACAACTTATTTTTCGTGTTGATATAATATTTAGCTTGATTTGACATTGTCTCTAAAATTCGTTATAATGGACAAGGAAAGAGGTGGTCGTTAGGCAATGGCTAAAAATACGCTGTTGGAAATCAAACGCAGTCTCGACGCACATGTAGGGCAAAAAATTTTGCTGCGGGCTAACGGCGGACGCCGTAAGACCGTCGAACGAACTGGTGTCTTGGAAGAAACGTACCCTTCTGTTTTTATCGTCAAGCTGGATCAGGAGCAACAAACGTTCAAACGTGTCTCCTACAGTTATGCTGACATTCTTACCGAGTCGGTGGAAGTTACCGTATATGATCCCGACTCCCATACAAGTGTCGAATATTTTGACACACCTTAATTGATTTTATGTAATCTATACCGGCTTTGCAGGTTTAACGGCGGCTTCGTCATTCCAAATGACGAGGCCGTTTTGTATTATATGGGGCAGGATGAAGCATGACGTCTCTGCGCATACTAAGGCGGGAATGATCTTCCTTATTCTACTGCCGAAGGAGGCGTATGCATGAGTCGGAGAAGACGAAGTGTCATGTCGGAAGAGCTTAAGTATGAGCTGGCTAAGGATCTTGGATTTTACGATACGGTCAAGGAAGAGGGCTGGGGAGGCATTAAAGCCAAGGATGCGGGCAATATGGTTAAGCGGGCCATTCAGCTTGCAGAGCAGGCAGCTTCCCGCAAATCGTAGCCATCGTTAGTGCTTCGGTAGTACTGATGAAAAAGCGGGGATCTCCGGTTTTATACCGGGTGGTCTCCGCTTTTTTGAACCTCATGACTTGACACGCTGAGTCTGATATAATATGTTAAGCTGTCTTGAGGGAAAAGTTGAAGGTGGGTGAACGCCTTGAAAATATACGAAAAAGCACCGGCAAAAATCAATTTAATGCTTGATGTATTACGCAAACGGGATGACGGATATCACGAGGTTGAAATGATTATGACCATGGTCGATCTGTCTGATCGTTTGACCATGTCCGAGCTGCCACGTGATACCATTATTATTTCAAGCCAAGCCGGGTACATACCGCTAGATGAGAAAAATCTGGCTTTTCAGGCCGCGCGTCTGATTAAGGAACGTTATGATGTCTCTACGGGCGTGCATATCCATTTGGACAAGTATATCCCGGTAGCCGCAGGGTTAGCAGGCGGAAGCAGTGATGCCGCGGCAGCGCTGCGTGGGCTGAACAAGCTATGGAAGCTTGGCATCTCGGATGCTGAATTAAGAGTACTGGGCGCAGAGCTTGGTTCTGATGTGCCCTTCTGTATTACAGGCGGTACGGCTTTAGCGAGCGGACGCGGGGAATTGCTTAAGCCACTTCCGAATCCACCCCAATGCTGGGTCATTCTTGCGAAGCCGCCAATTAATGTATCGACGGCTGAAGTGTACGGACGCGTTAAAGCGGATCAGATCATACGTCACCCGTCTGCCCGGCAGATGGAGCAAGCGATCCGTAATGCTTCTTTTACCGATGTATGTAATGCGCTCGGGAATGTACTGGAGGATGTCACACTCAAGCTGTACCCGGAGGTAGAGCATCTTAAAAACTCTATGATCCGATTGGGAGCGGACGGGGTGCTGATGTCAGGCAGTGGTCCTACGGTGTTCGGACTGGTGTCGAAGGAAGCCAAAGTACCGCGCATCTATAATGGACTCAGAGGATTTTGCAAGGATGTGTATGCAGTACGACTTCTGACCTGATTATGGTTATTTATTTCTAATTTTAGTGGTATTTGTTGTACAAATACGTACGAAGATGATATATTTACTATTAAATATTCGGATTTTACTATATCACTTACATTCCGCCAGCAGCCGGCCAGTCCGCCGGTGCTTTTACTGTACGAAGCGGGCGGCAGGAGAAGAATAGATCGCGAGGAATTGTTGTGAAAAAACTTAAAAGAAGCTCACGATTGGTGGAAATGACACAATTTTTGCTGTCACGGCCGCATACGCTGGTGCCTCTTACGCATTTTGCGGATCGTTATGGGGCGGCTAAATCGTCCATAAGCGAAGACCTGGCCATTATCAAGGAAGTATTTGAGGATGAAGGCATTGGTGAGCTTCTGACGTTGGCGGGAGCGGCAGGAGGCGTCAAGCTGATCCCAAGACTGTCCAAGCAGCATGCACTCACATTTGCGAATGACCTGTGTGCACAACTGGAGCAGCCGGATCGCATCTTACCCGGAGGATATCTGTATCTGTCGGATCTGCTGGGTCAACCGGCGATGATGAATGAGGCTGGTAAAATATTCGCTACTGCATTTGCCAACAGACAGATTGATGTAGTCATGACGGTGGAAACCAAAGGGATTCCGCTTGCCTATGCAACCGGGGCACAACTGAACTTGCCAGTTGTCCTTGTACGGCGTGACCATCAGGTGACGGAGGGCTCGGCAGTGAGTATTAATTACGTCTCAGGATCACAAAAGAGCCTGCATACGATGTCATTGTCCAGACGTGCGATGCGCGAGAAATCGCGTGTACTCATCGTGGATGATTTTATGAAGGCAGGTGGCACGATTCAGGGGATGGTCGACTTGCTGGCTGAGTTTGATGCTGAGGTAGCCGGAGTAGGTGTGTTGGTAGAATCGGGCGAGGTGGAGAATGAAGAACGCTTGCTGCACGATTATATTTCACTGGCGAATCTGACCGCGGTCGATTCTCGGAGCAAGCAAATTACAGTCAAGCTGGGGAATTATTTTGATGAATCTACAGGCCAGTAAAATGTCACAATTCATCAAAAAATACCTAAATATGTCGAAAAGAAATCTTTTCAAAAAAATTACCTGAATTTAGGATACGTTTTGTCCAAAAAAAGAAGGAATTCGAAATGCTGTGTGGAATGTATACACCAAGTCCTATTTGGAAAAAGGTGGTGAAACACACATGCAGATTACGGATGTTAGACTCCGCCGAGTGAACTCAGAAGGAAGAATGAAGGCGATTGCATCCATTACGATTGATAACGAGTTTGTAGTTCATGACATCCGGGTTATCGATGGAAATAACGGGATGTTCGTGGCTATGCCTAGCAAACGCACCCCGGACGGAGAGTTTCGCGATATCGCTCATCCGATATCTTCAGGAACCCGGGAGAAGATCCAAGCTGCTGTTCTGACTGAGTACGAACGCGCAGCGGTGGATGAAGAAGTAGCTATTGAAGAAGGCGCTTAATTCGCCTAAAGCAAGATTGGGGTACAAAAGAAAAGAGGGCCACAAACTGTGGCTCTCTTTTCTTTTTGTCTGGAATGAGATATATTCTTTAATGAGTTAACAGTCAGTTTTAAGGCAACTTGGAGCCATCCGGGCTGCCGAAGCGACTTTTTCATAAGACAGGGATCAAGCAGCAATGCATCCCGGGGATGAATGTCCAGCACAAGCTGGCCTGAAAAAATAGCCATTAACTAAAGGTTCGCCGTTATTTTTCAGGAGGATTGTGAAAAGGTAAAAAAAATCTGATCTGGAAATTAACGTTTTAGCCAAAGGGAAATTGTTATTTTCAGGATAGGAGGTTGGACTTGTTGGAAAGGTTGGCAGTCATTCTTGCCGCAGGGCAGGGAAAACGTATGAAATCCAAATTATATAAAGTCCTGCATCCGGTATGCGGGAAACCGATGGTCGGTCATGTACTCGACACGGTTCGTGACATCGGAGTGTCCCGCAGTGTGGTGATTGTGGGTCACGGTGCGGAAGCGGTACAGTCTTATTTGGGACCGTCGGCAGAATATGCGCTTCAGGCAGAGCAGTTGGGAACGGGGCATGCTGTCAAGCAGGCCAAAGACTTGCTCGGTCAGGAGAAAGGTACGACCATCGTCATCTGTGGAGACACCCCCTTGATTACAGCGGAAACACTGGAGGGCTTGGTGCAGCTACATGAGAGTCGGGGAGCGGCCGCAACAATTCTGACCGCTGAGCTGGACGACCCTAAGGGATACGGCCGGGTCATCCGTGATGCTGCGGGGGCAGTGCTCAAGATCGTGGAGCAGAAGGATTGCTCACCTGAGGAAGACGCTGTTCGGGAAATCAACACGGGAACGTACTGCTTTGATAATGCCAAGCTGTTCGCAGCGTTGGACAAAGTAACCAACACCAATGCACAGCAGGAATACTACCTGACAGATGTCATTGGTATTTTGCATGGCGAAGGGGAGAAGGTTGAGGCATTTTTAACAGATGATGTGTCGGAATCCATCGGTGTGAACGACAGGGTCGCTTTATCAGTAGCTGAGGGATACATGCGAGAACGCATTGTGCGCAAGCATATGCTGAACGGTGTGACCATCATTGATCCGTCCTCTACCTACATCGAGAGCGAGGTTGTCATTGGTTCCGATACAGTGCTGTATCCAAACACATGGCTGCGAGGTCAAACGCAAATCGGTGAAGATTGTGTGATTGGTCCGCAGACTGAGATTCAGGACACCCTTATTCATTCGGGCGCAACGGTGAAACATTCAGTGTTGAACGAAGCTGAAGTGGGCAGCAGTACATCTGTGGGTCCATTTGCCTATCTGCGTCCGGGTGCGAAGCTGGGCGAGCATGTGAAGATTGGTGATTTTGTTGAGGTGAAAAATGCGACCATTGGTGATCATTCCAAGGTGTCCCATTTGAGCTACGTCGGTGATGCCAAGGTAGGTACAAACGTTAATATCGGTTGTGGGGCAATAACAGTTAATTATGATGGGTATAATAAATCTATTACAGAAATTGAAGATGATGCCTTTATTGGAAGTAATGTGAATCT
This sequence comes from Paenibacillus terrae HPL-003, assembly GCF_000235585.1. Taxonomy (GTDB): domain Bacteria; phylum Bacillota; class Bacilli; order Paenibacillales; family Paenibacillaceae; genus Paenibacillus; species Paenibacillus terrae_B. The sequence continues at coordinate 1,638,102 of NC_016641.1, forward strand.
GATTGCCCCGATTAAGATCGGAAAAGGTGCATATGTCGTAGCAGGCTCCACCGTAACACATGCTGTCCCTGATAACGATCTGGCCATTGCCAGACCGCGTCAAGAGAACAAAGCCGGATATGCGGATAAAATCCGCGCGCGTGCCAAAGCGAAGAAGAAAAGATCGGAATAACCTTAATCAGCAAGCTGTTGGATCTGTAATGAATGAATCAGCACGGAGGGTTTCTATAAATGACTTATTGCGATTCCAAACTCAAAATATTTACTTGTAACTCCAATCCGAAGTTGGCCCACCAGATTGCGGACTACATCGGAATTCCAATGGGGGAATCCCATACCACATCGTTTAGTGACGGTGAAATTCAAATCAAGCTGTCTGAAAGCGTGCGCGGTTGCCACGTATACATTGTGCAGTCGACTTGTCTGCCAGTTAACGACAACTTGATGGAGTTACTGGTTATGATTGATGCACTCAAGCGGGCTTCCGCCAAAAGCATTAATGTTGTTATGCCATATTACGGCTATGCCCGTCAGGATCGGAAAGCACGTTCGCGTGATCCGATCACGGCGAAGCTTGTCGCTAACCTGATTGAAAAAGCGGGTGCTCACCGCGTAATCAGTATGGATTTGCATGCGATGCAAATTCAGGGATTCTTTGATATTCCGGTGGATCATATGTTCGGCGCGCCAATTCTGGCCCAGTATTTCCGTTCGAAGCAGATTGAGAACCCGGTTGTCGTTTCCCCTGACCACGGCGGTGTTGTGCGTGCGCGGAAGTTAGCGGATTTCCTGAATGCCCCGCTGGCCATTATCGACAAACGTCGTCCTGAGCCGAATGTTAGTGAAGTAATGAACATCATTGGGAATATTGAGGGTAAAACCGCTATTCTGATTGATGACATTATTGATACGGCGGGAACCATCGTGCTGGGTGCGAATGCCCTCAAGGAAGGCGGCGTAACGGATGTGTATGCGTGCTGTACGCATGCCGTGCTCTCCGGGCCTGCTATGGAAAGACTGGAGAATTCACCGTTAAAAGAGGTGGTCGTGACGGATACCATTCCGATCGTTCACCCCAATCCGACAAGCAAGCTGAAGGTACTGTCTGTGGCCCCATTAATGGGAGAAGCCATCATCCGTGTGCATGAGGAATTGTCAATCAGCAAACTGTTTGAAATCGAATAAGCGCTGGCTCATTAAAAAAAGGGGTTGCCTCTTCCAACTGGAAAAGGTAACCCCTATCAGCATGTCAGGCTAAAAGCCCGGTCTGGATATAAATGTGAAGCGCTGACGATTGTATAGCGTGTCCTCCATTTCGACAAAATGCGCGTTAAAACGCGCAATGATGCCGATCTGGATATGTACATTCCCGTCATAGACTTGGACAGGAACCGAATGTTTTAAATGATATAGAAAATGGCTGTCATATAAGAGGATATCACCCTGATTGAGCATACCAGCACGCACCTTCCTGTTCAGTATAACTATTTTACCAAAAAATCAAGACTTCGAAAGAGGGTGTCACGGTTTATGAAGTGGATTGTAGGATTGGGCAACCCCGGTCCCCAATACGAAAAAACGAGACATAATGTTGGATTTATGGCGCTGGATGCTCTGGCGGCCCGTCATAACATCCAGATTAACCAAAGTAAATGCAAAGCGTTGATTGGAGAAGGACATATTGGTGGAATGAAAACCGTGCTGATCAAGCCAATGACCTATATGAATCTCTCAGGCGAGTCTCTGCGTGCTTATATGGACTATTACAAAGCGGATATAGATGATTTGGTCGTAGTTTATGATGATCTGGATACAGAGGTCGGCAAAATAAGACTTCGTTATCAAGGCAGTGCAGGCGGTCATAACGGGATCAAGTCGATTATCCAGCATACGGGCACACAATCCTTTAATCGGGTTCGTATGGGCATTTCCCGCCCTGAGCCTGGCTACGCCATTGTGGACTATGTTCTGGGAACCTTTCCGAAGAAGGAGAAGGAATTGCTGGCTGGAATGATAGAGGACACTTGTGATGCTTTGGAATACAGCTTGGGTCATCCTTTTGAACGGACCATGGCTGAATTCAATAAGTAAGGTCTGAAGCAGGCGAGGTGGGCTTAATATGGAAGTTTGTTGGACATACTGAAAGGTATAGAAAACTTTCAGGAGGCATATACATTACATGGTTGTTAATTATGTATGCAGACATTGTCGAACTTTCTTGGGACGGATTGATTCCGCAGCAATAACCGAAGAAAGGTTGGGCTTCCATTCCTTGACCCCTGCCGAGCGTAGAGATATAATAGCGTATAATTCGGGCGGTGAAGTGACCGTCAAAGTCATTTGCGAGCATTGCAACCAGGCACTGGAAAATAATCCGGAGCTAAGTCTGCTCGTAAATCCGCTCCAATAACAGGTATTCAACTGGTCTCATGTACCAGCTTGAGAGGTGAAGCGGTAATCCCGCTTATGGAGCCTTGGCAGCCTTGCTGAGGCTTCTTTTTCAGTTTGCTGCTTTCTCCAGAGTAAGCGTGTAATACCTGTTGCTATTCAGTTACATGCCGTTATTGTGAATAAATTTACATGCAACTATTTATAAGCATAAAGGGGTGCCTTTTTTGTTACAAGCACTTATTCAGGCTTTTACCAAGGATGCTGATTATGCATCCATTGCAGCAGGTATTTCATCAGGCATGAAGGAACAGCTCATATCTGGTTTATCGGGCTCTTCCCGACAGGTACTGATGGCCGCGCTTGCCGAAGATACCGGACGACCGATCATGGTCATGACGCACAACATGTTTGCCGCTCAAAAAATAGCAGATGATTTGCAGGAAGCGCTTCCTCCTGAACGGGTTTTGTTGTACCCCTCGAATGAGCTGGTGGCTGCTGAGGCCGCCATATCCAGCCCAGAGACGCTATCCCAACGAATTGAAGTATTGATACGATGCGCCCAGGGTTTTCGTGGGATTGTTGTCGTGCCGTTTTCTGGTGTCCGGCGTTTGCTGCCGCTCCCAGAGACATGGCGTGAAGCGCGAATCGAGCTGAAAGAAGGCGAAACGATCCAACTGGAGCCGTTTTTGCTGCATATGGTCGAGATGGGGTACCAGCGGGTGGAGCGTGTAGAATCACGTGGAGAGATGAGTGTCCGTGGCGGGATTATCGATTTTTATCCGATGACAACCCGTTGGGGCTACCGCGTGGAGCTGTTCGATGATGAAATTGACTCCATCCGTATGTTCGACCCGCAAGATCAGCGTTCGGTGGAAAAGGTGCAGGAAGTTACCATAACGCCGTGCAAGGAAGTCATCGCGGATAGCGCTCGTATGGATCAGGCGGCAGATGCCGCAGCGATTCTGTTGGAGGAGCAGCTCGGCAAAATGACAGACCGCCAGGCCAAGCTGCATCTGAAAGAAGAGATTCACCGCGAAATCGAGCTGCTGCGGGAGCATGTGTATTTTGACGAAATCTATAAATATATCTCGCTGTTGTATCCCGAACGCAAAACCTTGGCAGATTACATGCCGGAAGACACCATTCTGATCATTGATGAACCGGCGCGAATGCTGGAAACAGCCAAGCAGCTCGAACGGGATGAGTCCGAATGGAATCTGCATTTGCTTCAAAACGGTAAAACGTTACCGCAGCTAGAACTGTCGGATAACGTGGACAATCTGCTGTATAACCGGAGATTCCAAACGTTGTTCCTGTCGATCTTTCTCCGTCAGGTTCCGCATACGCAGCCGCAAAATATTTTGAATTTCATCTGCCGGGGCATGCAGGATTTCCACGGTCAAATGAATGTGCTCAAGGCGGAAATGGATCGTTGGCGCAAGGCGGGCACGCAGGTTATGATGCTGGCGAGTGGAGACGAGCGGCTGGATCGGATGCGTCGTGTGCTTCAGGATTACGGTATTGATGAGCCAACGATGGCTATCGGCAATTTGCAAAGCGGTTTTGAGATGCCATCTATTCATTTGGCGGTGATTACCGAGGGCGAAATGTTCTCGCAAAAGCAGCGCAAAGCACGCAAGCAGGGCCGCCATGTGGACAACGCAGAACGGATTAAGAGCTATAGCGAGCTGAAGGTGGGCGACTATGTCGTACACCAGAATCACGGGATCGGGAAGTACATGGGGATCGGTACGCTGGAGGTTGGCGGTATCCATAAGGATTACATGCACATTCTCTATGCGGGTGGCGATAAGCTGTCTGTACCGATTGAGCAGATTGACCTGATTCAGAAGTATGTCGGCTCAGAGGACAAGGAACCTAAGATTTACAAGCTGGGCGGTAATGAGTGGACACGAGTGAAGAGCAAGGTTCGCAGCTCGGTTCAGGACATTGCTGACGACTTGATTAAGCTGTATGCAGAACGGCAATCAGCGCCGGGCTTTGCTTTTGAAAAGGATTCACCGGAGCAGCAGGAATTTGAGGATATGTTCCCGTATGAAGAGACGCGCGACCAGATTCGGGCGATTGAAGAGATCAAGAAGGACATGGAGCAGAGTCGTCCGATGGATCGTTTGCTGTGCGGTGATGTGGGCTACGGCAAAACAGAGGTCGCCATTCGTGCTGCGTTTAAGTCAGCCATTGAGGGCAAGCAAGTGGCCGTGTTAGTACCAACGACGATTTTGGCACAGCAGCATTATGAGACGTTCCGTGAGCGCTTTTCCGGGTATCCGTTCAACATTCAGGTGTTGAGCCGTTTCCGTTCGCGCAAAGAGCAGAATGAGACGATTAAAGGGGTTCGTCAGGGGACGGTCGATATTGTCATTGGCACCCATCGCCTGTTGTCGCAGGATCTGGTGTTTAAGGATCTGGGAATGCTCATTGTCGATGAGGAACAGCGGTTTGGTGTGACGCATAAAGAAAAGCTGAAAAAGCTGAAAACAAATGTGGACGTGTTGACGTTAACGGCTACGCCTATTCCGCGTACGCTGCACATGTCTATGCTCGGGGTTCGAGATTTGTCGGTCATTGAGACACCGCCGGAAAATCGTTTTCCGGTGCAGACTTATGTTGTCGAGCACAGCCAAACGTTGGTACGTGAGGCGATTGAACGCGAGATGGCACGTGGAGGACAGGTGTACTACCTGTATAATCGCGTACAGGGCATTCAGGAAATGGCTGCCGAGATCAATGCGCTTGTGCCGGATGCCAAGGTGGGCGTGGGTCACGGTCAGATGTCCGAATCCGAGCTGGAGAAGACCATTTTGGACTTCCTGGACGGTGAATATGATGTACTGGTCAGCACCAGCATTATTGAGACCGGGGTAGATATTCCGAATGTGAATACACTCATCGTGCATGATGCCGATAAAATGGGGCTGTCCCAGCTTTATCAGCTGCGTGGGCGTGTAGGCCGTTCCAACCGGATTGCCTATGCTTATTTTACGTACCAGCGGGATAAGGTGCTGACGGAAGTGGCAGAGAAGCGCCTTCAGTCGATCAAGGAGTTTACGGAGCTGGGCTCCGGGTTCAAGATCGCGATGCGCGATTTGTCTATTCGCGGAGCGGGGAATTTGCTCGGTGCAGAACAGCACGGTTTCATTGCATCCGTCGGTTTTGACCTTTACTCGCAAATGCTGGCTGAGGAAATTAATAAACGTAAGGTTAGCGTACTTGGTGAAGAGGATCTGTCGAATCGAAACTGGAGTACGTCCATTGATTTGGGCGTGGATGCTTACCTGCCGGGAGATTATATTTACGACAGTATTCAGAAGATTGAGATTTATAAAAAGGTTGCGGCAGTCAGCACGTTTGACGAGGCTATGGAGCTGGAGGATGAGCTGGTGGACCGTTTTGGCGACTTGCCGGAGGCTGTGCTCCATTTGCTGGCTGTGGCCCGTCTCAAGGTGTACGGCCGCATGTATGGTATTGAATCGATTGCCCAACGGGATGACAATGTGGTGTTGAAGTTCCATGAAGGGCGTCAACAAGCGGTACAGACCGCTAAACTTGGCGAGATTGGCAATCGCTTTGAAAGACGTGTACAATTTGAACAGGGCACTTCTATGAGCGCACGCATCAAGGGTAAAGGTCTGGATGATCCACAGCTGTTAGAGCTGCTGGAGCAATTTTTGAGTGCATTGAAAGAAGCATTCACATTGAAGGAGGAACTGCAAAATGTCACAACCAAATAAAAAGCCTTGGAGAATGCTATCCATGGCAATTGCAGCACTACTGGCTATATCGGTGCTGGCGGCATGTACAAAGCAAGCCGAGGAGAGTAAGGTCAAGGAAGAGCCGAAGGACAGCAGCAAGGTTGTTGTAACCTATAAGGGCGGGACTATTACTGAAAATGAGTTCAACCAAGAAATCAGTATGATGAAATTCCTGTACCCGGAATATGGAGCCATGCTTGCTTCGGATCAGGTGCGGGAGCAAATTGCCAAGCAAGAAGTGGTGTACAAGCTTCTGGCTGAAAAAGCAGACGATAAGTCCAAGGAACAGGGCGCCAAAGAAGGAACCGAACAACTGGAGCAATATAAGAAGTCGGTCGGAGATGCTAAATTCAAGACATTTCTAACTGATCAAAAGCTGACTGAGCAGGGTGTGAAGGATTACTTTACCCGTGTAATGACGGTGATCAACAGTGAGACGAACAAAGTGACGGACGATCAGCTGAAACAGGAATTTGAGAAAAACAAAGATCAATTCACGACAGCAACTGTGCGTCATGTACTGATTAATTTCCAGGATCCAAAAACGAAAAAAGAACGCAAAAAAGAAGATGCTCTCAAGCTGGCCAAAGAAGTGAAGGCGAAGCTGGACGGCGGAGCTGATTTTGCGACGATTGCCAAGAAATACTCAGAAGATCCGGGTTCGGCTTCCAATGGCGGTTTGTATGAGAATGCATCCGTAGCTCAATGGGTGCCTGCGTTCAAAGAAGCAGCTGAGAAGCAGCCGATCAATAAAATCGGGGATCCGGTGGAAACAGAATACGGATATCACATCATCAAGGTGGAATCCCGCAATGAGCCTACGTTTGATAAATTGAAGGACAACGAGAAGGCTGCTTTGAAAAACAAGCTGGCTGGTGAAAGTATTCAAAACTTTACCGAAAAGGATTTGGCCAATCTTGATTTGAAATTCAACCTGCCGAAGGTACCTGCTACGCAAGAGAAAAGCACCACACCGGGCGCTGGCAGCACAGCTACGCCTGAGGGCACTACAAGTGGCACCACTGATACCAAAGCAGGAACAGCCAAGGACGGAGCCACAACCGAAGGTAAATAACTGAACATGCATAAGGAATTGGGAACAGATGAATACTATGGTCAGATATCACCATAAACACCATGACCGTGACGTTCTTCGTGACCGCTTCCGGGGGAGCGGAAGCGTCTTTCGATACCGTCAGTAGTTTACTAAATTCTTCTTGAGAAAGTGGGGCAACATGTGAAATGAAAGCTACTGGTATAGTTCGACGTATTGATGATCTGGGGCGGGTAGTTATTCCTAAGGAAATTCGCCGCACCTTGAGAATTCGTGAAGGAGATCCGCTTGAAATTTTTGTGGATCGTGACGGAGAAGTCATTTTGAAAAAGTATTCACCTATCGGTGAACTTGGTGATTTCGCCAAAGAATACGCTGAGTCCCTGTTTGAAAGCACAGGCCATATTACGATGATTACCGACCGGGACACCATTATTACAGTGGCCGGAGGCTCCAAAAAAGAGTTTCTGGACAAGCCGATCGGCAGCATTATCGAAGGAAGTATGGATAATCGCAAAACGGTACTGGAAACAGCCAGCGGTTCCTATGAGCTGACCCGAGACCACGAAGAAACACTCTCGTCCTTTGTGACGGCTCCCATTGTTTCAGGTGGTGATCCTATTGGTTCTGTTGTATTGCTGAACAAGGACGAAAACGTGAAAATGGCCGAAATGGAGATCAAAATGGCTGAAACAGCCGCTGGTTTCCTCGGCAAACAAATGGAACAGTAGTCCCCCGTTCTGACCCTGTAAGACGCACTGAATGGCGAAAGCCGTCTGTCGTCTTGCGGGGCTTTTTTTCTTTCCAGAGAAAGAGGCGGTATAATAGGACTCGTGAAAGATGCATATTTCAGGTAGGAGTGGGGAACGGACGATGCAGGAAAATCGCGCCGCTTCGCGGCTGCTACGGGGTGCTGTCATTTTGACTCTGGCGGCGGTAGCGAGCAAGCTGATCGGCACATTGCAAAAAATCCCGCTGCAAAATATCGGCGGTGACGGCGTGTTCGGTATTTATAATACGGTTTATCCTTTTTATACGCTGTTGATTACCATTGCCGCTGCTGGATTTCCGGCGGCGATATCAAAATTTGTAGCTGAGTATGAGGCGGTGGGAAACCGGGCCGCTGGGCAACGCGTAGCCCGGTTGTCCTCGCTTGTATTGGGCATTTTTGGTGTGATTCTGGGCGTGCTGATGTATACGTGCGCACCGCTGATCGGTCAGTGGATCGACAATGCTCATGTCATTCCCTCGGTGAGGGCGGCGGCTTTAGCCTTTTTGTTCGTGCCGGTTATGGCGGGGCTAAGGGGATATTTTCAGGGTTTGCAAAATATGATCCCGACCGCTGTTTCCCAAGTGACGGAGCAGACGGTACGGGTGGGTGTGATGATCGTGCTGTTGCTGCTCATGCTGTCGCAAGGAGCGGGACCCGATATGATTGCTGCCGGTGCTGTTTTCGGCTCTGCGGCTGGTGGGGCAGCGGGTCTAGTCGTTATGCTGTTATTCTGGCGTAACCACAGGAAGAGGCTCAAAAGGCAAGAGAGGCCGTCTGAGCAGGCTTTGCAGCCTGTTGGGAAGACAGAACAGATGGGCATACAGGAGACTGCGTCTGGACGTTCTGACGTCATAGAGAGAACGGCGGATGATTTGGTGAGTGGCAGTCATGCTGTCGTATTAGGTGTGCTAGAGAGTGCATCTGGGACAGTACAGGGACGGGCTGGAGAAGCCTACCAGACGGAGAGCTACGGTGCTTTGCTAAAGGCATTGCTTCGTTATGCCCTGCCTGTTTGCTTGGGAGCGCTGGCGGTCCCGCTGATTAGTTTGGTGGACACGTTTACTGTACCTCGCTTGCTAAAGCAGGAGGGTCTGGACGATACAGGGGTTATGGTGGCCTTCGGTGTCTATAACCGCGGTCTGCCGCTTGTACAGCTGGTGATGATGTTTGCCACCACGCTGTCGGCATTATTCATTCCGTCGCTGGCGGAAGCTCGGGTAACGGGCGGCACGGAGCTGGCGCGCCGCCAGTGTGAGCAATCGCTGCGCTGGTTCTGGCTGCTGGGACTAGCCGCCGCGACAGGCTTAATTGTACTGGCGGTGCCCGTCAACGTGATGCTGTACGCGGATGACACCGGCAGTGGAGTCATGCGCTGGATGGCGCTGACTGCCGTAGGCGGCACGCTCAGCATCATCTCGGCGGCGCTGCTGCAAGGGCTGGGCGCAGTTCGCGCCCCAGCCTTGGCGATGCTCGCCGCAGCCGCAGCCAAGGCACTGCTGAACTGGCTGCTCGTGCCGCAGCTGGGCACGGCTGGCGCAGCCATCGCGGGAGCCGCCGCCTATCTGCTGGCGGCGGCGATCAACATCGCGCTGCTCGCCCGCCTGGCGGGGCTGCGCTGGAGCTGGTCCGCCAGCGTGCTCAAGCCGGCGGCACTGCTTGCCGCCTTGGCCTGCGCAGCCGCAGCGGCGATGTGGGGCACCAGCGCCGCGCTGGGTGCCTTGGGGTGGGCCGCCGGAGGCCGTGCCACAGCGGCGGCGGAAAGCCTGCTGGGCGTAGCCGCAGGCGCCTCGGTGTTCGTGATCGGCCTCGCACGCTTGAGGCTGATCACGGAGGCGGAGCTTGCGGCGGTGCCCAAGCTCGGACGCCCGCTGGCAGCCCTGCTGCGCAGACTGCGCGTGCTGGCGTAGCCCGTAGCTATGCCGCTTGCGGTTGCGCGGCGGGGGGAGCCATTTTATGAGCCTGTATATACTTTGTGGTATAGTAGTGCCAAAGCAAAGGAAGCGGAAGCAGCAGCGCGCCGTACATGTACGGAGTGTGTGCCACGTTTCTGCGGAACGGAGGATTGGACATGAGCGCAATACTAACAGTCGTAGGATTAGGCTCGGGAGACCCGGATCAGCTTACGATAGGAATATTGAATAAAATGCGGGGCGCTTCGGCGCTGTATCTGCGGACGAAGGAGCACCCGGCAGTTAAAGTGCTGGATGAGTTTGAAGTGGGCTTCGAGTCGTTTGACACCGTGTATGAGACCAAGGAATCTTTTCCAGAGGTATACGAGGAAATTACCAGTCAGTTGATAGCAGCGGCCGCTAAAGCTGCGGACGGAAGCGAAATCGTCTATGCGGTTCCGGGCCACCCGATGGTTGCGGAAGCGGCAGTGCAGCTGCTCAAAGAGCGTTGTCCTGCACAGGATATTAAACTGAACATCCTTGGCGGCGAAAGTTTTCTGGATGAAGCTTTTGTGCGTCTTGGTTTTGACCCGATTGAAGGTTTCCAGTTGTTGGACGCAGGTACGCTGGATGCGAGCTGGCTTCAACCTCAGTTGCACACGCTGATTGGACAGGTATATGATACGTTTACGGCTTCGGATGTGAAGCTGTGTTTAATGGAGCGCTATCCTGATGACTATGAGGTCTATGTAGGTCATGCGCTTGGCGTGGAGGGCGAGGAAGCGGTGCACAGAGTGCCACTGTACGAGCTGGATCGGGTGGAGGGCTACGGAAACCTGTCTCTGGTGTACATACCGCGCAGTGAGGATGATGCGCTGAAACGGCGTTCTTTTGACCGTCTGCATGAGATTGTTGATATTTTACGCAGTCCGGAAGGGTGCCCATGGGACCGGGAACAGACACATCAGTCGATTCGCAAAAATCTGATCGAGGAAACCTATGAAGTCATCGAAACGATAGATGAGGACGATCCTGAGCACATGAAGGAAGAGCTGGGCGATCTGCTGCTGCAAATTTTGCTGCATGCCCAGATGGAAGAAGAAGTTGGAACCTTCAATGTGTATGATGTGATTCAAGGGCTGAATGACAAGCTCATTTTCCGCCATCCGCACGTGTTTGGAGACAATCAGGCGAATGATGCGGAAGAGGCGCTGCAAAATTGGGAACAGATGAAAGCCGAGGAAAAGCGGATTAAAGGCACAGCGTCAGCACAGCTTTCCGTACTGGATGGTGTCCCGCGTGATTTGCCTGCGCTCATGAAGTCCTACAAGCTCCAGAAAAAGGCGGCGAAAGTAGGCTTTAACTGGGATGGCATTGAAGGCGTATTCGACAAAATGGACGAAGAATTGGCTGAGCTGAAGGAAGCAGTCCGCGAGGGACATTCCGTGGAGGCGCAGTTGCTGGAGTTGGGCGACGTGCTATTCGTTGCTGTGAACGCAGCCCGTTTTATGGGAGTTGATCCGGAAGAGGCACTGTCCGCCACCAACCGCAAATTTATCGACCGATTCCAGTACATTGAGAAGAGATTACGTGAGCAGGGACGAAGTCCCGAGGACAGCAGCGTGGATGAGATGGAGACGTACTGGCAGGAAGCGAAAAAAAATCTTGGCAGATCTTAGGCCGTAAAGACGGCAAATGCCCGTGTGGAGCGTGTCCGTTTTGAGGAGACTTGCCAATGGGGAGACTTTTGTAGTAGGATGTTGGCTTAACTGGGGTCGAATTAAAAAACGACTGCCATTGCAGGATTTTTAAGGCCAAGCCAGAATAACTTGTAGTAATTCTGAAAATAACTGTAGTCTACGGGCAACCGTATTCCAGTTGTATTCAGAGCGGCCTCGGCCGCAGTTTGACCTCACGTCTGCCCCATTTATGGACACGCAGCGTGATGATTATTTTTTGACATTTGGGAGGCTTTTAACTTATGAACAAGACAGATCTGATCAACAATATTTCCAGCAAAAGTGGTTTGAGCAAACGTGACGTTGAAGCTGTATTGAATGGCGTTCTTGGTGAAATTACAGATGCACTCGCCAGCGGCGACAAAGTGCAACTGATCGGCTTTGGTACTTTTGAAACGCGCAAGCGTTCCAGCCGTACAGGCCGCAATCCGCAAACCGGCAACACGATTGAAATTCCAGAATCGACCGTTCCTGCTTTTAAAGCCGGTAATAAGCTTAAAGAAGCCGTTAACTAATGCGTCTTGATAAATTCTTGAAAGTCTCGCGGCTGATTAAGCGGCGTACGGTAGCCAAGGACGTCTCCGAACAAGGGAGAGTCGTGGTGAACGGACGCGAAGCCAAGCCGAGCAGTGCGGTCAAAGTGGGCGATGAAATCACCGTCCAGTTTGGCCAGAAGCTGGTGACTGTGCGAGTGGAACGGCTCGCCGAGACTACACGCAAGGACGAGGCTGCAAGTATGTACACTTTAGTGAAGGAAGAGCCCATTGCCAGAGACAATGGTTTGAACTGGTAACTGGAGTCTAACTTTCTAATATGCTGTACATTAAAGCATCCCTTCATATTTTCATGAAGGGATGCTTTTTCTTATGCAGTTTCTTTCGTGCAGTTCTAAATCCTGTTGTCCCCTTCATAAGCTAAGAACAGAAGGAGGGGTACATGCCATGATTGAACAAGGGAAGCCCAAACACCATGACCTGCGCATGCAAAGCCGAAAGCAACTCGATATTTCAGGCGTCAGCAATGTGGAGAGTTTTGATAGTGAAGAGTTTCTGCTTCAGACCGAGCTGGGTCATCTCACCATTCGCGGACAGCATTTACATATCAAAAACCTCAGTCTGGAAGAGGGGCTGCTGTCCATTGAAGGTCTGATTACTTCCCTCGTCTACCTGGAGCCCGGGGCCCCGGCTAAAAATGGAAAAAGCCTATTCGGCAAGCTCTTCAAATGAACCCTCACACACAATGGCTGACGCTGATGTGGATGCTGCTGTCGGGCATAGCAATGGGAGTGGTGTTCGACAGCTACCGGGTGCTGTCCATCCGCTTTCATTTTGCCCGTTGGAGCATTCATACGTTGGACGTGCTGTATTGGGTGGCCTCGGCCCTGTTTATTTTCCGTGTGCTGTACGCGAGTAATCGCGGTGAGCTGCGGTTTTATGTCTTTTTAGGACTACTTTTGGGGGTTTGGCTCTATTTTTGGGCCTTTAGTGTTACAACCCAACGTTTTGTGGTAATGTTATTAAAGATAGTCCGCAGACTGACGTTGATCGTGAACAGCATACTGCGCATCCTGATTGTTCATCCGGTGTTGGCGCTGTATCGGCTGGTACGCAAGCTGGTCGGATGGACATGGGCACTTATTGTGTTCCTGGGAAGGATGCTGATATACATCTTGATGCCGGTTTGGAAGCCGCTCGTTTGGCTAATCGGTCCGCTTAAAGCGCGCTGGAGGACTCCAGAATTGCTTGTGAAGCTCGGCATCAGACTGAAAAATACAGCAAAAAGATGGTTTGGAAGGAGGTAGTATCATGCGTAATTCGTCTGTAGATCGCCATTCATCTCCTACGTCCAAGTCCAACGCGGGCGGGCGCAGGCGAATCATGATTTGGTTGCTATCGCTTGCCGCCTTTGGTAGTTGGGCTATTTTTACCTTTTTTTCTCAAGGTATGATTATGGCCGATCGAAGTGAACAGCTCAGCCAGAAGGAAAAACAGAAGCAAGCTGCTACACAAACGGAACAACAGCTCCAAACTGAAGTGAATCGTCTCAAGGACCCCGAGTATATCGGAGAAATTGCCAGAAGCAAGTACGGTCTTTACAAACCGGAAGAGACGCCGATCATCGGGGAGCAGAAATAGGCGCATCATTGGGTCAATGCTTAGTTGACCTTGGTTCCGCCATTTTGTATAATCAAATCACCACAGCGGGATTTTTTTGCAAAAAAATCGGTTGTATATTTTAAGGGAGGATCATTTTATTCTATGGCAATTGAAGTGGGCACCAAGTTAGAGGGCAAAGTGACAGGCATCACGCATTTTGGAGCATTTGTGGATTTGTCTGGAGGTGTCACGGGTCTCGTTCACATCTCGGAAATCGCCGATAACTACGTTAAGGATGTTAACGATCACCTGAAGATTAATGATGTCGTGACGGTGAAAGTCATTAATGTTGATAAAGACGGCAAAATCGGACTTTCCATTAAGCAAACGATTGACAAGCCGGCAAGTGAAGCCCGTCCGCCAAGAGCTCCAAGACCGGAGCGCACAGGAGGACCAGGCGGAGGCGACCGTTTCGGCGGTGGAGGTTCAGGTCCAAGTCAAGGACGCGGTGGTGGTGGCGGTGGTTTCAACCGCGATCGTGGAGGCCGTTCGTTCAAGCCTGCACCGGGTAAACCTTCATTTGAGGATAAAATGTCACGCTTCCTAAAAGATAGTGAAGAACGCATTTCGTCGCTGAAAAAGAACACCGAAGGTAAACGCGGAGGACGCGGCGCGAAGCGTGTTTAATTCACTTTGACAACCGTATCAACCATACACGGAAAACCGTACAGTCGAAAGACTGCTACGGTTTTTTTGCGTTCTGCCGACAATAGCTGAAATATGTGAAGGGCTATGGGAGCGTGGGAGATCAATCCGGCGGTAATCTTGCATGCGTTTTATGGTATTCAAGATTTGTTGAAGAAAAAGCAGAGCCATCATGCTGAAAAGTGGACGTTTTTTTTGTCGTGTGGATATAATCGTCCGACAAACTCCAACGGTTTTCCGTCTATCTCTGGGCAAATCGCTAGTCTAAGCGAAAGTGTGGGCGACAGGAAGAGGCTTTGTAGGGAGAGGGCGCTCGTAATTACCATACGCTTCCAAGCGGACGTAGCTTGGCATTGAGGCCGATGCTCTGTGCTTTCGCGCAGAACGTTTTTTTGTCGGAAATTTCTTGGAATAAGACGTGAGGTTCTGACAAACTTTCTCAATCGTTCCGGTTTAAGATGGAAACATCAAATTGATGAATGGGGTGCCTGACGCATGATGGAAAAATGGAACGTGGTACATTTTCCAGGGTTGAAGTCCAGAAAGTCCAAATCTAAAGAACGTACGGAAGGTTGGTCTTCCAGACTCAAGAAGCGGCTGGATTCACATAAAGCAGTGCAATGGGTAACGGCGCAAAGATGGATGCTGCTATTGTCTGCTATGGGATTTTTACTGGGACGCGCCACCATTTTGGACGAGCTATCCCCTTTTGCGCTCGCTTATTTTGCAGTCATTATGTTCCTGCGGCGTGATCTGATGCTGCCTGTAGCTGTATCGGTCATGTTAGGCAGTCTGCTTGCCCCTTATCCATCCTTATTCATGATTGGCGGCGAGCTGCTTGTATTCTATCTCCTGTATCGCGGGCTACGAACCTTTGATCGGCTGGAATTATCTTATGCCCCGCTTATGGTTTTCCTGTCTGTGTTTATGGTCAATTTATTTTACGCGGTGATGGCCCCGTCCTTCACATGGTATGACCTTGTCATCGTGGGGACGGATGCGGTTCTCAGCTTTATGCTGACACTTGTTTTTACACAGGCTATTCCATTGTTTACGTATCGCAAAAAGACAAGCCAGCTCAAAAATGAGGAAATTTTGTGTCTGATCATTTTACTGGCCTCTGTGATGACGGGAGCGGTAGGATGGACGATTCACTCGCTGTCTGTCGATCATGTGCTATCTCGCTATTTGGTCTTGGTATTCGCCTTGGTGGGAGGCGCCTCGCTGGGTGCTTCGGTCGGTGTGATTACCGGTTTAATTTTAAGCCTGGCCAATATGTCTGCGATTGTGCAGATGAGTTTGCTCGCATTTGCCGGTTTGCTGGCAGGGATGCTGCGTGAAGGGCGAAAAGGTGCCGTAGCACTCGGGATGTTGCTAGGTTCCTCAATTCTGACAATCTATTTGGACGGAACCGGGGATGTGCTTACATCGACCTGGGAGAGCTGCGCAGCGATTCTATTATTCTTAATTACCCCAAAAAGTTTCTTTAAAGCGGTTTCTACCTATGTTCCTGGTACGCAGGACCACGCCAAATCCCAGCATGAGTATGCCAAAAGAGTCCGTGATCTCACTGCCGAGCGGGTGACGAAATTTTCCCGCGTATTCAGTCAGCTATCCCGCAGCTTTCACCAGATATCTGCGAGTGAGAGCGCGAAGCCGGAAGGTGAAATCGAGCATTTTATGAACGCTGTGGCGGAGGGAACGTGTGCCTCCTGCTTCAAGTGCGAGCAATGCTGGGACGGCAAGTTTATGCAAACCCATCAGTATATGACGGAAATGATGAGTGCTATTGAGGATAATCCGAATTTGATGCCGGAGCAGATGCCGCCGCAGTGGAGCAAGGCCTGCGCCAAGACGGGAGCAGTGCTGCAAGTGATGAAGCAGCAGTATAGCCTCTACCAGCATAATATGCAGTGGAAACGCCAAGTATACGACAGTCGTCAGCTTGTTGCTGATCAGCTATCTGGCGTATCACAGATTATGGAGGATTTGGCGCGGGAAATTCAGCGGGAAGGGCAAACCATGCATCGGCAGGAGGAACAAATACGAGAGGCGCTTGATCGGCTGGGCTTATCCATACAATCTATTGAGATTATCAATCTGGATGCGGGCCAAGTAGAAATTGAGATTGTCCATGCTTATACAAGGGGATTTGACGAATGCCGGAAAATCATTGCTCCACTGCTGTCAGACATATTGGACGAGCATATTGCTGTGATGCGCGAAACGGCGGCAGATCGCCGCCAGGGACTGGCTACAGTCATGTTTGGCTCCGCCAAAACATATGAAATTGCCACGGGAGTAGCAAGCGCTGCCAAAGGAGGGGATTTTTTCTCGGGAGACAGCTACAGCATGATGGAGCTGGGGAACGGGACCTTTGCGGTCTCTTTGAGCGATGGAATGGGCAACGGAGAGCGGGCGCAGCAAGAGAGCAGCGCGGCGCTTAATATTTTGGAGGAATTACTGCAATCCGGTATGGATGAGAAGCTGGCAATCAAGTCGGTCAACTCTGTTCTGATGCTGAGATCACCCGAGGAAATGTATGCTACGGTCGATATGGCGCTGATTGATCAGTATACGGCCCGGACGACATTCATGAAGATTGGGTCAACGCCAAGCTTTATTAAAAGAGGGGAGGAGGTCATTCCCGTATCTGCCAGTAATTTGCCGATTGGCATTATACAGGATATTGAAATTGATCTGGTGTCGCTTCAATTACAGCCAGGTGATATTTTGATCATGATCACAGATGGTATATACGACTCGCCGGGTTATGCGGTAAACAAGGAAATATGGATGAAACGCATGATTCAGGAAATTGAAAGCGATGACCCGCAGCAGTTGGCTGACTGTCTATTGGAACGAGTTATTCGTTACCAGCAAAATCAAATCTATGATGACATGACGGTAGTTGTTAGCAAAATAGATCATTTCCGCCCAGAATGGGCCACGCTTCATGTACCGGGTATGAGCTGGATGGAGCGCCCGCGTACGGTTAGCTGAATAGACATTGCCCGGGAAATTTCGCTTCCTTTTTAAAAATCCGCGTTCTTCGTTTGAATCGTTCCAGATTCGGCAAAGATAGAATCTATCGGAATAGATTACGAGGAAGCGGGAGGTCAAAAAGCTATGAAGCAAATTTTGATCATTACAGACGGATGCTCTAATGTGGGTGTCAGTCCAGTCATGGCGGCGGCTCAGGCTTTACAGGAAGGCATTACGGTGAACGTAGCCGGAGTCATAGATTATGGGACGATTGGCGAGCTTGGAAGTTCAGAGATTCAGGAAATCGCTAAAGCGGGGGGAGGTTTCAGCCAAATCGTAGGCACGAAGCAGTTGGCACAGACCATGCAGATGATGACCCGCAAAACAGTGGTTCAAACGATTCAGCAGGCGGTTAATAGAGAGTTAACGCATATTTTGGGTGAGGGGGGCGCCCGACATATCGGTGAACTGCCGCCAGCCAAACGGGCCCAGGTGGTTGAGGTGATGGATGAGCTGACAGAAACCAGCGCTTTGGAAATTGCTTTGCTTATTGATGCCAGTGCGAGCATGAAGCCCAAGCTGCCTGCCGTAGAAGACAGTATTCGGGATTTGCTGCTTAGTTTACAGTCCAGAAGCGGGCCTAGCCGTATTTCTGTCTTTCATTTTCCTGGGGGACGGATGGGTGAAGATGCGGTAATGGATATTGGTTGGACCTCTGAACTTAGCCAGGTGAAGTCGATATTCGGCCGTTTGCGGATGAAGGGGGCGACGCCAACGGGTCCAGCCATTTTACAAGTGATTGATTATTACCGATATGTTACACTAGGAGAACAGAAGGCTATGGAAGAATCCTATGGCAAAGGAGAAGGGATGCTCGGTGACTACGTCGTCTGATCCCGTTCTTGCACCCGGAACGGTCATCAAGGGCAAGTGGAAGCGGAGTAGCTATGTCATTCAGCGTCTGCTGGGCCGTGGGGCGAACGGAACTGTATATTTGGTAAAAGAGGCACAGGCAGATCGACAATTTGCTCTGAAAATGGGGAAGAACACGCTTGATCTGCAATCAGAGATTAACGTGCTGACCACATTGCAGTCGCAGGGAACCCAATCCGCTCTCCAGCAAAACGGACATCCATCCTTTTTGTTCGAGGTGGATGATATATCCTTGCGTAGCGGTGGGGAAATACCCTTTTATGTCATGCGATACGTCAAGGGAGATCCGCTTCACCGTTTTGTGGCGCTCAAGGGAGCGGAATGGTATGGTGTGGCTGGAACTGGCATACTTAATCGTTTGGCTGATCTGCATCAGGCAGGATGGGTATTTGGCGATTTGAAGCCTCAAAATATTTTGGTCAATGCCTATGGAGAAGCCGAGTTGATTGATTATGGCGGGGTGTCCCTTGCGGGACGGAGCGTCAAGCAATTTACAGAATGGTATGACAGGGGATTCTGGAATGCGGGCAGTCGAAATGCCGATTCCCAGTATGATCTGTTTGCCTTCGCCCTTCTGACTATTCATATATTGGAGGGCGAATCGTTAAAAGTAGCGGCGGGCAGGCTACCACAGCTGCGTAATACGGCGGAATTAACCATCATCATTCGTCGTAGCCGTGTATTACGACCCTATGCCGAATGGCTGATGGGTGCAGTGCGTGGAGAATATCCCGATACCCGTGTGGCGGCGCGTTCCTGGTCGCGTCTGGCTGCTGCGCATGTCAGGCAATCGTCCGTGAAAAGAGGAAATCCACGCTGGCTGGGATATGCTTTCACTCTCTCGCTTTTGCTGCTTGCCGGAGCGCTCTGGATTGCGCTAAGGTAGCGGCAGGACTTACATAAGATAACAGATGATCATCATTTTTACGGTCGGCAGAAAAGAGGGTCGTGAATGGGAACAACAAAACCGACCGGTGTTGTACAGGAAGTGCTCGCCCTCGCGCGGGATCATTCGCTGTGGAGCCCCGGAGACCGCATTGTGGTTGCTGTATCCGGCGGGCCGGATTCGGTGGCCCTTTTGCACATTTTACATGAAATATCCGTTGTACATATGCCTTTGCGGCTGATCTGTGCTCACGTCCACCACGGCTTCAGGCCGGAGGAATCGGATGCGGAGGCTGAGGAGGTACGCCGCATGGCCCGGAAACTTGAAATTCCGTTTGAGATGATTCGCGTTGATGTGCCCGCTTATATGAAGGAGAGCGGCAAGGGCTCGCAGGTAGCGGCTCGCGAGCTGCGCTATGCCTTTTTGCATGATACGGCTGCAAAGTGGGCGGCACAGCATATTGCGATGGCTCATCATGGGGACGATCAGGCCGAAACCGTTCTTCTGCACTTGCTGCGCGGTAGCGGCCCGGCAGGTCTGGCGGGTATGCGGCTGACACGCAAAGAAAAAAATGTGCAACTCATTCGCCCGTTGCTTCGTATGTACAAGGCTGACCTGATCGAGTTCTGCAAGTTTCATGACCTTTCCTATGTAACGGACAGCAGTAATTTATCATCGAAATACCGCCGCAACTCCATTCGTATGGATGTGCTTCCCTTTTTGGGGCAATATAATGAGCAACTGACACCTTCTCTAAATCGGCTGGCTGAAACCATGGCTGACGAAAATGATTTTATGGAGGTATCAACGCTGGCGGTATATGAAGAATTGGTGCACATGGATAACAGCAGGTATATGTTTTCCATCGCCTCCTTTCGTAAGCTACCCGTTGCTTTACAACGGAGGTTGATTAAACTAATATTAAATTATCTGCCTTCGGACAGTGAAAATTTAGATTTTCGTAAAATTGAGACCGTTCGACTGAGGCTTCTCCAGGAACAACCGTCTACGTGGAGTCTGGACTTGGGCGGTGGCGCAGTTGGAGTCCGCGAATATGACCAAGCGGTTTTGTTTGACCGTACGCAAGGCGTTATGGGCGCATGGTGCTATGGACTGGACGTATTGCCTATTTCCGGTAAGCTTGAATTGCCTGAGGCGGGAGGTATACTTCGGTGGCGAAGAACTTCCTATCCGGATGGACAAAATCCGCCGAATGAGGAGGAAGCGTGCTTCGACGCAGATGAATTGGCCCTGCCGTTGACAGTACGCTCGCGATTACCTGGAGATACCATGTATGTAATGGGATTAAACGGTAGAAAAAAGGTTAAAGATATTTTCATTGATGAAAAAATACCTCCTTCGCTGCGTCCCGTTATTCCCATCGTCTGCGACCGTTCCGGAGCTATTCTCTGGATTCCGGGCGTGCGGCGTTCTGTACATGCCGCAGTGCAAAAGCACACGTCTTCGGTTATATATATGTCATGGCAAAGACAGGAGAGTCCAGGGCATCGGTAATTGCGCAGGAACGGCTTTCATAGTATAAACTTAGGAGGTTTACACCGTTGCAGAATGATATTCAGGAAGTATTGATCAGCGAAGAAGAAATTCAGAGTAAAATCAAGGAATTGGGCGCACAGCTCAGCGTGCAATACGAAGGAAAGAATCCGTTGGTGATCTGCGTGCTGAAGGGTGCGTTTATCTTTATGGCGGATTTGGTTAAAGCTATTACAGTACCACTGGAGCTTGATTTCATGGCTGTATCCAGTTACGGTGTGTCCACCAAATCATCGGGCGTCGTTAAAATTATTAAGGATTTGGACGCTTCGGTTGAAGGACGCGACGTTCTGATCGTCGAAGATATTATCGACAGTGGCCTGACGTTAACTCATTTGATTGAATTGCTTAAGAACCGTAATGCCAATTCGGTATGTGTCGTAACCTTGTTTGACAAACCTGCTCGCCGGACGGTTAATCTTGAAGCTGATTATACCGGTTTTACTCTTCCGGATGCGTTTGTTGTGGGTTATGGTCTGGATTATGCCGAGCACTACCGGAACCTCCCATACATAGGGATTTTGAAGCCGGAAATCTACACCAGCTAATCTCAGCCTCCAGTCCTAGGACTAAATAGGGTCCTTTGTTGAGAAGGGCTTATAGGCTATGGTAAAATAACTTAAGTGTTTCGAGAGGAGGTAGGGGATGAATCGGTTCATCCGGAATTCTGGTTTTTATTTGATTCTTTTTTTAGTTGTGGTGGGTATCGTTCAGTTTGTCAGCAACAGTAACGAAGCCTCCGATCTCCCTAGATATGACCAATTACGGCAAGAGGTTAAAGCTAATAATATCTCTAAAGTAACGGTCCAATTTGACGGTTACGCCTATCTTGTAACCGGTGCATATAAGAAGCAGCCGGCTAATGCCAAATCCACCAATTTTTCCGTGTACGTTCCGCCGACAGACTCTGCTTTAACCGAACTGGTTAATGCTAGTGAAACGAACGGATTTGAATACGTACAGAAGAAAATGGAAGGCGAAAGCATTTGGCTGACGTTCTTGACTTCTATTGTTCCTTTGGTGATCATGTTCCTGTTGTTCTTCTTCCTGTTCAATCAGGCGCAGGGCGGTGGCGGCAAAGTTATGAACTTCGGTAAGAGCAAAGCCCGTCTTTATAACGAAGAGAAGAAGAAAGTTACCTTCGAAGACGTGGCTGGGGCCGACGAAGAGAAGCAAGAGCTTGTTGAAGTCGTAGAATTCTTGAAGGATCCGCGTAAGTTCGCAGCTGTGGGCGCCCGTATTCCAAAAGGTGTTCTGTTAGTGGGCCCTCCGGGTACTGGTAAAACACTCTTGGCGAGAGCTGTTGCAGGCGAAGCCGGAGTACCGTTTTTCAGCATTTCGGGTTCTGATTTTGTAGAAATGTTCGTCGGTGTCGGCGCTTCCCGTGTACGGGATTTGTTCGAAAACGCGAAAAAGAACGCACCATGTATCATTTTCATTGATGAAATTGATGCTGTCGGACGTCAACGTGGCGCTGGATTGGGTGGCGGACATGATGAACGTGAGCAGACGCTCAACCAATTGCTCGTTGAGATGGATGGATTCGGAGCGAACGAAGGTATTATCATCGTGGCCGCAACGAACCGGCCGGATATTCTGGATCCGGCATTGCTTCGTCCGGGACGTTTTGACCGTCAAATTACTGTTGATCGTCCAGACGTTAAAGGCCGCGAAGCGGTATTGTTTGTACATGCACGCAACAAGCCATTAACTAAAGATGTTAAAATGGATGTTATTGCGAAGCGTACAACAGGCTTTACAGGCGCTGATCTGGAAAACCTGTTGAACGAAGCTGCTTTGCTCGCAGCTCGTCGTAACCGCAAAGATATTTCGATGCGAGAAGTGGATGAAGCGATCGACCGTGTTATCGTAGGTACAGAAAAACGCAGCCGCGTAATCAGTGACCGCGAGAAACGGATTGTAGCTTATCACGAAGCAGGCCATACGATTATCGGCTTCTTCTTGGAAAATGCCGACATGGTTCACAAGGTAACGATTATTCCACGTGGACGCGCAGGCGGATATGTCATCATGCTTCCGAAGGAAGATCGCATGCTGACAACCAAGCAGGAATTGCTGGATAAAATCACTGGTTTGCTGGGTGGACGTGTATCCGAGGAACTGTTTATTGGTGAAATCGGAACGGGAGCTTACAGTGACTTCCAACAAGCAACAAGTATCGCACGTAGCATGATCGTGGAATACGGTATGAGTGAGAAGCTCGGTCCAATGCAGTTCGGCACTTCGCAAGGCCAGGTATTCCTGGGACGGGATATTGGTCATGAGCAGAACTACAGTGATCAGATCGCTTATCAGATTGACCAGGAGATGAACCGCTTCATCACCGAGTCTTATGAGCGTGCCAGAGAACTCCTGACCAAGCATTCCAAAGAGGTTCATTTGATCGCCCAAACCTTGCTGGTAGAAGAAACTCTGGAGCTTGATCAGATTAAACGTTTGATCGAGACGGGTTCTTTGGATGGAAGCAAGGATGAGGGAGAAGGAACACCGGAAAATGGTGAGCCTGTGATCGACAACATCGGAGACGTTCGTGTACGTATTCAAGGCAAGGATGACGAGCCAAAGAATACAACGGATCAACCGAATGATATTCCTAATCTGCAAAAGCCAGAGGACGGTAACAATTCGGGCAACTCTGGTGGTACTCCACCACCAACAACCTGATCATCGGGTTGACAGTTGAATAAGCGTGTATGAAAGCTCCGGAGAACCAGTAACAATTGGTTTTCCGGAGCTTTTTAAATACTGGAGATATAGCTGACGTGATTTGACAGACGGAGGAACGTTGTGTACATTTATTGTTAAATAAACGGCTGTTCATGTTCTTAGCTTATACAAGCTGTCAGCCGCTGTAATCGACTTTCAATCCTTTTGAACATATACCTTGAGCGCATACTGTACAATTTATGGTGTGCGCTATTCTTCTGTGAAACAGGTGAAGGCATGATTCCAAGATATCTGGTTGATTTTGATGTAGCGGAATTACCCAAATTCGAAGCCGACGTGATGATTATCGGCTCCGGCATTGCGGGCTTATATACGGCCATTAAGGCTGCGGAGAATCGACGGGTGTTGCTAATTACCAAGAAGGCATTGTTGGAAAGCAACACCAGGTATGCACAAGGCGGCATTGCCGCTGTCACTTCGGATGAGGATGCACCAGCTTATCATATTCAAGATACTCTGATTGCAGGTGCAGGTCTGTGTGAACCGGAAGCAGTCAGAGTCCTTGTTCATGAGGGGCCAAGCGGTGTACAGGAATTAATACGTTTAGGTGCGGTCTTTGACCGGGAGAATGGCGAACTTGCGCTTACACAGGAAGGCGCACATAGCCATCGGCGCATCTTGCATGCAAATGGGGATGCCACTGGCTATGAAATTGCTCGTGCATTGTCAGAGAAGGTCGCTGATCATCCCGCTATCGAGGTATGGAACGAGCATATGGTGATCGACCTGCTGACCGAGCATGGCGAGTGCATCGGGGCTCTGGTTCAAAAGCCGAATGGCGAACGATTATATGTCACTGCGAATGCAACGATTTTATGCTCCGGGGGCGGTGGACAATTATTTCGATATACGACCAATCCCGATATCGCGACCGGGGACGGGGTTGCTATGGCATATCGCGCTGGCGCAGCTGTGCGGGATATGGAATTTATACAGTTTCATCCGACAGCTTTGTGTCATCCGGGTGCTCCAAGATTCCTGATTTCCGAAGCCGTACGGGGTGAAGGGGCTGTGCTGCGCAATACTCACGGAGAGCGTTTCATGGAGCAGTATGATTCCCGACAGGAACTCGCACCAAGGGATATTGTAGCTCGTGCCATCGTTCATGAGATGGAACGTACGCAGGCTGCGTTTGTATACCTGGATATTACACATGAACCGTCTGAACGGATCAAGCAACGGTTTCCAACCATTTATCGGACATGCCTGTCTTTTGGTCTTGATATAACGACGGACTGGATTCCCATAGCGCCCGCTGCGCATTATATGATGGGCGGCGTCCAGACCAATTTGCATGGAGAAAGCACCCTTGCACGCCTATTCGCTTGTGGTGAGGTGTCTTCCACGGGTGTACACGGGGCTAATCGTTTGGCGAGTAATTCGTTATCTGAGGCGGTCGTATTTGGCGGCAGGATTGTCGAGAGGTTACATTCTTTACCGCCGCTGGCCGGTCATACGCTGATATCCTGCAATGACAACCGCGTGGACTCTCTGGCTTCGTCTATCATTGAGCAGCAGCTTAAGCTGCAAGAAACAATGGTTCATTATGCCGGAGTCCGTCGGAATGGGGAGGGGCTGCAAGCAGCACTGGATCAGCTACGGGGGCAGATGTCCGTTTTCAGCGCAGTTCTGACCAGTCGGGAAGAGATCGAGTTTGCCAATTTGCTCACATGTGGTTTGCTGGTCACGGACGGGGCGCTGCTGCGCGAGGAAAGCAGGGGAGCACATTACCGTGACGATTTCCCTACAGCAGACGATGGCGTATGGCGCAAGCATGTCCAGCAGCGACGTGAGCAAGGGATAACGGAGGAGTGCGTTCATGACATCTAACAGAGAGTATTACGGAGAGTTTAGCGGGTATCAGGAAGAGCTGACAGCACAAATTCGCAGTTGGCTGCGAGAAGATACAGGATCGGGCGATGTGACCACGCGCTGGACCATCGAGCCAAATCACCAATCCAAAGCGGTAATCCATGCCAAGGAATCCGGTGTTGCTGCGGGCTTGCCCGTGGCAGAACTCGTATTTCGGGTCGTAGACCCCTCGCTGTCCTTCACTCCACTGGTGACTGATGGGCAATGGATCGAGCAGGGGACCGTTCTGGCAGAAGTGACAGGGAGTACCCATGCGATTCTGACTGGAGAACGTTTGGCTCTAAACTTGATTCAGCGGATGTCCGGCATTGCGACGCGAACAAAATCTTTTGTCGACCAGCTCCACGGACTTTCGACGCGCTTGGTGGATACACGGAAAACAACACCAGGGCATCGGTTGCTTGAAAAATACGCTGTTCGTGTGGGTGGCGGTTCCAATCATCGGTTTGGCTTGTACGATGCCGTTATGATAAAGGATAATCATATCAAGGGTGCCGGTGGGATCATGCAGGCGGTAACCCGGGCACGTACCCATATTCCGCACACGATGACGATTGAAGTAGAGACGGAAAATATGGAACAAATTCAGGAAGCGCTGAATGCCGGAGCGGATATTATTATGCTGGATAACATGTCCGTTAAGGATATGAAGGAAGCAGTTCGTTTTATTCGGGAACAGGCTCCACATGTCAAAACAGAAGCTTCAGGCAATGTATCGCTGGAAACGGTGCGCGCGATGGCTGAGAGCGGCGTAGATGTGATTTCTGTAGGCAGGCTGACGTACTCTTTTCATAATCTGGATATCAGCCTTGACCTTAACGCAAAGAAAGATAGGTGACACCGATTGATTCTTGTAGTGGATGTGGGCAATACCAATATTGTGCTGGGGATGTATCAGGGGCGCGAGCTGTTGCATCATTACCGGATTAGCACCTCCAGACAGGCAACCGCAGATGAATATGGCGTGCTCATACATAATCTTTTTAGTATGGGCGGTGTATTGAAGGATGATATTGATGGGGTCATTATCTCCTCAGTCGTTCCACCGCTGGTTCATGTGTTGGAGGAAATGTGCGACAAATACATAGGCAGAACGCCCCTAATCGTCGGACCGGGAATTAAGACCGGTCTTAATCTGCGTTATGAAAATCCGCGTGAAGTAGGGGCTGACCGGATCGTGAACGCCGTTGCTGCTGTCGAGCGGTATGGCGGTCCTCTGGTTGTGGTGGATTTTGGAACAGCGACGACGTTTGATTGTATTGATGACAAGGGAGACTACTTGGGTGGAGTCATTGTGCCGGGTATCGGGATATCGACGGAGGCGCTCTATCAACGGGCTTCCAAGCTGCCTCGGATTGAGCTGGAAAAACCCAAGAAGGTCATCGGCCGCAATACGGTTCATGCTATGCAAGCGGGGATCATTTTCGGTTATGCAGGGCAAGTGGACGGTATTGTGGAGCGCATCAAGGAGGAAATGCAGGCAGAGCCTACGGTTATTGCTACCGGGGGTCTTGCCGAGTTAATTGCCTCGGAGACACGGAGTATTCAGAAAGTGTTGCCGATGTTGACGCTGGAAGGCTTACGTATCATTTACCAACGTAACGCTGAATAAAAAATGGATATAAGCTGCCGCCGAGGCCAGCCGGAGATTAAACCGGTTTGGATTGGCGGCGTTTTTCGTCTATACTGAAATATGTTACGTTTTTGAACGATTCGCGTAATCTGTCGATGCAGGTTGTTTATATAGCAGGAATCATGCTTTAGTTATGCGGAAAAAACATACACTAACGAAAATAACAGCATATAGCTGCTCTGAGAATAGGGGAGGAAATCAATATGGAAAAGAAACAGGATCGACTTATTCGTGGTACAGCTATGGATGGAAGGGTTAGAGCCTTCGCGGTCCGGACAACAGAACTGGTGGAGGAACTGCGGAGAAGACATGATACGTATCCTACCGCCACCGCCGCTTTGGGACGAACACTTACAGCGGGTGCCATTATGGGCTCTATGTTAAAAGGTAAAGAGCGGCTCACCATTCAAGTTAAAGGTGACGGTCCAATCGGACAAATCATCGTTGATGCCAACGCTGTAGGTGAGGTGCGGGGCTATGTGTCCGAGCCACATGTACATTTGCCGAGCAACAGTATGGGCAAACTGGATGTAGCAGGTGCTGTCGGAACAGAGGGCTTTATTCATATCATCAAGGATTTGGGATTAAAAGAACCTTATCGTGGCAGTACGCCGATTATTTCCGGTGAGCTGGGTGAAGATTTTACTTACTATTTTGCCAAATCAGAGCAGACACCTTCGGCGGTGGGCTTGGGCGTTCTGGTTGATACCGATAACTCGGTTATCGTGGCGGGCGGATTTATTATTCAGTTGCTCCCGGGCTTGAATGATGATGAGATTACGGCTATCGAAAATGCGGTCGGTTCCATTCCGCCAGTTACAGCTCTGTTGGATCAGGGCTTGGAGCTTGATGAAATGCTGCGCTGGATGCTGCCGGACGTTCGGATTCTCGACGAAATGGATATTCATTTTCAATGTGAATGCTCGCGAGAGCGTGTGGAAAAAACATTAATCAGCTTGGGAGAAAGCGAATTGGAGCAGCTGATTGAGGAAGAGGGACAGGCCGAGGTCGTATGTCACTTCTGTAATGAGGCTTACCAGTTTAATAAAGGCGAATTGCAAAATCTGTTAGATCAAGCCAAAGCCTAACCGGATGGGCGGTGCGAGCGATGAGTACACGGGAGAAAGGATTATGGACGGCTGTCATTATCCTGACCGTCAGTGTCGCCGCCTTGGGTGGTTTTATCATGCTCCGCGGGCTGTTAAAGCCGGGTGATGTAACCAAGGACGACGGCGATCAAGCTGTGGCGGAGATGGGGCAGGAAGGCATATCGGAGGAACAGTGGATTGCAGAGCTGAAAAAACGCTATGGAGCCACTACACTGCTGCAAATGCTAAACCGCAAAGTTGTGGAGGCGGAGGCTGGGCGTCTCGGTATCAAGGTTACCCAAGAGGATTTGCAGCAGGTGCTGGAGCAGGATAGTAAAGGGTATGTCTCGGATCGCGCCTATTTTGATGAAATGCAGCAACAATTCGGATTAAATCCGGATGATTTGCGGAATGAGGCGGAATACCGGATTGGGTTGGAGAAAATAGCCACACAGGGTATTCAAGTTCAGGAAGCTGAGATTGACGAGTACTGGAAGCAACATTCTGAGGAATTTGCAGTCGGCAAGCAGATCAAGCTGGCAGCCATATACGCGACCCAAGCGGAGGAAGCTGAGACGCTACTTGAACGGGTCAAGCAGGGAGAAAGCTTTGATACACTGCTTCAAGAACATTCCAGTCATCTTGATGGCAAAGACAAAAGCGGACAGCTGGGATGGGTGAACGAGTATGACCCTTTTCAGCCGCAAAAGATTATGGAGGCAGCGAGAGAGCTAAGTTCCGGTGATGTTGCTGGTCCCATCGCTGTTAATGAGGGTTATGCCGTCATTTTTGTACAGGATATCCGCTTGGAAGCTCCCACGAACGAACAACAGATTCGACAGCAAATTCGCCGCTCGCTTGCACTCGCTCAAGCTGCCTCTCTGGAAGAGGTAGAGAAAAGCTTGCGTGATAAATACGGGGTACGCATTTTGCCTGGAAAAGATATGCCCTCCATTTCTCTATAAACAGAGTGAGCGATTCTTGGTTTGAAGCGAGCGCAATGCTGAAAATCAGAGTTGGAGGTGTCGTGTTTTTTATGGCTCGTATTGACAATGGATTTGAAGATTGTTATGATTATCGTGAAAACCAACCTTTTTAATCGGAAATTAAAACCAAGATTGATTAACAATGTGATTTTGCAAAAAAAATTAATATAACATCCAATGTCAGGGAGGAACTTATCATGGCTAAAGTTGTCAATAACGTTACCGAGCTTATCGGTGAAACCCCTCTCGTCCGTCTTAACCGGATCGTACCGGAAGATAGCGCAGAAATTTATTTGAAACTGGAATACCAGAACCCGGGTTCAAGTGTAAAAGACCGTATCGCTATTAGTATGGTGGAAGAGGCCGAGCGTGAAGGACTGCTCAAACCAGGCGGTACCATTATTGAAGCTACCAGCGGTAATACAGGAATCGGTTTGGCTATGGTTGCAGCCGCGAAGGGTTACAAGGCAGTAATCGTTATGCCAGAAACAATGAGCGTGGAGCGTCGCAACTTGCTGCGCGCTTACGGAGCAGATCTTGTACTGACACCCGGAGCGGAAGGCATGAACGGCTCTGTTAAGAAAATGGAAGAGCTGCTGAGTGAGAATCCGGAGTATTTTGCTGCCGAGCAGTTCAAGAACAAAGCCAACACCAAGATTCACCGTGAAACGACAGGCCCTGAGATCGTTGAAGCCATTCGCTCCATCGGCGGAACTCTGGATGCTTTTGTAGCAGGCGTGGGTACGGGCGGAACCATCTCTGGTGCCGGAGAAGTGCTTAAGAAAGAATTCCCGGAAATTAAAATTGTCGCTGTAGAGCCGGCTTCTTCTCCACTATTAGCTGGTGGTAAACCAGGGCCTCACAAAATTCAGGGACTGGGTGCCAACTTTATTCCTGAAATTTTGAACCGTGACATCTATGATGAAATTATTCATGTAGAAAATGATGAAGCTTTCGAAGTTGCGCGCACAGTAGCCAAGGAAGAGGGTATTTTGTCGGGTATTTCCTCCGGTGCGGCTGTTCACGCGGCTTTGAAGCTGGCTAAGCAATTGGGCAAGGGCAAACGAATTGTTGTCATTATTCCAAGTAATGGTGAACGTTACCTGAGCACACCACTATACAATTTCGAGCTGTAATTACGTCGTAATTGTGTATACTATATGTAAGGAATCCCTCATTTCCCTGTTGTCAGGGGGGTGGGGGATTCTTTTTAAAAATAGCATATAGACTTTGCGCAAAGTAAGGGAAGGGGAAGCACACACGCATGAAACCGACAGCTAGAGTAACGGAGGCACAGTGGCAGGCCTGGCAGAAGGAAGGCTGGAGTATACTCCCATATATTGCTGAGTATCAATTACCTGCGGACGGTTTACCGTTATCATGGCAGAAGGCATGGGAGGATTCGTCACCCTATGCTTTTTTACTGGAGAGCGCTAAAGGCGGGAGATACACCTATCTGGGCTTAAATCCGGTTGCTATATTGGAAGGTAAAGGGGAACAGGCAGTCTGGACCGATCTAAAAAGCGGCAAGCGCGATCTCATACACGGTCAGCCCCTAACAGTCATGAATGACTGGATCGCCCCCTACCGTGCGCCGCGCGTACCGGGCATCCCTTTTTTCACTGGCGGCTTTGCCGGTTATCTCGGTTACGATGTAGCTCGCTCATTGGAGCGCCTACCGATACAGGCGGCAGACGATACAGGCATACCGGACTATGTATGGATGCAAGTGAACGAGCTATGGATCTATGATCATGAGGAAGGCCGTATTTATTGCACTGTTCATACGCCCGCACCTGTTCACTTGGATACCGTCAGTAGTAATACCGCCAATATCCATGATGTCGCTTTGGAGCAGCAGAAAGCCATACTTTCCGAATATTACACAGAAGCTGTCCAGCGTGCAGAACGTATGCTGATCCAGTGGGAAAACATCATACAAGCCGGAGCATCTGACCCTGCTTATATTCGCCGTTGCGCAAGGCTTGCCGAAGAAGAGCCGTTCGTTGCTCATCATGAAGGCTGGAAAGCAGCTTTCAACCAAGAGGATTTTGAACACGCCGTAAAGCGAGTGCAGGAATACATTGCACAAGGTGACGTGTTTCAGGTGAACCTGTCGATTCGTCAGCAACGTACGCTGGCAGCCCAACCTGAGGATATCTATGAGTGGCTTCGCCTGCTGAACCCTTCCCCTTACATGGGCCTGCTGAGGATGCCAGATTTACGAATTGTTAGCGGTTCGCCAGAATTATTGGTAAAGCTGGAGGATGGATGCGTCAGCGCACGTCCCATTGCAGGTACGAGAAGGCGTGGACTCACACCGGAAGAGGATACTGCCATGGCTGCCGAGCTGCTATCGAGTGAAAAAGAGCGCGCCGAGCATATTATGCTCGTCGATCTGGAACGCAATGATATCGGACGGATTGCTGAATACGGAACGGTGCATGTGCCGGAGCTGCTGACAGTGGAGTATTATTCGCACGTGATGCATCTCGTTTCTCAAGTAGAGGGTAAGCTGGCCGCCGGTCGTACCGCTTTAGATGTGATCGCCGCCACCTTTCCTGGGGGAACCATTACCGGAGCGCCCAAGGTGCGCACCATGGAAATCATTGAAGAATTAGAACCTGTTCGGCGTGGTCCTTATACAGGGTCCATGGGGTGGATTGACTATAACGGCAATATGGAATTAAATATTATAATAAGAACACTAGCTGTCAAAGGTAGCACGGCCTACTTACAGGCAGGTGCAGGCATTGTCATTGACTCAGACCCGTACAGGGAATATCGCGAGTGCCGAAATAAGGCAAGAGCCGTCATGAAGGCAGTACAATGTGGTGAAGAAGAAGCCGCTTTGAGCAAGAGCGGTATCACAGGAGGGTGAGTCGTATGATTTTGGTGATTGATAACTATGATTCGTTTACGTACAATCTTGTTCAGTATTTGGGTGAGCTAGGCGAGGAAGTAACCGTAAGACGGAACGATGAGATTGATCTGAAAGGCATAGAAGAGTTGGCACCGGAGCATATTCTGATTTCACCGGGTCCATGCACGCCGAATGAGGCGGGAATATCGCTGGATGTGATTAGCCACTTTAAAGGGCTGATTCCGATCTTCGGGGTTTGTCTCGGTCACCAGGCCATCGGACAGGCGTTTGGGGGGAATGTCATCCGGGCTGAACGACTCATGCACGGCAAAACATCACCGATTCTCCACCATAATACATCGGTATTTGAAGGTTTGCCTTCCCCATTCACAGCGACCCGGTATCATTCTTTGTTGGTGGAACGCGAGAGCCTGCCTGAATGTCTGGAAATTACCGCTGAAACTGCGGAAGGTGAAATTATGGGCTTGCGGCACAAAGAATTTGCCGTGGAAGGAGTTCAGTTCCACCCTGAATCCATCATTACGAACCACGGGCATCAACTGCTACGCAATTTCCTGAAACGCAAGGTAGGCGTCTGATTGATGAAATACATCGGAGTCAATGGCGCCCTCACGGAAGCCGCAGATGCCGTGATTCACGTAAGTGATCACGGCTTTTTGTACGGAATGGGCCTGTTTGAGACCTTCCGTACCTACAAGGGAGTTCCGTTCCTGCTGGATCGACATTTGCACAGACTGGCAGAGGGCTGCCAGATGCTGGGCATTCCTTTTCAACTGGACAAGAACCAGCTTATCGCGCATATCCAAAGTCTGATGACCGCGAATGGTCTGAATGAAGCATATATCCGCTACACCGTGTCAGCGGGCGAAGAGGTACTCGGCTTGCCGTCTGGTGACTATACGCGCCCTAACCATATTTTGTTCGCCAAGCCGTTACCCGCTTCCCATGCAGAAACCGTGGGAACAACTGCCGCATCGGCGCTTCAGTTGTTGCGAACCCCGAGAAACACGCCCGAGGGTGAGGTTCGTTTAAAGTCGCTCCATTATATGAATAACATTCTCGCCAAGCGGGAGCTTCAGCAGCACGCCGCTGCCGTCCAGCATAAGGCTGAAGGAATGATGCTTACGGCAGATGGTTTCCTGGCAGAAGGGATGGTCAGCAACCTGTTTTTTGTCCGAAATGATACGCTGTACACCCCGGACCTGTCTACAGGTATCCTGCCAGGTATTACACGCGGACTTATACTGGAGCTGGCTCAAGCGAGAGGCATCCGCTGTGGGCAGGGTCTATACCGTTGGGACGAGCTGCGACTGGCCGATGCAATATTTATGACGAATTCCATACAGGAAATTCGGCCTGTGAACCTACTGCTGGAGCCGGATGGAACGACGCACCAGTTATCCGATGCTTGGACACAGGCCGGTTCCATAACAGCTCTGCTGTTACACGATTACAGAGAGAAAGCAGGGATGAATTGAATATACCGACCATTTACCGACGAAGCTACCGGATGGGTGAGGCCGAGCTTACGCTCGGAGATTCCACACAGGTGATGGGTATACTGAACGTGACCCCGGATTCATTTTCCGATGGCGGATTGCACAATAGTCCGGAGATTGCTGTTTTACATGCCTTGAAGCTGGTGGAGGATGGAGCAGATATTATTGATATTGGCGGGGAGTCCACCCGGCCGGGGCATGATCCCGTAGGCGTAGAAGAAGAACTGGCACGTGTCATTCCGATAGTACAGGCTATTCACCGTATTGCTCCGCACATTCCATTATCCGTGGATACTTACAAAGCTGAAGTAGCCCGGCAGGCGCTTGAAGCAGGCGCGCATATCATTAATGATGTGTGGGGGTTTAAGGCAGACCCTGACATGGCACGTGTAGCTTCACAATTCGATTGTCCTGTCATTTTAATGCATAATCGTCATGACCGTAACTATAGCGATTTTATACCTGATATGATTGATGATTTAAAAGAAAGTATCGGATTGGCGCTGGATGCAGGTGTACGTGCGGAACAGATCATTTTAGATCCGGGCATCGGATTTGCCAAAGATTACGACGAAAATATCCATGCTATGACTTCTCTGGATACACTATGTCAATTGGGCTATCCGCTGTTGTTGGCGACGTCACGCAAAAGATTTATCCGTACAGCGCTGGATTTGCCTGTAGATGATGTGGTTGAGGGCACAGCGGCTACGGTCGCCTTTGGCATTGCTCAAGGTTGTCAGATTGTGCGTGTACATGATGTTGCGCAAATCAAGCGCACGGTGCGTATGTGTGATGCGATGGTGTACGGGTCTAAAAATGCACTGAGTTATGGGGGGTAAAGCCCGCTCCATGAATGATTTGATCCTGCGATCGCTGTTGCAACGGGATTCTTTGGATTATTAAAACATGTAGAGGTAAGAATCCCGTTGCAAAGGCGAGCGCTACGCTTCTTCGGATTCAAATTCTTCATTACGCTACCACCAGCATAAAGTCACTGTATTTTCAGAAAAAAATTAATTAGAAAAAATCAAATAAGAACAGGGGGTCCATCACCGATGGATAAAATGGTTTTGCATCGTATGGAGTATTACGGCTATCATGGCGTTTTTCCCGAAGAACGTAAGTTGGGACAGCGTTTCTACATTGATTTGGAACTGGAGCTTGATCTGCGTGAGGCGGGCGAGCAAGACGCATTGGATAAAACGGTTAATTACGCTGAGGTGCATTACACCGTTAAAGATATTGTAGAAAAGGAGTCTTACCAATTGATTGAAGCTTTGGGCGAACGTATTGCATCTTCCTTACTGGGCACTTATACTAGTGTCAATGCACTGACTGTTAAAGTCACGAAGCCGCATCCGCCGTTCGATATTCATTTTGAGGGCGTGACGGTTGAGCTTTATCGCGCAAGAAAGTAGGAACAGTACATGAACGCACATTCGACCTCTGAGGCATCAGAGGCTTATATTGCTTTAGGGGCTAATTTGGGGGATCGTGAGCACACCCTGTATGAAGCCATCACGGCGCTGGACGAACATCCGGGTATACGGGTGCTTCGTTGCTCCAGCCTGTACGAAACGGAGCCTGTCGGGTATCTGGATCAGCCTTCTTTTCTAAACATGACAGTAGCCGCATCCACAACACTTGCTCCAGAGGAGCTTCTGGCCTTCATGCTGGAGGTAGAGAGTCGTCTGGGTAGAGTAAGACATATTCCTAACGGTCCGCGCACCATTGATCTGGATTTGTTATGGATGGAAGCGGTGCAGCTCAATACACCGGATTTGGAGCTTCCTCATCCCCGCATGCTGGTGCGTGCTTTTGTGCTTGTGCCATTAGCTGACATCGTTCCGAACCAAGATCCATCCGGTCTGTACAGTATCGTGCATACTGCATTGAAATCATTGGATGGAAAGGACGGCATACAGTTTTGGAAAACATGCAGCTGGCGCAACGGCTTCGCGCCTTTCGGAAGCTAAAAGGATTCACGCAGCAGGAGTTGGCTAAGCGAACTGGCATATCCTTGGCCATACTGGGTGCTGTGGAACGGGGCAACCGAACAGTAGAGCCTGACATGTTGGACATGATTGCCCAAACGCTAGAAATTGAAGTCCGGGAACTGACGGAATGACGATAAGTGTACGATATAAAAGAAGGAGTAAAGGAGTGAACAGATATGTTGAAAATCGGCGGTATTGAAATGAAAAACCAAGTCGTCCTGGCTCCAATGGCAGGCGTGTGTAACCCTGCTTTTCGCCTGATTGCCAAAGAATTTGGCACAGGTTTGGTATGCGCAGAAATGGTTAGTGACAAGGCGATCATTCACGGCAACAAGCGCACGCGTGAGATGCTGTTCGTAGACGAGCGTGAGAAACCGCTTAGCCTGCAAATTTTCGGGGGAGACCGTGAATCTTTGGTGGAAGCAGCTAAGGTCGTGGATCAGGAGACGAACGCAGATATTATTGACATCAATATGGGCTGCCCGGTTCCCAAGGTAACCAAATGTGATGCGGGTGCCCGTTGGCTGCTCGATCCCAATAAAATTTATGAAATGGTATCCGCTGTAGTGGAATCCGTTAGCAAGCCTGTTACCGTAAAAATGCGTATTGGTTGGGATAGTGAGCATATTTATGCCGTAGAGAACGCCCGTGCCGTGGAACGTGCTGGAGGTCAGGCTGTCAGCGTACATGGTCGTACACGGGAGCAATTGTATACGGGACATGCGAACTGGGATATTATAAAAGAAGTAAAAGAAGCAGTTTCCATTCCTGTAATTGGAAATGGAGACGTGGCATCACCGGAAGATGCCCGCCGGATGCTGGATTTGACCAACTGTGACGGTGTTATGATCGGCCGCGGTGCTCTGGGTAATCCTTGGATGCTGTACCGTACGATTGAGTATTTGCAGACAGGCGAGCTTTTGCCTGATCCTTCACCGGAAGAAAAAATCCGCATTGCCATTCTGCATATGGATCGCCTGGTGGCATTGAAGGGTGAAGCTGTGGCTGTCCGCGAAATGCGTAAGCATCTGGCTTGGTACCTCAAAGGACTTAGAGGATCTGCACGTATTAAGGACGTTGTTATGGAAGAGACGAGACGTGATGATATGGTACGTATTTTGGATGGCTTTGTATCCGGACTACACATGGTAGAAAATGATGAACATTCCACGGGGGCTGTTTCTCCTGCCGCCGTTGCGCAATAAGGAGGCTGTTCCTGCCTTTGCATGCGATTGACTTTTCCAATTACTTGCCCTATAATCGTTCAGTATAAAATCTTGATGTATGCTACAAATTGTATGCAGCTCTCAAGACAACAGCAGGAAATGTTCTCATTCCCTCAGAGTGGCATATTATGTTTTGAAAGCGTGCATTCCGATGCACTTTTAAACTTTTCCCATGACAGGAGAATCGGTTAAGATGAGCGATAAAGAAGTCATTCTGACACAGGAAGGTCTTAGAAAGCTCGAAGATGAGCTTGAGAACTTAAAGTCTGTCAAACGCCGTGAAGTGGCGGAACGGATTAAGGTAGCTATCGGATACGGGGATATCAGTGAAAACTCCGAGTATGAGGATGCGAAGAATGAGCAGGCTTTCATTGAAGGCCGTGTCATTACACTGGAAAAAATGCTACGCAATGCCCGCATTATCAATAGTGATGAAATTGAAACCGATGTTGTGGGAGTAGGCGCAACCGTGACCGTTGAGGATATGGAATTTAGAGATGTTACAGAGTATGCGATTGTAGGTTCAGCTGAATCAGACCCGCTCCAGAATAAAATCTCCAATGAAAGTCCGCTTGGCAAGGCAATGCTCGGTAAGAAAAAAGGAACCGTTGTGGATGTCACCGTTCCAGCAGGTGTTATACAATATAAAATCGTGGACATCAAAAAATAAGACACGGACTTTGGAATTGAATGTAAAAGCTTCCTTGGGGAAGCTTTTTTTCTCTACACCCGGACGGACCCCGGCCCGTCTATTCATATTGAAGGAGCTGATTTAGCACCATGTCGGATGAAACTACTAACCAGGAGCCTCAAGAAAATCGTGAGGAACTAAGCGAACTGCTGCAAATTCGCCGCGCCAAATTGGACGAGCTTCGCTCGTTAGGTATTGATCCTTTTGGTCGTAAATACATACGCACAGCTGAGGCGGGTGTACTGCTAAGCAAGTATGACAGTCTGACCAAGGAAGAACTGGAAGAGAAGAATATTGAAATTAGCATTGCAGGCCGTATTATGGCTAAGCGTGTTATGGGGAAAGCCAGCTTTGCCCATGTACAGGATCTCAGTGGACGTATTCAAATCTATGTTCGTCAAGATACCGTGCCGGAAGCTAAATACAAAGCGTTTGGTATTTTGGATCTGGGTGACATTGTGGGAATTAAGGGCGTGCTGTTCAAGACCAAAACAGGGGAAACCACCATTAAGGTGCTGGATCTTGAGGTATTGTCCAAATCGTTGTACCCGTTGCCAGAAAAATATCATGGTCTGAAGGATGTTGAGCTGCGTTACCGTCAGCGCTACGTCGATCTGGTTATGAACCCGGAAGTACAAAAAACGTTCATTACACGTTCCCGTATTATTCAATCCATGCGCCGTTATTTGGACTCGCTTGGTTATTTGGAGGTTGAAACGCCAACACTTCATTCCATTGCAGGCGGCGCGGCGGCCAAGCCGTTTATTACACATCATAATGCATTGGACATGCAGCTATATATGCGTATTGCCATTGAACTTCATCTGAAACGACTGATTGTCGGCGGATTGGAGAAAGTATATGAGATCGGTCGCGTTTACCGTAATGAAGGTATTTCCACTCGCCATAACCCTGAGTTCACGATGATTGAGCTGTATGAAGCGTATGCTGACTACCAGGACATCATGCAATTGACGGAAAACATGGTGGCTCACATTGCGCAAGAAGTGCTTGGTACACAGCGCATTCATTATCAGGGCCAGGAAGTGGACCTGACGCCGCAATGGCGCAGAGTATCTATGGTTGATGCTGTTAAAGAAGTAACAGGCGTGGATTTTGGCGTACAATTGAGCAATGAAGAAGCTCATCGCCTTGCGAAAGAGCATAAAGTGCCGGTAGAGCCGCATATGACCTTTGGACATATCCTGAATGCCTTCTTCGAACAATTCGTAGAGGAAACACTCATTCAACCGACCTTTATTACGGGGCATCCGGTTGAAATCTCACCACTGGCGAAGAGAAACGAGCAAGATCCACGCTTTACGGATCGTTTTGAGCTGTTCGTGGTAGCTCGTGAGCATGCGAATGCATTCACTGAGCTAAATGATCCGATTGACCAACGTCAACGTTTTGAAGCACAACTGCTGGAACGTGAGCACGGCAATGACGAGGCTCATGAAATGGATGATGATTTTATCCGTGCCTTGGAATACGGTATGCCGCCAACAGGCGGACTGGGCATCGGTATCGACCGCTTGGTCATGTTGCTGACGGATGCTCCTTCCATTCGCGATGTGCTGCTTTTCCCGCATATGCGTAACCGTACGGTAGAATAACATAACATTATGAATATGGAGGATCAGCCGGGCTTCCCGTGTCTTGCTCCTCTTTTTCATAAGAACGGATGGAGAGAAGACTTCTAATGAAACGCAGCGTCAAGCTTGCCCGGTTTGCATCGCCTCCTTTTATATTGGTCATCGGATACTTGCTGATTATTGCATTGGGCACTTTGCTGCTGATGCTTCCTGTTTCCAATCATAGTGGACATGCTCCGCATTGGATTGATTCGCTGTTTACGTCCGTTTCCGCTGCTTGTGTCACCGGATTAGTCGTAGTAGACGTTAATTCAACTTATACGATGTTTGGAGAGACGGTCATCATGGTGCTGATGCAACTGGGCGGTCTGGGTTTTATGACCCTGGCGACCTTGTTTGCATTGCTGCTGGGGCGACGGTTATCGTTGAAGGATCGGCTGCTGCTAAAGGAAGCGATTAATGCCGACAGCATGGAAGGAATTGTGCGCATTATTCGCAAGGTGCTGATTTTCTCTTTTACCATTGAGGCGATAGCTGCCGTAGTCATGGCTTTGCGATGGATGAGGGAGATGCCTGTCGGACAAGCGATATACTATGGAATATTCCATTCGGTATCTCTTTTTAATAACGGGGGATTTGACCTGTTCGGAAGCAGCTTCCAACGGTATGCCGGAGATTTTGTGTTCAATATGATTTCTTCCGTACTTGTCATTTCGGGGGGATTGGGTTTTCTTGTACTAAGCGATCTATTCGATTTTCGGCGTACTCGGAGACTGACACTTCACTCAAAAATGGTACTCAGTGTGTCAGGGGCGCTTATTGTGCTTGGTGCGCTGGTCATATTTATTTTTGAGTTTACCAATGCACGAACTCTAGGCTCGCTGAACTGGGAAGGCAAAGTGTACGCATCTGTCTTTCAATCCGTTTCCACGCGTTCATCGGGTACCAGCACAATAGATATCAGCGGGTTAAGGCAGGCCAGCCAGTTTTTTATCATGTTACTGATGATTATCGGCGCTTCTCCAGGCTCCACCGGGGGAGGAATCAAAACGACTACGTTCCTGCTGATGGTTGGCGCCCTAATTGCCGTCATGCGGGGACAGAAGGAAATCGTGTTCTTTCGCCACCGGGTTCCCAGAGATATCATGATGCGTGCGCTGACCATTATTGTATTGGCGCTATTTATCTTCTCCATTGTGGTCATGCTGCTCTTAATGACAGAGGATGCGCCTTTTCTCTCACTTGCGTTTGAGGCTGCTTCCGCGATCGGAACGGTGGGTCTGTCGACAGGTGTGACCCCGGGACTGTCTGACGCGGGTAAGCTGATCATGTGTGTGACCATGTTCATTGGTAGAATTGGGCCGCTCACGATTGCTTATGCCATTCGTCCACGGTCCACCAAGACGTTGTACCGTCGTCCCGAAGGACATATTGTAATTGGATAAGTGCATTGTAGAAATAGAAAAGACGTACCCGTTGTTTACGTGGGTGCGTCTTTTTTGTCTTGGAGTGCAACTAAGGCTTGGGAAGAGCAGATAGTATGAAGGTGATTTTCAATTAAGCGATCCATAAAAGGAGCATCTACTCGACCAGGACGCAATATCCGATGTACGGCCATCCCATCCACCAGAGCATACAATCTTTCGATCTCAAAGTCGGTATCCAAATCCGGCCGTAGTAACCCTGACTTTTGCAAATGTTCCATAAGCATTCCAACAAGCTGGTGCAGTTGGTCATATACCCGATGGGCCAGAGGTTGTAATGAAGTATCCGAAAGGGACTTCGCCGTAAAAATATACCAAACCTCCATTTCCGTCCGCGTATTTTCGTCGTAAGGAATGACCTGACGCAGCAGCCGCTGAATATCCTCAATAGCAGAACCATCAAAGGTCATATTACGGATACGGCTACCCACCCGCTCGGCAACCAGTTCCATAGAAAAAACCATAAGCTCGGATTGGGAGGCAAAATAATGACGCATCGAACCGACAGACATGCCTGCTTCTTGTGCAATATGCCGTACAGATGCCTGCTCCATCCCCAGCTTTCTTATAACCCGCCAAGCCGCCTCGGCTAATTTCACTTTTTGTTTTTGGTGATCGACAATTTTTGGCATAAGATCAGTATATCATACTTGTTTTAAATAATACATGTGTGCTATAACTTTATAGCACACATGTATTATAAAAGGAGGCTTCAAAATGATTCTAACTCTTATCATTGCCTGTGAGATTGGATTCTGGCTATTCGTGATTGCGGGTCTTATCGCGCGGTATATATTCAAGCGGCGGAAGATCGGAGCGAGCTTGTTGGCGTGTATACCTTTAATTGATCTCATTTTAATTGTAGTAACAGTGATGGGTTTAAAAGGAGGGGAGCCGGCGAGTTTTTTTCACGGTTTGGCGGCTGTATATGTAGGAGTCACCATCGCTTTCGGACATCGCATGATTCAGTGGGCGGACAGACAATTTGCTTATCGTTTCTCTACAGGCTCTAAACCCGTATCGGAAAAGAAATATGGCAAGCTCCATGCCAAAGAGGAGAGGGGCGGTTGGTACAGACACTTAGCGGCATGGGGAATAGGCTGTGTCTTATTAATACTAATGATCTGGCTGGTGGGCAATCCGTTACAGACGAAGGAGCTACGGAACATTATTAATTGGTGGCTGTTGGTGCTTGGTATAGATTTTATACTAAGCTTTAGCTACACTCTCTGGCCCAAAAAGCAACCTGTAAACAGAAATTGAGAAACCCAGAAGAGGCTGCTGCATATAAAGGGTAGAGGCAAGGGCAGT
Source organism: Paenibacillus terrae HPL-003 (assembly GCF_000235585.1). Taxonomy (GTDB): domain Bacteria; phylum Bacillota; class Bacilli; order Paenibacillales; family Paenibacillaceae; genus Paenibacillus; species Paenibacillus terrae_B. The sequence goes on from NC_016641.1 coordinate 1,679,896, forward strand.
AGCCTTGAAAATAAATTTAAAAAACAGTTGCATTTAAATGACGAGCATGGTATATTCTAATTCCGGCCAAGAAATACAAAGTTGCGAGCGAGAGTTACAAAAAAGATTTAAAAAAATGCTTGCAAAGTTGGTTCGGACATGATAAGATATAAGAGTTGATAAGGCGACGAGCTAAGTCAACGAACAGGAAATGTTTGATCTTTGAAAACTGAACAACGAGTGAGTAAATGATTTTGTTCGCAAAATCAACCACGAAGATTTCACTACATGCCGTAAGGTTGTATGAAATCGGAGTGTAAAAGAGATATTTTATCTCGTCAGTTTCAAAATGAGCGAATCGCTCTTTTTATAAACCGACTTCGGTTGGTCTTTAATGGAGAGTTTGATCCTGGCTCAGGACGAACGCTGGCGGCGTGCCTAATACATGCAAGTCGAGCGGGGTTATATTAAAAGCTTGCTTTTAATATAACCTAGCGGCGGACGGGTGAGTAACACGTAGGCAACCTGCCCATCAGACTGGGATAACTACCGGAAACGGTAGCTAATACCGGATACATCTTTTCCCTGCATGGGGAGAGGAGGAAAGACGGAGCAATCTGTCACTGATGGATGGGCCTGCGGCGCATTAGCTAGTTGGTGGGGTGAAGGCCTACCAAGGCGACGATGCGTAGCCGACCTGAGAGGGTGATCGGCCACACTGGGACTGAGACACGGCCCAGACTCCTACGGGAGGCAGCAGTAGGGAATCTTCCGCAATGGGCGAAAGCCTGACGGAGCAACGCCGCGTGAGTGATGAAGGTTTTCGGATCGTAAAGCTCTGTTGCCAGGGAAGAACGTCTTGTAGAGTAACTGCTACAAGAGTGACGGTACCTGAGAAGAAAGCCCCGGCTAACTACGTGCCAGCAGCCGCGGTAATACGTAGGGGGCAAGCGTTGTCCGGAATTATTGGGCGTAAAGCGCGCGCAGGCGGCTCTTTAAGTCTGGTGTTTAATCCCGAGGCTCAACTTCGGGTCGCACTGGAAACTGGGGAGCTTGAGTGCAGAAGAGGAGAGTGGAATTCCACGTGTAGCGGTGAAATGCGTAGATATGTGGAGGAACACCAGTGGCGAAGGCGACTCTCTGGGCTGTAACTGACGCTGAGGCGCGAAAGCGTGGGGAGCAAACAGGATTAGATACCCTGGTAGTCCACGCCGTAAACGATGAATGCTAGGTGTTAGGGGTTTCGATACCCTTGGTGCCGAAGTTAACACATTAAGCATTCCGCCTGGGGAGTACGGTCGCAAGACTGAAACTCAAAGGAATTGACGGGGACCCGCACAAGCAGTGGAGTATGTGGTTTAATTCGAAGCAACGCGAAGAACCTTACCAGGTCTTGACATCCCTCTGATCGGTCTAGAGATAGATCTTTCCTTCGGGACAGAGGAGACAGGTGGTGCATGGTTGTCGTCAGCTCGTGTCGTGAGATGTTGGGTTAAGTCCCGCAACGAGCGCAACCCTTATGCTTAGTTGCCAGCAGGTCAAGCTGGGCACTCTAAGCAGACTGCCGGTGACAAACCGGAGGAAGGTGGGGATGACGTCAAATCATCATGCCCCTTATGACCTGGGCTACACACGTACTACAATGGCCGGTACAACGGGAAGCGAAAGAGCGATCTGGAGCGAATCCTAGAAAAGCCGGTCTCAGTTCGGATTGCAGGCTGCAACTCGCCTGCATGAAGTCGGAATTGCTAGTAATCGCGGATCAGCATGCCGCGGTGAATACGTTCCCGGGTCTTGTACACACCGCCCGTCACACCACGAGAGTTTACAACACCCGAAGTCGGTGGGGTAACCCGCAAGGGAGCCAGCCGCCGAAGGTGGGGTAGATGATTGGGGTGAAGTCGTAACAAGGTAGCCGTATCGGAAGGTGCGGCTGGATCACCTCCTTTCTATGGAGAATCGTTTCCTGCAATGGAAACATTCAAATATGAAGCGTAAGCTTCAAAACTCAGGTTTAGGCCTGTTACTCACTCGTTGCTCAGTTTTGAGAGCTCAAACTCTCAAGCTTCGACGAATGTTTCATTCACACATCTGTGTGGAACCGAAATATTCATCGGGTTTCGCTTCCTTGAAGCGAATTGCACCTTGAAAACTGGATACCGAAACGAAATTGCGTTTTAGAATATTCCTTTATGCTGATCTTGTGTAAACAAGTGAAATAAAGGTAGCTGTTTTGAATTTCATTCACACTTCGGTGATGAAACGAAATTCAAAACAAATCGCATTTACTTTGTAAATGCTAGGTTAAGCTACAAAGAGCACACGGAGGATGCCTAGGCGCCAGGAGCCGACGAAGGACGTGGCGAACAACGATAAAGCCTCGGGGAGCTGTAAGCAAGCTTTGATCCGGGGATGTCCGAATGGGGAAACCCGGCTGTCTTCATCGACAGTCACTTTCTGCTGAATACATAGGCAGAACAGAGGCATACCAGGGGAACTGAAACATCTAAGTACCCTGAGGAAGAGAAAACAATAGTGATTCCGTCAGTAGCGGCGAGCGAACGCGGATTAGCCCAAACCAAGGAGCTTGCTCCTTGGGGTTGTGGGACGTCTCACATGGAGTTACAAAGGAACCGGTTAGATGAAGAGGTCTGGAAAGGCCCGCCAGAGAAGGTAAAAGCCCTGTAGTTCAAAACTTGTTCCCTCCGAGACGGATCCCGAGTAGTGCGGGGCACGTGAAACCCCGTATGAATCCGGCAGGACCATCTGCCAAGGCTAAATACTCCCTGGCGACCGATAGTGAAGCAGTACCGTGAGGGAAAGGTGAAAAGCACCCCGGAAGGGGAGTGAAATAGATCCTGAAACCGTGTGCTTACAAGAAGTCAGAGCCCATTTTAGGGGTGATGGCGTGCCTTTTGTAGAATGAACCGGCGAGTTACGTTCCCGTGCAAGGTTAAGGTGAAGAGCTGAAGCCGCAGCGAAAGCGAGTCTGAATAGGGCGATCTTGAGTACGTGGACGTAGACCCGAAACCGGGTGATCTACCCCTGTCCAGGGTGAAGGTGCGGTAACACGCACTGGAGGCCCGAACCCACGCATGTTGAAAAATGCGGGGATGAGGTGGGGGTAGCGGAGAAATTCCAATCGAACCCGGAGATAGCTGGTTCTCCCCGAAATAGCTTTAGGGCTAGCCTCGGAATAAGAGTCGTGGAGGTAGAGCACTGATTGGGTGCGGGGCCCGCAAGGGTTACCAAGCTCAGTCAAACTCCGAATGCCATAGACTTGGTTCCGGGAGTCAGACAGTGAGTGCTAAGATCCATTGTCGAAAGGGAAACAGCCCAGACCATCAGCTAAGGTCCCCAAGTGTGTGTTAAGTGGGAAAGGATGTGGAGTTGCACAGACAACCAGGATGTTGGCTTTAGAAGCAGCCACCATTGAAAGAGTGCGTAATAGCTCACTGGTCGAGTGACTCTGCGCCGAAAATGTAACGGGGCTAAACACGCCACCGAAGCTATGGCTTGATATTTAGGTATCAGGGGTAGGGGAGCGTTGAATGCGGGTTGAAGGTGTACCGGAAGGAGCGCTGGACTGCATTCAAGTGAGAATGCCGGTATGAGTAACGAAAAGATCTGTGAGAATCAGATCCGCCGAAAGCCTAAGGGTTCCTGAGGAAGGTTCGTCCGCTCAGGGTAAGTCGGGACCTAAGGCGAGGCCGAAAGGCGTAGTCGAAGGACAACAGGTCGAAATTCCTGTACCACCGTAATCCGCTATGAGCGATGGGGTGACGCAGTAGGGTAGTGACGCGGACTGATGGATGTCCGTCTAAGCAGTGAGGCTGGTGTGTAGGCAAATCCGCACATCGTTAAGGCTGGGCTGTGATGGGGAGCGAAAATTGTAGTAGCGAAGGTCATGATCTCAGACTGCCAAGAAAAGCCTCTAGCCAGGAGAAGGTGCCCGTACCGCAAACCGACACAGGTAGGCGAGAAGAGAATTCTAAGGCGCGCGGAAGAACTCTCGTTAAGGAACTCGGCAAAATGACCCCGTAACTTCGGGAGAAGGGGTGCCTCGGTAGGGTGAATAGCCCGAGGGGGCCGCAGTGAAAAGGCCCAAGCGACTGTTTAGCAAAAACACAGGTCTGTGCGAAGCCGCAAGGCGAAGTATACGGGCTGACGCCTGCCCGGTGCTGGAAGGTTAAGGGGAGTGGTAAGCCTTAGGGCGAAGCTATGAACCGAAGCCCCAGTAAACGGCGGCCGTAACTATAACGGTCCTAAGGTAGCGAAATTCCTTGTCAGGTAAATTCTGACCCGCACGAATGGCGTAACGACTTGGGCGCTGTCTCAACGAGAGATCCGGTGAAATTTTAATACCTGTGAAGATGCAGGTTACCCGCGACAAGACGGAAAGACCCCATGGAGCTTTACTGCAGCTTGATATTGAATTTGGGTACGATCTGTACAGGATAGGTGGGAGCCTAAGAGACTTGAGCGCCAGCTTGAGAGGAGGCATCCTTGGGATACCACCCTGATCGTATCTAGGTTCTAACTTAGTACCGTGATCCGGTACGAGGACAGTGTCAGGTGGGCAGTTTGACTGGGGCGGTCGCCTCCTAAAGAGTAACGGAGGCGCCCCAAGGTTCCCTCAGAATGGTTGGAAATCATTCGAAGAGTGCAAAGGCAGAAGGGAGCTTGATTGCGAGACCAACAAGTCGAGCAGGGACGAAAGTCGGGCTTAGTGATCCGGTGGTACCGCATGGAAGGGCCATCGCTCAACGGATAAAAGCTACCCTGGGGATAACAGGCTTATCTCCCCCAAGAGTCCACATCGACGGGGAGGTTTGGCACCTCGATGTCGGCTCATCGCATCCTGGGGCTGAAGTAGGTCCCAAGGGTTGGGCTGTTCGCCCATTAAAGCGGTACGCGAGCTGGGTTCAGAACGTCGTGAGACAGTTCGGTCCCTATCTGTCGTGGGCGTAGGAAATTTGAGAGGAGCTGTCCTTAGTACGAGAGGACCGGGATGGACGTACCGCTGGTGTACCAGTTGTTCCGCCAGGAGCACCGCTGGGTAGCTATGTACGGAAGGGATAAGCGCTGAAAGCATCTAAGCGTGAAGCCCCCCTCAAGATGAGATTTCCCAGTATGTAAGACCCCTTGAAGACGACGAGGTAGATAGGTTGGGGGTGGAAGTGCAGTAATGCATGGAGCTGACCAATACTAATCGGTCGAGGGCTTATCCTAAGAATAAAACGCAAATCGAGTTTCGGATCCAGTTTTCAGGGTGTAACACCTTGAAGGTATGTAGAAGATACATACGAAAAGCGCATGGCTATTCATTCACACGATTCGTGATGAACCGAATATCCATACGGTAGAATTTGTTTAACAAATTCATGTTTGGTGGCGATAGCGGAGGGGTTCCACACGTACCCATCCCGAACACGACCGTTAAGCCCTCCAGCGCCGATGGTACTTGGACCGCAGGGTCCTGGGAGAGTAGGACGTCGCCAAGCAAAAGTAAGAAGGACCATGATCTCCTTGAGATTGTGGTTCTTTTTTTGTATATTATGTTCCAGAACCTTATATGTAATCTCTAATCTGCCTTTTTCCAAGCGGGTTATTTTTTTATAAAAGGGTCGACTTTTTCTCTGGAAACGCTTAATTATAAGGGATGTCCTCCCTGTGAGTACACTTGTTTGTACAGGGGAACACTAAAAGTTATGGCTGCTGAGGAAGGCTTGACACCCCTATACCGCTTTGCTAAGATTGCAATAATATATTTTCAGAGAGCCTTGATTTGTCCATGTCGGACAGACAACAAGACCAATACAGACTAAACAATTTGAAGGAGGATCATCTTGGTGTGGGAAGATAAATTCGGTAAGGAAGGCCTTACCTTTGACGATGTTTTGCTGGTACCTCGCAAGTCGGTGGTTCTGCCGAAAGAAGTAAGTGTAGCGACCCGTTTGAGTGATAACGTAAAGTTGAATATTCCTTTGATGAGTGCCGGTATGGATACTGTTACTGAGGCGGTTTTGGCAATTGCTATGGCTCGTGAAGGCGGTATTGGCATTATTCATAAAAATATGTCGATTGAACAGCAAGCAGTAGAGGTAGATAGAGTAAAACGTTCAGAGAGCGGTGTTATTACCAATCCATTTTCATTGACTCCAGATCACTTGGTATCCGATGCTGAAGCTGTTATGGGTAAATATCGTATTTCTGGTGTACCTGTTGTAAACGAAGAAAATAAGCTGGTGGGTATTATCACGAACCGCGATCTTCGTTTTATTCACGATTTTAATCTTAAAATTAGTGAAGTTATGACGAAGGAAAAGCTGGTAACTGCACCTGTAGGTACGACCTTGCAGGAAGCGGAAGGCATTTTGCAAAAGCATAAAATTGAAAAGCTTCCTTTGGTGGATGATGGAAATTACCTCAAAGGGCTTATCACTATTAAAGATATTGAGAAGGCTATTCAATTTCCAAACGCAGCGAAAGATGCACAAGGGCGTCTTCTGGTTGGTGCGGCTGTAGGTATTTCCAAAGATACGTTTGATCGGACTGAAGCACTCGTAAATGCAGGTGTGGATCTGATTGTCGTCGATTCTGCTCACGGTCATCATATTAACATCATTGAAGCGGTTCGCAAATTGCGTGATGCTTATCCTGATCTGACGATTGTAGCAGGTAATGTAGCTACTGGTGACGGAACGCGTGAACTGATTGAAGCCGGAGCTTCGGTTGTAAAAGTCGGCATTGGTCCAGGCTCTATCTGTACAACGCGCGTGATCGCCGGGATTGGTGTTCCGCAAGTAACAGCTATTTATGATTGTGCGACAGTAGCACGGGAATATAATATTCCGATTATTGCAGACGGTGGTATTAAATATTCCGGCGAAATTACGAAGGCCATTGCGGCGGGAGCTTCTGCGGTAATGCTGGGTAGTCTTTTTGCTGGTACGGAAGAAAGTCCAGGCGAATCCGAGATTTATCAAGGACGTCGTTTTAAAGTATATCGTGGTATGGGTTCCATGGCTGCGATGAAGCAAGGAAGTAAGGATCGTTATTTCCAAGATGATGATAAGAAATTGGTACCGGAAGGCATTGAAGGACGTGTCGCTTATAAAGGGCCACTTTCCGACACGGTTCATCAGCTGTTGGGCGGTCTTCGTTCCGGTATGGGATATTGCGGTACTGCTAATATCGAGGAGCTTCGTAATGATACGAGCTTTATCCGTATTACGGGTGCAGGCTTACGTGAAAGCCATCCGCATGATGTGCAAATTACGAAAGAAGCACCGAACTATTCATTATAAAGTTCGACTGTAGCAGACTTGACGACAGGCAGGGCGTATTTCGCTCTGCCTGTCTTTTTTTAGAGATACCCCTGTGATAGAATAGACAAGTGTAGATAAGAGCAGAGAACGTTGATCAATGGCTACAACTGGGGAAACAAAACGGGAATTTAAAACATTAATTACATTGGCCTAGTAGAGGCATTATCCACCGTCTCGTTATACATAGCGGATCGGGTTGAGGTACGAGAGGAGTTTGTATTCATTTGAAAGCGAACAATCATAAAAAAAATAAGAAACGCAGCATGATTAAAAAGAGCGTAACAGCAGTCATGGTGCTTAATATGGTGTACATGTCAGCATTACCGGTTGTGGGCAATTTTGATCCGTCTGTAGCTACTTTTGCCGCCGGAGCGACAACAGAGGCGGTCAATATTACGGGGACAGGCACTGTTAAGCCGCCTAGTCTGGCGCTGCGCTCGGCTATCTTGATTGAGCCTTCCACAGGGCAGGTATTGCTGTCTATGAACCCGGATGAGCCGCTCCCACCAGCAAGTATGACCAAAATGATGACAGAGTACATCGTAGCGGAGCAGGTCAAGCAGGGGAAACTCAAATGGACGGATAAGGTTACAGTTCAAGAGAATGCTGCTAAGAGCATCGGATCACGTATTTTTCTGGCTCAAGGTGATCAACATACGGTAGAAGAGCTGTATATTGCCATGGCGGTAGGCTCTGCTAATGATGCAACGGTAGCTCTTGCTGAGCGTGTGTCTGGAACCGAGCAGGACTTTGTAAAATTGATGAATGAAACAGCTCAGAAAATGGGCATGAAAAATACGTATTTTATCAACTCTACAGGGTTAGACCGTGGCGATATGCCTAAAGGGTTTCAACCAGATACCGATCGTGAAACCGTAATGACAGCGAGAGATGCGGCAACACTGGCTGGAAACATTATTAAGGATCACCCAGACTATACACGGTTTACGACGATTCAATCGTATAAGTTCCGTCCGACGGACAAGGCGCCGATTATTAACTACAACTGGATGTTGGAAGCAAACAAGAATATAACCAACTTTAGAAAGTTCGCTTATCCGGGTCTGGATGGAATGAAAACCGGTCATACGGCTAATGCGGGCAACTGCTTTACAGGAACAGCCGAACGCAACGGAATGCGTCTCATTAGTGTAGTTATGGGGGCTGACTCGGATGCGCACCGTTTTACAGAGACTGCTAAAGTATTGAACTATGGTTTTGATAATTTTGAAGTGAAGCAGGTAGTGGCTCCAAAGACGGTAGTTAAGGGCGCCGAAAATGTGCCTGTCTCCAAAGGCACGGAAACTGAAGTACCTGTTGTGACCAAAGATGCGGTAAGCTTTGTCGTACCTAAGGGTGCTGGCAATCCAAAAGTGACGTTTACAACCAATATTACACCGGAAAGCTCACTCGTAGCGCCTTTGAAGCAAGGGGCAAAAGTCGGAACGATTAGCTATACGTACAAAACGGATGGTGTGGAAAAAGGTCAGGTGAAAACCGTTGACCTGGTAACTACGACGGATGTAGAAGAGGCTGGCTGGTTCCGTATGCTTTTCCGGGCAATTGGTAACTTCTTCGGTGATCTGTTCCAGGGTATTAAAAACCTGTTCTAATCGTCTGATTACCAGACAAATAGAGCCGCTGATTCTTGCTATGCCTTACGTATTTTGCTGATTGAAATGATTGTGTATTTGGCGTCTGTGCGGTAAAATATTAAGTTAGAATCTAAACGTAACCCTTACAGGAGGCGACGACATGGAAACGGGAACTTCACGTGTAAAAAGAGGTATGGCAGAGATGCAAAAAGGCGGCGTAATCATGGATGTCATGAACGCTGAACAGGCTAAAATTGCGGAGGCGGCAGGAGCTACAGCGGTAATGGCTCTTGAACGGGTGCCTTCAGATATCCGTGCAGCTGGCGGCGTTGCCCGTATGGCTGACCCTACGATTGTGGAAGAGGTCATGAAGGTGGTTTCTATTCCCGTTATGGCTAAGGCTCGTATCGGCCATTTTGTGGAGGCAAAGGTGCTGGAATCTCTGGGGGTTGACTATCTCGATGAGAGCGAAGTGCTGACGCCTGCGGATGAAGTTTTCCATATTGATAAGCGGGAGTTTACCGTTCCATTCGTTTGCGGAGCCAAGGATCTGGGAGAAGCGTTGCGTCGCATCGGCGAAGGGGCATCCATGATTCGTACAAAGGGTGAGCCTGGAACCGGAAATATTGTCGAAGCTGTTCGTCATATGCGTTTTATCAATGGCCAAATTCGCAAGGTGCAAAACCTGTCCAAGGACGAGCTGTATGCAGAAGCGAAAAACCTTGGCGTTGCTTACGAATTACTGCTGGAAGTGCATGAGCACGGCAAGCTGCCAGTGGTCAACTTTGCAGCGGGCGGCGTAGCAACACCTGCTGATGCGGCATTGATGATGCATTTGGGTGCTGATGGTGTCTTCGTTGGTTCCGGTATTTTCAAATCCGATAGCCCTGAGAAATTTGCACGTGCCATCGTGGAAGCGACTACTCATTATACGGACTACAAGCTGATTGCAGAAGTGTCCAAGAATCTGGGCGCTCCAATGAAGGGCATTGAAATTTCCAAGCTGGCACCGCATGAACGTATGCAGGATCGTGGTTGGTAAGAAGGAAGGGACAGGCGCATGAAAATAGGAGTTCTGTCGCTGCAAGGCGCTGTGGCCGAGCATATACGAAGCGTTGAACGTGCGGGTGCAGAAGGTGTGGCGGTAAAGAAGATCGAGCAGCTCGATGAGCTGTCCGGTCTTATCATTCCCGGCGGTGAAAGCACGACGATTGGCAAGCTGATGCGCAAGTATGACTTTATTGATGCTATACGCCAGTTTTCCGATCAAGGCAAGCCTGTATTCGGCACTTGTGCGGGGTTGATCGTGCTGGCCAAAACGGTTCAAGGACAGGAAGAAGCGCATCTGGGACTGATGGATATTACAGTGTCACGTAATGCTTTTGGTCGCCAGCGGGAAAGCTTTGAAACAGACTTGGACATTAAAGGGATTGAGGAACCGGTTCGTGCTGTATTTATACGCGCGCCATTAATACAGTCTGTTGGAACGGGAGTAGATGTGCTGTCTGAGTATAACGGCGAGATCGTGGCGGCCCGTCAGGGTCATTTGCTGGCTTCATCCTTCCATCCAGAATTAACGGACGATTACCGGTTGCATCAGTATTTTGTAGATATGGTCCGCGAATAGCGGAAAGTCAGGTTTGTAGTGTAGGAGGGATTACCAGTGTTAGATATAAAGATTTTACGTAATGAGCTTGGTCGGGTTGAAAAAGCTTTGCAAAATAGAGGGAAATCTCTGGATCTGATAAATGGCTTTACGGATCTGGATGTGCGTCGTCGTGAGTTGCTTCAAGAAAGTGAGGCGCTCAAAAATCGCCGAAATGTCGTATCCGGTGAAGTAGCCAAGTTGAAGAAGAATAAAGAAAATGCGGATGACCTTATTGCTGAGATGCGTCAGGTTTCCGACCGTATTAAAGAATTGGATGAGCAAGTGCGCGAGCTGGAGATTCAGATCGACGAACTGGTAATGTCCATTCCGAATATCCCCAATGAGTCGGTTCCTGTAGGTGCTTCAGAGGAGGATAATGTAGAGATTCGTCGCTGGTCGGAGCCACGTGAATTTTCTTTTACGCCAAAAGCACATTGGGAGCTGGCACAGGAGCTGGATATTCTCGATTTTGAGGCGGCAGCCAAGGTGACAGGTTCCCGTTTTACGTTCTACAAAGGACTGGGAGCACGCCTGGAGCGTGCGCTGATTAACTTTATGATGGATCTGCATAGCAGTGAGCATGGTTATGAGGAAATGCTGCCTCCATACATTGTGAATCGGGACAGCCTGTATGGCACGGGACAGCTTCCGAAGTTTGAAGAGGATTTGTTCAAGCTGCGCGATACCGAGTATTATCTCATTCCTACGGCTGAGGTTCCGGTAACGAACTATCACCGCGAAGAGATTATGAACGCGGATCAGCTTCCGAAAAATTATGTGGCATACAGCTCTTGCTTCCGCTCTGAGGCAGGATCGGCAGGAAGGGATACACGTGGTTTGATCCGTCAGCATCAGTTCAATAAGGTAGAGATGCTTAAGCTGGTTCACCCGGACACCTCCTATGAGGAACTGGAGAAAATGACGAACAATGCAGAGCGTGTTCTGCAACTGCTTGGACTTCCATATCGTGTGCTGGCACTTTGCACCGCGGATATGGGCTTCACGTCTGCCAAAACGTATGATCTGGAAGTGTGGCTGCCTGAGAGTGGCATGTACCGCGAGATTTCTTCTTGTTCAAATACAGAAGATTTCCAAGCGCGTCGTGCAAACATCCGGTTTCGGCCGGAGCCGAAAGCAAAGCCTGAATTTGTACATACGCTGAACGGTTCAGGATTGGCTGTAGGACGCACAGTGGCTGCTATTTTGGAGAATTATCAGCAGGAGAACGGAAGCGTTGTAATTCCAGAAGTGCTGCGTTCATACATGCGAGGCGCAGAAGTTATTGCTCCCAAACAGTAAGTATTGCATTCGTTTAAAGTCTGTGGTAAAATAATTTTGTTGCGCCTGAGTTTATTTTAAATGGGAAGCAACTTTATCGAATTACCACCTGGAGAGGTACCGAAGCGGTCATAACGGGGCGGTCTTGAAAACCGTTAGAGTGCAAGCTCACATGGGTTCGAATCCCATCCTCTCCGCCATTATTATAAAAGAGCCAAGCCATTCGAATACGATTAGCTGATACATTAGCCTTTATGCGCTGATGATTAGAGATCGTAAAGGATGGCTTTTTTGTTGTATAAAAAGCCTGTTTTTTTCACACGTTATCAGATGTGGAGGTGCTGGCATGAATCGAGAAATGACAGTAGATCAGCAAAAGCTGGTAGAAGCATGGCAGGAACAACTGCCTATACTTTTGAATTCAGGGGATAAATCACAGGTACAAGCAGATGAAGCAGACAACCGAACTATACGAATCCATATCGAGGTAGAGGGCCGACAAATGTACTCCTTTGATTTTGCATGTACTTATGTAGATTCTCGGGAAGTGCAGGTTAGCTTGGTTGATGTGGAACGGGACGGACAGTCTGTGGATGAACGAACAGATATCATTCAACAGCTGGTGTCCGATTACACTCGACATATTCACCAGTGTGCTCAGACGTTACAGTCATTGACGCATTCGTAGTCATGAAGGAATGAGGGGGAAGCTACATGACAAAGGCCAAAAACGGACTGGATAAAAACCTGTCTAACATTGTGGATGATTTGGAGCAGCGTCCGGTTAACAGTCATCAGGCACAGCAAGTGCAGCAGGATCGTAATGACCGTCGTCATCAGGATGCACTTAACCATGATAAAACAGAAGACCTAAACCACCTATAGTCCTACTTTACATGGTAATAAAAGGGTTTGTTGATATATCAAAATTTAATCTGAGAACGGAGGATGCATAAATGAGCAAGCCTAAAGCCATTCCTGTTCCCGAGGCACAGGACGCTGGTGGAGGAAACGAAAAGCGTGAGCGTAATCATCAACCGGAGCCACTATCCGGTTCCAAAAAGGTGAAGCAGCGGAATCACGTAGACCACCACAACAGAGAAGGATCATAAGCAGTTAGACTTTTTACCTAAAAAATAAGACACCCTGGTTAAAGAACCAGGGTGTCTTTGTGCTTATTGTAAGAAAATTTTCCAATAAGTGTTTCATTGGATGTGAGTATGCGGTAAAATAGGGGGTGTGTATTTTTTTTGTTAGTATTATAAAAGGGGTTAATTACGAGAGGAGAGAATCTACACAATGAATAAAAAGTTATCCGTCTTGGTACTCACTATGGTGTTGCTTTTGACGGTAGCCCTGGTAGGTTGCAGCAAGAAGTTAGAACCGAAGGAAGCTGTTACGAACGGTACGGCTAATGCAATGAAATTGACTTCTTATGAATCCAAAAGTCAATTTACAGTTAAAGATCTGACGATCACATCTGCTTCCGTTCCAAGCGAGCAAAGTGCAATGGTAACCAGTATGCTGAAAAATGCAGATATTACGCTGGATGGTGTATATCAAAAAGAACCTTTACAATCTGAAATGACGCTGGGCATTCATTTGAAAGGTGATCTTTCTACCAGCTTCACGATTCCAATGGTTATGACTAAAGATAAATTGTACGTTAAAATCCCGAACGTTCCATTTTACCCGCTTCCACAGGACGTAGTAGGCAAATTCCTGATCATTGATCCGCAGGAGTTGGCTAAACAATCTGGACAAGAATTTAACCCTGCATCAATGGATCAGGAAAAATCGCAGAAATTTGCGAATGAAATAGTTGCTGCTATTCTGAGTGAGTATGATCAAGCTACGTACTTCTTTGATATTGATCCTAAGGATGCTAAATTGCCACAAGGACTTAAAGCTAAACAAGTGGTTCAGTTTAAAATAACGAACGACAACGTGAAGCAAGCGACAAATACATTTATCACTAAGGCGCTTCCTAAAATCCTTGATGTGATGTCTAAAGACGAATATGCTAGCATGCTTCAAGTGAAGAAGGAAGAGCTGGCTGAAGCGAAGAAAGAACTGCAATCCAACACCAGTGAGGTTAGCAAAAAGCTGGATGAGTTGAAAAACTACTTGACTGTGAAACAATTCGACATTAACACAGCCTTGAACAAGGATGATATTCCTGTGTATCAAGACCTGAATGCGAATGTAGAAATGAATGATCCGTCCACAAAAGACAATGTGAAATTGTCTGTAACTGGCTACACGCAATACAGCAAAATCAATGAAAAAGCAACATTTAAAGTGGGCATCCCAACAGGGGACCAAGTCCTGACGATCGAACAATTTCAACAAAAAATGCAAACTGTTGCTCCTTAAGTAAAGGAATGACGTGATTGTAAAGGCATTATCCATATGACGTGATATAATGCGAAAAAAACCGCTTGGCTTAGAGCCAGGCGGTTTTTTGTCATATATGGCTCTGAGCAGATTGTGTAGCGGTCCAGGTCTGCCACACGTTATCCTCGGCTAAAAGCCCGAACATCCGATGATCCTGCCATATCCCTTGAATTTGTACCAGCTTGCGGGCAATACCTTCAGGCTGAAAGCCGCACTTTTGCAGTACACGCTGTGAGCGCTCATTATGCAGCAAGGTACCGGCTTGAAGACGGTGAAGCGATAGGGCACGGAAGGCAAATTGTATGGCCAGCTTCAAAGCTGCGGTCATATGCCCTTTACCTTGTTCGTGCCGATCCATCATGTAGCCGATATCAGCGAATTGTCCCATGCCACGTACAAGATTAGAAATGGAGATATATCCGATGAGACGCTCGTCCCCCAAGAGAAAGATACCGAACGAATATCCCCGGTCCTCCTCTGCTTGACGCAATTTCTGACGGATATATTCCTGCTGTTCTTCCAGAGTGAAAAATGAGTCGCCGTGGAGTGGCTCGTACGGCGCATGAGACTCCCTATTTGTAAGCCTGAGGGCAAGTAGGGATTCACTATCCGCCAGGCTAAATGGTCGTAACAAGATACCTTGAGGCGTGTTATATAAGCTCATAGGCATGGGCTGATCTCCTTCCATGGGAAATTAGCAATGAGACGTAAATAACGGCTGCACCACTGGTTGTGTATAAGTAAGCGATCTAACTCCCATCCTCAGGATGAAGATGGTGGGGAAAACAACTTGGCAGCGGCTCTTTTTTGCCGGAGCTGACGGAAAAAATCCGTCAACAGCGAGGCGCATTCCTCTTGAAGAACGCCGCTGATCACCTCAGTGCAATGATTGAATCGAGGCTCCTGTAGGAGATTCATCAGCGTGCCCGCACAGCCTGCTTTCGGATCGGTGGTGCCGTAGATCAAATAGGGAACCCGTGATTGTACAATGGCTCCGGCACACATGGGACATGGCTCCAGAGTGACGTATAGCCTGCAATCCAGCAGACGCCAGGCCCCCAGATGCTCGCTGGCCTGACGAATGGCGACCATTTCGGCATGTGCTGTCGGGTCAGCGTCCGTCTCGCGCAAATTGTAACCGCGTCCTATGATTTCATTATCTTTTACGATGACAGCTCCGATGGGCACTTCACCCAACGCTTCTGCCTTATACGCTTCTTGAATAGCTTCTTTCATCCAATAAGCGTGATCTATTGTGGTCACTGGTAAAAATGCCCCTTTCAAATGCGAATTATCCAACGAACAAATATTCCGTTGTTAACATGATGTGAATAATTTTGTGGATAACACGACACTTGTCCACAGATTTATCCACAGTTTATATTAAAAGCTGTGTATTTGTGGACGACTTGTGGATGACTATCTTATTATATTGTAGGCAAACGTTCGCATATTGACAACTGTATACAAGCTGTGTGTATTTATGTTTATCCGAGAAATGTAAATGCTGGTATCACAGCCGCTATTACGGTATCATTGAGTTAGCAATTGCCAGTAATCGCCAGCATACGGCAAGAGGTGAGAAATCAGTGTGTCGATAAAAATCAAAATTACGATCATTTTGTCGGGGTCCGTTCTGTTCATCCTTTTGTTAAATATTGCACTCAACTATTACACGACCCACGAAAATTTAAGAAGTGACAGCGAAACGAAAATGGTTCTGACGGCCAAGACTATTGGAGGTGCCATTGAACAAACTCAACAAAGCTGGGTGGCTATCGACAAGCAGCTTGGATATAATTTGTGGCTCTCTGCCACACTGGCTGCCAGCAAGCTAGATCCTGATATCGATCATATTACGCAGGAACAACTCGAACAGATGACTAAGCGCAGCGGGGATATTGATATTTCCTTAATAGTGCGTGATGGAAAAGGGTATAAGGTCGCCAAATCGTCGAATCCGAAAGAGATCATATCTGACGATCCGTTGACAGGCTACTGGAAAAATGCAGTTGATCAATTATATGAGCATGGACAGGCTGGATTTGTGCATGGTCAACATCTGGAACATTTTTGGACTGGAGCATTTGACTATACAGGCTCAGATGCCACCGATATTAACAAGTGGGGATTTTATTACGACCAGAAACGCAACTATATGATCCGAATCTCCTTCCAGGACAGTGAAGTGCAAAATTTTATACCGATTCTCAACCCCGATGAAATCGTAAAGCAAACCCAACAAGTGGATTACCGCATCATGGAGATAACAGGAATTAACCCCACAACCTTCGGTGGCGATACGATGGACAATCAAGGAAACGACCGAAAATATTATTACATGTACAATAAGCCTATCCGATTCGGCACTTATCAACTAGCAAGGGTGCAGGAGGATCGTTTGGCTGTTTCCAAGGCCATTTTCTCCGGGGAGAGTATTGTACAGGACTGCTATATTAAAGGCCAACGGGTCCTCGTTAGTTACATACCATTTTATCCAGCTAACCGTGATGCCTATGTCATTCGAATTGTTATGAATTATGATACGATCTCTTCCGTTATTTATAAGCAATTAATCAGTCTGATCGCCATTTCTATTGTCTTACTGGAGGTTGTGATCATTGGCAGCTATGTGCTGGCAAGCTTGTTTGTCCGTCCAATTCAGTCGATATTGGGAAAAGTGAACGAGATGGCCGACGGCCATTTTGACACACGGCTACAAGTTAAGGGTGGTCATGAGCTTGCACAGCTCGGTGATCGCATCAATGCGATGGCCTATAACCTTGGGATGTATACACGGAGACTCGAACAGATGTATGAGGAGAACCGTTCTGTCAAAGAGCATTTAGAGTCTGTCATTAATCAGACCGCTGATGCGATTCATGTAACCGATCAGGAGGAGCGTGTCATCCGGGTCAATCATGCTTTTGAAGCCTTGTACGGCTGGACCAAAAAAGAATTGGTCGGTCGTAAACTCCAGTTCGTACCGCCACAGCAAGAGGAAGAGTACGAATTTCAGAAGGAAAGATTACTTCAGGGAGAGAGTATGGTGTCTATTGAGTCCATTAGAATGCGTAAGGATGGAAGTACGGTAGAGATTAGTATGAGTACATCGCCCATTCTGGATGAAGAAGGCCAAATTCTGGGGTTTATTAGTGTTTCACGGGATATTACAGGCCGCAATAGGATGGAGGAATTGCTGCGCAGATCGGAGAAGCTGACAACGGTAGGACAACTGGCGGCGGGAGTAGCGCACGAAATTCGTAATCCGCTGACCACGCTGCGCGGGTTTCTCCAGTTACAGCAGCAAAATAAAGTGCTAAATCTGAAGCATAACGATATTATGCTGTCCGAGCTGGATCGTATTAATCTGATCGTTAGCGAATTTTTAATATTGGCGAAGCCGCAGGCTGTACATTTTCAGAAAAAAGATGTGCGCTATATTGTGAGTGATGTCATCTCTTTGCTTGATAGTCAGGCGCATCTGTTGGGCATTGTGTTCAATCTTGAAGTAACAGAGGAGCCTGCCTTCGTATATGCCGAAGTAAATCAGTTAAAACAGGTATTCATTAATTTGCTTAAAAATAGTATGGAGGCCATGAGCAGGGGTGGTACGATAACGATTCATTTGTTCTTGGAGGGAGAAAGCGTTAAAATCTTCATACGGGACCAAGGGACGGGCATTCCTGCAGAGATGCTGTCCAAGCTGGGGGAACCTTTTTTCACAAACAAAGAAACAGGTACAGGACTCGGACTTATGGTCAGCCAGCGTATTATACAGAGTCATAAAGGCACACTGGATATTGAAAGCATAGAGGGAGAGGGAACGACAGCTCTTGTGCAGCTTCCAACTGCCGAGCCTGAGCAACTGGATGGGCAGCAGAAGGAAGCGTGACAGTAGAAATGGAGGGTACACAGGTTGCGCATTAACAAGTTTATCAGCGAAACCGGTTTTTGCTCGCGCCGGGAGGCGGACAAGCTGGTAGAGAGCGGCCGCGTGACGATTAACGGCGAGGTAGCGGTGCTGGGCAGTCAAGCGGAGGAGGGCGACGATGTCCGTGTGAACGGAAAGCCACTCCGCGAGAAGTCCGGTCACGTATATATTGCTTTGAACAAGCCGGTGGGTATTACAAGCACGACAGAGAGCCACATTCGAGGGAATGTTGTCGACTTTGTGGGGCACCCGCAGCGGATTTTTCCAATCGGACGTCTGGATAAAGATTCGGAAGGTCTCATTTTACTTACCAATGACGGAGACATTGTGAATAAGATTTTACGGGCGGAAGGCAAGCATGAGAAGGAATATATCGTAACGGTGGATCGACCCGTCACACCTTCTTTTGTGCAGGGGATGTCCACAGGTGTAAAAATACTCGGTCAGCGGACGCTCCCCTGCGAAGTGACGCGTGTATCTGAGTACGTATTCCGCATCATATTGACGGAAGGGAAAAATCGTCAGATCCGGCGCATGTGTGCTGCCTTCGGCTATGAGGTGAAGAAGCTGCAACGTCTGCGGATTATGAATATTCGATTGGGATCGCTTCAGAGAGGCGCCTGGCGTGACCTGACAGAGACGGAGAAGCAGGAGCTAGGTGAGATGCTGAATTATACACTCAGCTAAACCTGAGGGCTTCTCATGGCTAATAGATGGCAGGGCAATGGATAGGACAAGAGGCAGAGTGGAATAGCACAATAAAAAGGCACCAGCTGCATAAAAAATGCGGCGGTGCCTTTGTCTATATAACATATGCATAATCAACCTTCATTCGAGCTTGAGGTAGGACTGATAACTTGTGTGCCGTTCTGATATTTACGTAGTACGGAAATTTCGACACGGCGGTTTTTGGAGCGTCCTTGACCATCCTGATTGCTTGCTAGTGGACGATACTCACCATAACCGATGGATACAAATTTAGTTGGATCGAGCTGCGGATTGAGTAGCAAAATGCGCAAGAAATTCAGAGATCGTTTGGCACTTAAATCAAAGTTGGATGGAAACTGGCTATTGGAAATCGGCACATTATCTGTATGGCCTGATACGATGACATCATATCCGGGAAATTGCTGGAGCATGCTGGAAATGGACTTGGCCAGCTTTCTCGCTTCCGGCTTTACTTCAGCCTGCCCAGATGAAAACAAGGCATTATCACTAATGGTGATCATCAACTGAGATTGGTTCAGCTTGGTATTCAGCAGAGGGGACAGACCGTTATCTTGAATGTACTGATCCATTTGCTTTTTAAGCTTCTTTAGGTCTTCTTCTTCCCGTTGAGCGAGCTGCTTTTGCAGTTCAGAGGTAGAAGTTGCCTTCGATTTTATGGGTTGTGATACCTGCTCTTTATTTTTACCCGCATCTGCAGATTGTGATGAAGGATTGGCGGCAGAGTGATCCAGTATGCCGGTGCCGCCACTAAATGCCGAACTCATGGATTGTGCCATGTCCTCGAATTTTTTGGCGTCGAGCGAGCTCATCCCGAATAAGACAATGAAAAGGGCCAACAGAAGGGTCATCAAGTCGGAATATGGCAACAGCCAGCTTTCGTCGGCATGCTCCTCGTGCGGTTCATGTCTTTTTTTACTCACCGGAATCCCCATCCTTCTCGGTCAGGGTAGCCCGTTCGGTCGGAGTCAGGAATATCGTCAGCTTCTGGCTGATTGCAATGGTGGATATACCTGACTGAATCGAGAGCAGGCCTTCGACCATCATCAATTTAAGCTCTACTTCTTTTTTGGATAGCCGTTTCAGCTTATTGGACATCGGATGCCACAGGACATAACCTGTAAAAATACCGAGCAAGGTCGCAATAAAGGCTGCCGCGATGGCATGAGACAGCTTTTCCATGTCACTAAGGTCGGCTAGAGCGGCAATCAGACCTACGACTGCGCCGAGTACCCCAAGGGTTGGAGCGTACATACCGGCTTGAGAGAAGATCAGCGCGCCTGAGCGGTGTCGATCCTCGGTAGCGTTAATGTCCTCCATTAGAACATCCCGCACGAATTCCTGATCATTACCATCAATAATCATACGCATACCACCACGCATAAAGGGATCGTCGATCTCCTCTACCTTGGATTCCAGCGCAAGCAGACCCTCGCGACGGGTAATGGATGCCCATTCGGTAAACGTGCCGATGAGTTCTTTACGGTCTAACAGTTTTTGTTCGGTGAAAATAACCTTGAACAGCTTCGGAATCCGTTTGATTTCTGCCATCGGGAAGGCCATGAATATACTCGCTGCCGTTCCGACGAAAATAATCATGTAAGCAGCGGGATTATTGACCAGGTTGACGACTGGAGCGCCCTTTAAGATCATCCCGACGACCAGTGACACAATCCCGAGCACCAGTCCGATAATGGTTGAAATTTGCATGATACACCTCATCCATGAGAATAGATTTTGAATCCTTTCATGCCGCCGGGGTCGTCCTTGCCCCAGGCACGTCATTACAAGACGGATTATAGTATTTATCGACAAAACTCTCTTTTTTGTTAAGTACGAATTTCCGGTATAATAAGGTGATTATGTAATGAATGGTGGAAGAATTGGAGGAAATGGCATGGGAGTGAAGCACGGACGGGAGTATGAACAAATTTTGAACGATTTGACAGAGGCTGTGGGACGCATTCCGGATAGCTATGAATTTTTTGAAATGGAAGCAGAAGATTGGGACAGGCTGGACCCGGCAGGGTGTCAGGAAGTCAATGAGGCGCTGGCTGAAGACCTGTTTTATGCGCTGGGTACAGAGCCTGTTATCGCTGTGGGCAGCGGCGTTGTCATCTATGAACCGGAGCAGCACCGTATCTATGTGCTCATTGGAGATGAGGAGCTGACGTCGGTACCTTTGATTTGAGCAGGCCGTCTTATGGATTTATCAACGGGGCCGTGGTAATATGGACACCAATATATCGTAGTTTTGGTCGCATTCGAGCGGCTGAAAGGCTTCCGTACAAACGGGGAGGAGTCGTATCATGCCTTTTACACAAGAAGAGATTGAAGCACATCTGGAGAAGCTGGAGGGCTGGGAACTGGAGGAAGGACGGTGGATTGTCCGGAAATATAATTTTTCCAGTTTTATGAAAGGGATTGCATTCGTGGATGAAGTTGCTGCTATATCGGAAGCATTTAATCATCATCCATTTATTACGATTGATTATAAGACCGTGACCCTGCGTTTAACCTCCTGGGATGACGGTGGCATTATGGCCGTAGATATTAAGGAAGCCCAACAATATAATGAAGCTTTTGAGAAAATGCGTAGCAGTCATTGAGCCAATCGTGGTCTGCCGTAATGATAAAAGCGCCTTCGATATACAACAATGCAGTTGTATGCCGAAGGCGCTTTTATCATAGAACGCGAGGCTGGTGGTGGGGATGATATACCATACAATGAAACGGCTTCTTGCCATCGGGAGTCTGACGTTCATAGGTATCCGTAAGTTCAAATCCGGCTGCCTTGTAAGCCCGGATGGCGCGTTGATTCCAGGTCAGCACCTCCAGATCAATTTCATTCTCCGGGTTGCGTCGTCTGGCTTCCTCGGCAATTGCACGGACAAATTCGGCGCCTCTGCCATGTCCACACAATTCGGGATGCATTCCCAGACCCAGCCGGGTCACGCCAATCATCGGGAAATATTGAGCAAATCCGGTTAGTATGTTCTCGTCATCCAGTGCGGCAACATATTGCTCTTGGCGAAGAGTGGGGCTTCCAAATTCGACCTCAAGCGCCTTCATTTGTTCCCAAGGTAGCCAGCCGTATATGTTGTAGGGTGGATCATAGTGCCACTCACATATCGCAGCCGCCTGCTGCTCGTCCATCGGTACGATCCGGTAGTTAGATATTGAGGCCGGCATGTCTTCCCATCCTCCTTTTACAAGTACTTAAACCATTAACAACAGATTGTAGACAAGTTGCAGGGGATTGGCAAGCGTGTTTATTTCATACCCAAGTCGGGTATACATTCAATAAGGAGGCTTTACTGCTCATATGCTCCCCCCAGCCGAGACGGTAAAACTGACGATGTTCGCAAAAACTGAAACCTTTTAAAGTGTCGGTTCGTCAGTAAAGATAATGTTTCTGATTCAGTAAAGATAATGTTTCTGATGTTGTGGACATAAAAAACCGCAATTCGATTCCGGCCAGAATCAAATTGCGGCTCAGGTTAGCTTGCTGTTCGTTAGTTATTCTACGTTGTCGTCATCAGGAATTTCAGAAGCTACGGCGTGGTAAGCGTCAGTGCTCATAATTCTTTTTGCACCGACGTAACGGTTAGCGTAATAGCTTTCGTTCAGTGAGCTAACAACTACACCACGTGAAGTTGAGGAGTGGGCAAATTTCCCTTCGCCTACGAAGATACCTACATGGGAAATGCCTCTTCCTGTGGTGTTAAAGAACACCAGGTCACCAGGTCTCATTTCATCGCGGGATACGGAAGATCCCATTTTGAATTGTGATCCAGATTGATGCGGCAGTTTAATTCCCAGTTTGTTAAATACATACATTGTGAAGCCGGAGCAATCGAACCCTTCGAGTGTAGTGCCTCCGCTTCTGTAGCTCGTTCCTTTGGCATCTTGGATGACCTGGTCCATCTTGGAGTCTGCAAATGCACTGCCGCCACCGAATGTGAAAGATGTAAAGGCAATGGCAAGACCCATGGCTGCGATCGTTAGCTTCTTCTTCAAAAAAAATATACCCCTTCCAATGCCTGCGAGGTTAGCTTAAGGATTCGGTAGAAGGTTCCCCTATGACCACTCTGTTGCGAGATCAATTCACCCAAACTGGTTCCCCCGCTTCCTAGGTGCCAGGAATTAGGCTTAACTTAAGATGTGCACCTTGGAGAGCAGTATTCGCGATAACGATGTTTTTAAGGTAAAGGTTACAATAAAGATTACAAAGTTGTTACTATCAGTTCACTGCGATTATTGTAACAAAGTCGGCTGGTTTTGGCAAATGTTTCATCGCAAAAAGTTACAAAAAAAATCTGCTCCCTTTATTGCGGAACAGATTTTGTTAAGAGTATTCAGTTATGTGCCGTTTTCATGGATATGAATGGATATGGATAGTTGCCTTTCGACAGCCAGAAATTGTCCGAGAGGAACGGGGTGAAGGTTCAACCTCTGTCGGAGATATCGGTATGCCATAGGCGGTACTGTGAACTGATGTGCCATAGCCTGACCAGACTGGTAACAAAATGATACGTTTGCTGGAGAATGAGTGCCAGCATGCCAGTCCAAATCATCGCCACCGTGCCGAATAGACCAAGGACGAGCAGCACACCTGCGCCGAGCAGAAGTGAAATGCCGATAGCCGGGAGGATTTGACGAAAGAAGGCGAGCAGCGACGAGAGTATGGCGTGACCACCTACGGTGCCAAGCTGCATGTACAGGATGCACTGGCGGATGAACCAGCCATAAGCAATCCAACCGATGGCATAGGGTAGCACATGCAGCAGATAGGCGGGAGATTGCAGTGCCCCGGCTACGATAGGGTAGAGCCTCGGCACCACCCAGAAAGCAGGGAGCAGCAGGAGCCCAAGCTCAATGACGTAATAGATCAGCGATGATAAACCATGACGTTTCATTCCACGGAAGAAAGAAAGACTTTGTGGCTCGGTCGCATGGGTGTGCAGACTTTGGTATATTCCCGCCCGGATGAAGGGGGTAATCAGTATACGCAGCACCGTTGCCCCCAGTAGTATCCACAGATACATATGAACCTCTCGGTTGTCCGTCAGGGCAATCTGGCTCTCCATCCAAAACAAGGTCTGTCCCAGTTCATTTTGACCCTGATCAGGGTAGCGCAGTAGCAGGGGAGTAACGGCGGATTGTACCACCCGATAGAGAAAAACGCCCCATAGCAGTCGATACAAAAATAGAATGATGACAATATAAAATTGTATGCGCACAAGCGCCCAGCCTTCTTTTATAACGGTACGCATCTATAGACACCTCACCATGACAGACTTCCAAGCAGTGTCTCCAGCAGCTTGGTTACACTTATGCTCCAACGGGTCTGGGTTTTTTCGTTCAGTTCGTCCTTCAGACTGTTATTGATATGCTTGTTTTCCAGCGCAATCGTATACAGCGGATCAATAATCACATGGGAGACTGGAGATGCACTTTTGAGTCGATAGGTGGTGCTTTTGCCAGTGCCGTCCCAAGCCTTGAATATCGTTGTGCCGTCCTTGAAGGTAAATTGAACAGGGACCTTGGGGTAATCTGCCCCTTTTTTGCTGAGTGTAATGATCGCTTCATATCCATTTGCCAGCTTGCGGTTCGTAATGCGATCCACTGAAAAATCCGCCATCTGGCCGTCGTATACATATTGTTCAAAATAGTGGCTCCACGAACGTCCGGTGACTCTTTCGACCATACGCTGAAAATCCTGTGAGGATGGATGCTTGAATCGGTAGGCCTGGACGTAGGTACGCATAATTCGGTCCATTTTTTTTACGCCGACCTGGCGTTCAATGCCACGCAGCACCAGCTTACCCCGGGAATAGGCATTTTGTGCATATTCAGTAGCTGAGCCGTACTTCCAGGACTCACGGTTTAACGGCTGAGGGGATGATACCTGTCCAGACTGTAACGGCAAGTTGGGAATGAGCCCATATTCCTGCTCCATAAGTCGTTCCTCTGCATAAGAGGTAAAGCCTTCATCCAGCCATGGTTCCTCGAATTCGTTGTTTGCCACCATTCCATAGAAATATTGATGCCCAATCTCATGAACGACTGTCCGCTCCAGATTGTAGCCGGGATTCAGGTTATCGGCCGCTGCAGCCGTAATGAGTGTGGGATATTCCATGCCGCCCGCGCCGCTGCCTGATTTGGGTGGAACCACGATGGATAGGGTGGAATATGGATAAGGCCCGTACCATTTGCTGTAGTACGAAAGGGCGGCCTTGGCTGCGCTCATATAGCGTCCCTTGAGCTCCTTGTGTGATGGGTCGAGATACAGCTTGATTTTGACACCCGGCACCTCGGCAGAAGAAAATGGCTCTTCTGCGGCTACAAAGTTCGGTGAAGCGGCCCATGCAAAGTCGTGTACGTCATCGGCGTAAAATTGATATATTTTTTGTCCATTTTGCCGGACGGCTCCACGAGTGGGAAATCCAGTTGCGGCCACGATGTATGTTTCAGGCACTCGAATCCGCACGCTGTATATTCCGAAATCGGCGTAAAATTCGGAGTTTCCATGATACTGATGCAGATTCCAGCCTTCCTCGGCGCGTCCACGCTGTCCTGCAGTTTCGTAGACGCTAAGTTTGGGAAACCATTGACCTGCCATGATAAAATCATCCGTTGCGCCCATACGTGCGAAGATGGCGGGTAGCTTTACCTCAAACTTCATATATAATGTAATGCTTTCGCCACCTCGGACTGGCTTGGGAAGACGTACCTTCATGAGCGAGCGGTCGTTCACATTACCGTCATCCGGCTGCACGTATTGAGTCCGGTGCAGGAGGGATAAACCGTCTTCCGTTTTAAGTTCAGTTAGTGTCATAGAGCCAAAGCCGTTCTTGGGCATGGTGTCACTGCGCAGCTTGCCCCCGGATTCCTTCATGAAGGTGGTTTCCATGGAAGAGAAGGCATTGGGGTACAGGTGCAGATACAGATCATTCACGGTTTTTGTGCCCGGATGCTTCCATGTAAGCGTCTCGGTGCCCCGCAAAACCTGTCCTTCTTCCAGGGACACGTCAATGTGGTATTCCACCACACGCTTGCTGAGAATTTCCGAAGCGAGCTGTGGAGGACTTTGGGGCACGTCAGGCAGGATGTTTGCCCCCAGGGGCTTGCCCATGTTTGGCGCAAGCGCAGACTCCGACTGGGAATCGTACGACGGTTTGCCCAAGGATTGCGGATCGGACTTAGATTCAGGCTGCCAGGCAAACCATAACGTCCCTGCGAGGAGACCGAGGGCTAGTGTAGACAATAAAACGATTTTGGTGCGTGCTGGGGTCATACAATGGATACCTCCCGTTGACAAGCATCTACAGCATGTATATGTTTGCTTTCGGGAGATTATTAGTTAAAATATTTATAGTGTAGAATGAATGTCAAGACGGAAAATGGAGGCCTAGTGACGCATGAGCGAAAATCAGCCGGACGGCAAAAAACAGATTGCACTGAACATTGTCAGTGGCAAGAGTAAACATAAGGGCTTCGGCGCAGGCTCAATCGACCTGAACAGCATGTCCCCGGTCATTATTGACCGCGGCGAGGCAAAAATTGATATCGGTGCCATGCATGCTAAAAGTAAAGTAGAACGTGGAATCAAGTTCTCTACGAATAAAGAGGATGTACCGAACGGACGCCAGGTATGGCTGGTATGGGTAGCCGTGGATCGCACGCCCGAAGGACGTATGTACGGCGGCGCGACTGCCTGTGAGATGCTGATTGACAACGAAGCCAAACGCGGCTGGAAAATCCTCGCCGATCACGTCAACCGCATGGATTACGCGCTCAAGCGCCGTTTCATGCTGGACGATCTCGGCAGCGAGGATAAAGCAGCGCTCAAAAGCCTGCTGATCTCGCATAACGAGGAATGGTGGGACGCTTCCCCGGAGGAATTGAAGCAGGCGCTGGAAGGGTAAGTGGACGTTCAACCACAGAAGCAGTTTCTCCGTATTTGGAGGAACTGCTTTTTTAACGGAGATGAGGAATCAGTAAAATATTTGAAGAAAAAAACTGTATTTACGTTATAAAATGAGCTACACTGAGATAAGAATAGTAAAGGGCCCTGCGTCAACACGACTCCAGCATACAACAACTGCATAAAGAGCAGTCGGCTATGTAAGATAAGGTCGGGAATAGGCCGTATTCCTTAGTCAGAGCGGTCTATTCTTTTTCATGTAGATAAGCAATGCCAGAATGAACATGCCAAACATGATCATCAAGGAAATAAATGCGTAATTTTTATAACAAATGACCCGATTAAGATAGGCATTATCTTAGCCGGGTTATTTTGCGACGATAGCGCCTTGACATCATGGAAAGGCATTCACTATAATTCAAATAGAAATTGGTTCCAAGCCGGTTTTTATTTATTTCTTTTGTGGAACCGGTTCCTAAAAGGGTGTAGTTAAGTCCTATTCACTGTTTATGAATGTAATCTGTAAATAAGGTGGCATCGTTATGTTTAAATGGTTGAAAAAGAAGGTGGCTCCTCGTATTGAAGAATTCGACATGGTAGCACCAATTAGAGGACAAGTGGTTTCCCTTGAAGAAGTTCCAGATCCTGCTTTTTCTACGAAGGCTATGGGGGAAGGCATCGCTATTCATCCGTCTGAAGGCAGGGTCACGGCTCCTTTTACGGGGAAAGTCGCTCATGTGATGGAGAAAAGTAAGCACGCGCTGATCATTGAACATGAATCCGGTGCACAAGTTTTGATACATGTCGGGATTAATACCGTCTCACTCAAAGGGAAGGGCTTTAACCCTCATGTCCAAACAGGAGATAACGTTAAAGCGGGGCAATTATTGATGGAGTTTGATCTGGACGCTATTCAAGAGGAGGGATTGCCTGTAATTACTCCGGTAATCGTTCCAGATGGGCAAGAGATGATCAGTCATGTGGAAATATTGGAAGGCTCGTCTGCTTCTCCTGATGCACCTGTATTGAGAGTCTATTTGAAAGCCTAGTCAGTATTCAGCTTCCTACTTCGTAAGATCATTAGGTAAATTCTTAGGGTTTAACAGTAAAATATGTAAGATAAGACTAACTGGAATTTCTGGTTAGTCTTATCTTTAGATAAGTAAGTCACAAACCGCATATTTCAGATATCCGCCGATTACAATTGCCTTCGTAAAGCCCTCCATGAAAGCAAATCACTTTTTTTATATCATATGTGAGCAGATTTTTAAGAGATTCCTTCGCCATGTTATAATCATGACAGTATTGTGGATCTGGCCCCTGTAGCTCGCCACTCACTACGTTCAGAGCATCTCCTGCAATCAAAGTTTGACTGGTCTTATGATAGAAGCTTAGGTGTCCCGGTGTATGACCAGCAGTATCTACAACTACGATCCCTCCACAGAAGGGCAATTCCTCCCCGGGAACGATCGTGGAGTTTACGGCAGTCTTCGGGGGATTTTCAAGTGTGCGCCGGAATGCATGTCTCCACTCTACCGGGACAGATTCGGGCATGGAGTTTACAGCTTGAGTTATCGCTTCTGGTGTCAGCTTTATAAGCTGCTTTTCTCCCTGTATATAGGGTTTTTCGATAGAACTGGAAAACACCTGAACTGGGGATGGACAAGTCTGGATTACATCTGCCAAACTGCCGATATGATCAAGATCCTGGTGTGTAATGAATATGGAGGTAAGATTATGGATGGTGAATCCGGTACTTAGAATAGCCTCTTGTAAAAGCGGTAATTGCCCGGGGTAAGTCGTGTCCACTAAAATCATATTATCTTCGTCCCACATTAAGGTGGGGTGAATGCTCTCTGTTCGTCCCATAATGGTAGAAGAAACCTGAAGTAGCTGTATTCCCTTGTCCAATTGCATCGAATCCCTCCTGAAAGAGTTGATGTAATACAAAGGAATCGTATCACGAAATTAAAATTTGTAAACCTTAATTGTAACATAAAAATAATTATCTGTCAATATGTAGAATTCTAAATTTGTGTGACAATGACTCTTGCAAAGAGTGCTTTTTTACTTTCATTCAGGTTAATCAGAGGTTAACGAAAGTAGAGAAGTGTAACTAACTTTACTGGTTAGGAGTGATTACGTGAAGAAGATTTACTTTGTGAGACATGCCAAAGCGACAGGACAGGAGCCAGATGCCCGACTCACTGATGAAGGTATCCAACAAGCTGAGCAGTTGGCTGATTTTATGGAGAATGTAGGTGTGGAATATATCGTATCCAGCCCGTGGGAACGGGCCGTGCGAACCATTCAGCCTTTGGCTGAACGGAAACAGTTGCAGGTATATACTGATCTACGTCTTCAGGAACGGGTGCTTAGCCATGAGCATTTGGATCATTGGATGGACGTGCTGAAACAGACCTATCTGGACGAGGATTTCAAGCTGGAGGGAGGGGAATCATCTCGTGAAGCGGCAGATCGAGGAATACAGCTTGTTCAGGAGCTTATAGAACGGACAGAAAAAACGATCATCATTGTAACTCATGGGGCTCTGCTGTCACTTCTCATTCGACATTACGATTCGCAGTTTGGGTTTGAGGAGTGGAAAACACTTTCGAATCCAGACGTATATTTGCTTGAAATCAAAGAAGCAGAGGCCCAGATTCGCAGAGTGTGGACTACGGAGTGAAATTAGTGAAGTGCGTTTATCATAGAGGTTTAAGTATGATTGGAATCGAAAGGGGCGGCGCAAGCTGAGTGCAGGGGTGATATTAATGATTATCGTCCATGGCACACCTCTGAGCCTGTCACTCTAATTCAGAGCAGGCTCAGAACAATTTTAAAATATGGCTAACCATATTGGTTCAGCAGATCATGGAGTTTATTTTTTATTTGTTCACGTACTACTTGGGGTTGCTTTACGTTTGCTTCCATACCAAGCCCAAGAAAAAAATGTACCGCCCATGTCGTAAATGATGAACTCATTGTTGTACGAATCGTGCCTGAGCCATTTTCATGCAATTCGATGGACGGTGCTAACCACAAGTCTGACTGACATCGTCTTATACCTTCGGGTGTTAAATCTACTTCCAATTCCAGCATATCACTTTCATCCATGCGCATAACCCATTGCTCAATATGATCCTCGTTCATATCGATTTGCTTACTTTGGTCCCCTTCATCAGAGAAATCTTTCACTCGGTCCATGCGAAACACTCGATAATCCTCTGCAAGAAAACAATAAGCCTGGCAATACCATAATCCGTTCATTGTATAAATACCGAGTGGCTGGATCATCCTTTCTCGACGCGTGGCTGCTTCGTAAACAATCGTAACGACGCGTTGTTCCAGCGCACCTTCCAGTAAATCTCTCAAAAAAGGCACTTCTATGTCATGTGGAGGTATCCAGAAGATGAGCCGTTGCTGCATTTGCTCAATTTTTTGCTTAAGTTCACTAGATAGATAATGAAAAAACTTGTGCAGGGCCATGTCCACTTCGTTTGTGAAGGGGAGGGATTTGTAATTGCGTAATGATTGGCAGGCAAAAAACAATGCCATCGTTTCATGCTCTGTGAAACTGATTGGTGGTAGGACCTTCTCGCGCAGCACTCGATAGCCACCTCCAGGCCCTGTCTGAGAATATAGGGGAACTCCAAGTTCACTTAGCTCCATCAGATCACGAATCATGGTTCGACGTGAAACGCCACATTCGTCGGCTAACTCCTGTATGGTAAATTTTTTACGTTCATTTACTAACATGATGAGCTGAACGAGCCGTTGTGCTTTGTGCATAATTTGCTCCTTCTTTTAAAAGAAAATAAATAATAGTGACAGTAGTTGGCACTATTATTACGTATGCTTAACCTCGAAGTCAAGGTACACACATCTGGAATAACAGTGAGTCAAACCTATTTCACATTAAATGACTGTGATATAAGGTGTGATGATGTTTTTTGAATGAAGAGGATGAGGGGAGTTTTAAGATGAAGAATGAGCAATATGTCATGGAGTTGGTCTTATTCAAGCTAAAGGAGGGGACAGATAAGGACTCTTTTCATAAAGCTGCGGCTGAATTGAGTGATGCATTACAAACCCAATTGCCGGGATTTAAAGAGCGTCAACTGCTGCATACCTCTGACGAAACACAATGGACAGACATTGTATATTGGTCTGATATGCAAATGGCAGTGGCGGCGATGGAAAAGCTCAAATCTGTGCCTGCTTTCCAAACGTTTGCCTCTATGATTGATTCTAAAGACATTCATTTACTACATCTGATTCCAGTGAATCTGGAAACGTAAAGAAAAGAGAATGGAGAATGTGAATAATATGAACAGCGTATCTGTAATAGGTTTAGGCTCTATGGGCGTTGCAATCGCTCAATCGTTACTTCAAAGTGGTTATAGAGTTACGGTATGGAATCGGACAAGTGAGAAGGCTGAACTG
The DNA here is from genome assembly GCF_000235585.1 of Paenibacillus terrae HPL-003. Lineage (GTDB taxonomy): Bacteria > Bacillota > Bacilli > Paenibacillales > Paenibacillaceae > Paenibacillus > Paenibacillus terrae_B. The sequence continues at coordinate 1,711,160 of NC_016641.1, forward strand.
ATTGTGAAGGCAGGCGCGGTTTTGGCCCCTAATGCAGCAGCAATAAGCGCGAGCGCAGTGTCCATTATCTGTGTATCTGATTATGCAGCTTCGTATGATATTCTGGACACGGACGAAGTGAAAGTGGATATGGCAGGACGGATTCTCATCCAGTTAAGCACTGGAAGCCCACAGCAGGCCCGAGATTACGAAGCGTGGACTCAAAAGCACCATGCTGAATATATAGACGGAGCTATAGTAGCTTCTCCTACCCAGATGGGACAGCCAGAAGCTACGATTTTTTCATCCGGTTCTCCTGCTGCATTTCAGAAGTGTGAGCCGCTACTTAAAAGCTTGGCTGGAAATGTATTGTACTTGGGAGGGCAGGTTAGCGCAGCTTCTACGACTGACTTAGCATTTCTTTCGTATCTATTTGGTTCGTATCTCGGTTTTTTCCACGCTGCACGTATTCTTGAATCAGATGATCTTCGTGTGGATACCTTTGGGGCGATGATTGCCCAGATATCTCCCGTTATTGGCGGGGTAATAAAGTATGAGAGTGAGTTAATTCAGAGCGGTGCTTACGATAAGCCACAGAGTTCTGTGAATATGAGTATGGTTACCGTGGATCTTCTCATGGAACAGGCTCGTGAAGCAGGGATGAATAATGAATTCCCCGTATTTGCCCAAGGTCTCTTTAAAAAGGCTTTGGATGCAGGATACGGTGAAGAAGAAGTATGTGCGCTAATCAAGGTGATGCGTTAGGCGCATAGGGACCCCATTATACAACCACTGCTTGAAAAGTAGTCGGCAGTTTGGATCGAACAATAGACTGGATCGGTTACACTGAGCTAGGGGGGACGCTGATTGATCATGACATTACGTCGACTAGTTTATAGTGGATAGATATAATGCTTGGGCCAGAAATGTCGATACTGGTGTCACCAAGGACGACTGTATGCATAGGGCTGAATGGTTAATGTTTAAGAGAATAATTGTTTTAATATCGAGATCCATTGTTTGACCTCCAACCGCTCTTCGCTACGCAGGCAGGCAATGCCGTATACCACTTCTTCCAAGGGGCTTAAAGGAACGAACGTAATCTCCTGATCCTGCACAATCACGAAGTTAGGAAGTACCGAAATACCTAGGTCGCTTTTGATCATGGTATGTATCGTATTTACGCTATCTCCGTAGGTATACATGGAAGCTGGGCAGTGCTCGGCAATGCTCCTTTGTAATTTTTTAAGCGTTGGGGGAGATTGGTGCTCGTCGAAAAAAATGAGAAATTGATGGTCTAATTGTTCGATTGTTAATTCGCTTTCGTTCGCAAGAGGGTGATTATGGGGCAACACGCAGACATATGAGCCTTTATATACGGGATAGAAGCAAAAATGGCTGTCCTTGCCCAAATTATCTTCCGTTGTAAATATAATATCGAATTTTTGATTCAATAAATCCTCTTTCTCTCTGGTCAGGTTGGATTTTCTAAGCTGAATTTGAATCTTGGGGTATCTCTCCTTAAAGCGCTTGATAACGTCAGGTAAAACCTTCTTCTCAAAGATCGTCTCCGTATAGCCGATGACCAGGGTACTTTCGTATTGTTCCGAAAGGCGTTTGGATTTCAAAATGGATTGGTCCAAACGGAACAGCAGTCCTTCAATATCGTCGTAAAAGCTCTCGCCCGCTACAGTCAGTTTAACCGACCTTTTGTTTCGAACAAGCAACACAATGCCCAACTCATGCTCCAGGCTCTTGATGTTGTGGCTCACTGCAGGTTGCGTCAAATGCAACTTATCGGCCGTTGTCGAAAAATTAAGCGTCTCCGCAAGAGAAACAAAGCATTTCAGTTGTTGAATGTTCATTCGAAGCATCCTTTATATGAAATTTATTTATTACTCATAAAATAAGGTGATTTCACGCTGGCGTCAACCTGTGATATGTTCTCTTGTGAATATAATCACTAAGGAAGAAGGACTACGCATGCGTTATATCGTCACTGGTGTGGATGGTCAATTGGCAAGTCGGATAGCGGAAACCGTTCTGGCCGAAGTAGGGGGTCGCGAGCTAACCTTCACATGCATGAACAAAGAAAGAATTCCCAAAGATGCGTTGCAGCGATGGGAACAGGCAGGTGTAAGTATCTTTGAAATCAATTATGATGATATTCCATCTATGGTACGGGCTTTCAAGGATGGGGACCGAATCTATATCGTCTCTGGCCTTGAGGTCGGCAAAAGGGTGCAGCAGCACCGCAATGCGATTGATACGGCGATCAGAGCAGGAATCTCGCACATTACTTACAGTTCATTTATCGGTGCAACGGACCCGGATTACGCACATGTCTATGTCACCCCGGATCATACCGCTACTGAGCAGTATTTAAAGTCAACAGGCATTGCCTATAATGCTATGAGAAATAACTTGTATTTGGAAAACTATTTAACGATGTATACCATGCTGGCGCTCATGTCGGACCATAAATGGTTAAGCACCGCCGGAGAGGGCAGAGCCACTTTGGTGCACAAGGATGATTGTGCAAGAGCAGCGGCTGCGGCCCTGCTGGGAAAGGCCGAGGACAACAGGGCCTATGATATTGTTGGATCAGAGTCTGTTTCTGTAAGAGATCTGTGCAATCTCATACAGGAAGTTTCCGGCGAGGATATGGAGTACATTCCCGTTGATGCGGAGCAATACTATAAATATCTCGAAAAGCTGCATATTCCCAGAGAAATTACGGGGGATTTCTCCCGCTCTCCGGTTCCTTTTTGCGGCGAAGATCTCATGACGACAGATGCCAGCATTAAGGAAGGACTTTTGAACGTTAAATCCGACGCCATTGAAGTATTAACCGGGCAAAAGCCCAAAACAGCGAGAGATATTGTCGGAAAGTACAAATATATCTGGGAGAACCACATTCGAAGCTGGCGAGACATGAAGTAACCGACGTAGACAATCAGGAGCTCATTTCCAATGCGCCCTATCCAAGCATGACCGACTAACTTGGATTCCCTCGACTCTTTTGCCTGTATACCTGTTCGCTGAGACCATCCTATGGGGTGGTCTTTATTGCGTATACAACTAATTTAATTCACCTTCCCAAAAGGCTCGTTGAGATTGAATTCGGACAACGGCTATAATGATAGAATATAGAATATGGACTTCAACATGATAAGCGGAGGGTCATACGGTGATGCTACAGCAAATAAAAAGCTTGATAGCCTTTATTCACAGCAAGCCGAAGAAATTATCCTTTACCATACCATTCGCCTACTTCTTAATTATCCTGCTTACAGTGGTGTTCAGCTACTTGGTCCTGAATCAAATCGCTGCGGACTCCGCGCAGAAGAAGATCAATGAGGCCTCCTTGCAGACGATCAGCTCCATCCAGACCAACGTCGATCTAATGATTGAGAATGTAAACAACTATTCCAAAATGATCTTCTCAGATCATAATCTGCAAAATCTGCTAAGGCAAGGGGATGTATATGCCAACCTGCAGACCCAGTCCAAGGTCAGCGCTTATTTGTACAATTTAATGCAAGCGGTTCCAATCATTGATTCCGTGTACATTTTCGACAATTCGGGCCATCGTTTTTCCGTCGGAACGCAGGAATTGCCGACTTTTAAGGAAGCCAATGTAGAGGACGCTCCATGGTATGAGCAGGCTGTGCTCAATAAAGGAAAGTATATTCTGAAGCTGAATGGCAGTGGAGCCTTTTCGGAGGGAAGTACCCATGAGAATTTCGTTTCTTTCATTCGATTGATTCGAGATATCGACAACACCTCCCAGCTCGGGGTCTTGGTCATGAACATTAAGGTAGGCTCCCTTGAACAAGCGTATTCCAATCTCCTGAATCAAAACTCGTTTCAAATTGCCATTCTGGATGAGAATAATCAGATCATTGTGGACCATTCCACAGAAGCTCAAGGCGACACAGCCTTTCAGCACCTGCTGACAACCCACCGGGATGCACTGGAGCAGCAATTTCAGAAAAGCAACTCAGGATTTTTTGCCTTGAACTCCGGTTCACAGAAATATACGGTGTCCTATCTCGCAGTCCGAGACTATCCTTGGAAATTCATAAGTATAGACCAAAACAACAGTATGGATTCCAAAAACAAGTCGCTTGTGCTGTTAGCGTTGCTTTTACTTGTGATCAATGGAATCGTTTTCTTTGTGAGTTCATTCATTATCTCACGCAGTATTATCAAACCGATCCATAAGCTTTTGCGATCCATGAACAAGGCCCCAAGCGGCAACCTCAGGAAAGTGAATGTGGAACTGAATAGCTATGAATTTGAAAAGCTGTTTATTGGCTACAACGACATGATCGAACAAATTGACCAGATGCTGAAGCGAACTATCGAGGAGCAGAATACGATTCGTAGGGCGGAGCTGAATACGTTGCAAGCTCAAATCAAACCACACTTTTTATATAACACGCTTGACTCCATTACCTCGTTAGCCCTTTCTGGATTAAATGCTCAGGTTTGTGATCTGCTTGAGGCCTTGGGGAACTATTATCGCATGAGTGTCAGCAAGGGACGCGAAGTTATCACGGTTGGCGAAGAAATTGAAATTGTTCGAAATTATCTGATAATTCAGATGACACGCTACCAGGATGTCTTTGAGGTTCAGTTCGATGTGGACGAGGATTGCTGCCAGTCCCCGATTCCAAAGCTTGTACTGCAGCCCTTGGTGGAAAATTCGCTGTATCATGGCATTCGACCCAAAGGAACCAAGGGAACGATATGGGTCAGCGTGCGAAAGACGGAGGATGATGTGCTGAGGATATCCATCGCTGATGATGGTGTGGGCATGTCGGAGAAAGAGATTTCGCAAATTCTGTATACGGAGCGAAAAGGCCAAATCAAGAGCTTCGGCCTATGGGGCACCATGGAGCGTTGGCGTATTTTTTATGGAGATGACGCTGGAGTAAACATTGAAAGTCAGCCGGGGAAGGGAACGACGGTAACTTTGATGATACCGAATGGAGTAGATGCTTTATGGGAAAATTAAAGGTTTTGATCGTGGATGATGAATATCTGATCCGGAATCTGCTGCGAATGCGCATTGACTGGGAAACGCAGGGCATGGTGATCGTAGGCGAAGCCTCCAATGCACACGAGGCACTTGATCTGGTGGAGCAGCAGAGACCGGATGTTATTTTTACGGATATTTGCATGCCGACAATCGACGGAATTGAGTTTAGCGGTATGGTATTGGAAAAGCACCCAGATATTAAAATCGTGGTCGTTACGGGCCATGATGAGTTCGAATATGCGCGTCAGAGTATCAAAATTGGCATTGCCGACTTTATATTAAAGCCGATTCGTCCTTCGGAGCTGTTAGCAGTAACCGATAAGCTGAAAGGTATGATTGATGAGGAGCGTACGCGTGATAAGGAAATGGAGAAGCTGAAGGCGGTGCTGGAACGAAATTTTCCATATATTCGGGAAAAATTCCTGAACCAATGGTTAAACGGTGCTCTATCACAGGAAGAAATTCATGAAAAACTCGAATATTTCAAAATACCCCTGCACCTTGGTGTAAAGGCGTATCAAATAGCCGTGATCGAGATTTTCTCGACAACGGCGAAGCAGACGGAGGAACAACTTATCCTACTACGAATGGAATGCAGTAATAAAATAAAAGCGTTCTATCAGGAGGATTCTCAAGTCATTATTCTGACGGACACTCGAGACCAGGTTGTGATCATTTCATGGAGCCAGGCTGTCAATCTGGTAAGCGATTGTGAAGGGCTCAAGACCGATCTGATTCATTCCCACAAATGCTTGGTAAGCATCGGTGTCGGGCGCAAGCATAAGGATATACAAGAAGCGCATCTAGGCTATCAGGAAGCATGTCGTGCGCTTCAATATCAGGCCTTCGTTGGAAAAAATCAAGTGGTCTGCTTCGAGGATATTGTGGATCACAGAGAACAGACGTATCGGTCCAATGCAGAGCTTCTTCAGCACCTGCAATTTTACATCAGTGTCGGTTCCTCTGAACGCGCAACTCAAATGCTGAGTCGAATCTTTGACGTGTCGTTCTCCAGTGTGTTGCAGTTTCGGATGGCGGCGATGGATGTGATTACCGAATGCCAGCGTGCGGCGATGGAACAGCAGATGGAGAATGAACACGTATTCGATAAAGAAATGCTGGTCTCCATTCTCACCGCAGATCATCTGCCAGAATTAATGAGAACATTGGAGAGCTATGTCCGATATGTGTCGGGGGCCATTCATTCGAAAAACCAGACCAAGGAAGGCAACCTGATCAGCCAGGTGAAGGAGTATCTTGAGCACAACTTGAGCGATCCAGGTGTGGGATTGGCGAGCACTGCTGCGGTCTTCTTCGTCAGTCCAGGCCATTTGGGACGGCTGATGAAGAAGGAGACGGGTCAGACCTTTGTGGAGCATCTTACGAATATACGCATGAAGAGGGCGGAAGCCTTACTGAAGCAGACCGATTTAAAGGGATACGAGATCGGTGAGCAGGTAGGGATCACGGACCCGCACTATTTCAGTGTCTTGTTCAAAAAAACCATGGGCAGGTCCATGAATGAGTACAGACAAAGTAAATGATGGTCGGGAAGATGTTTGAATTTTGAAAGCGGATGCACGTTTTTTGAATGGAGATAAGGGTGTTCTTCCCATAAAATAAGTCCTAGAAGCAGCCAAAAAGATTGGGGGGGACAAAAAAATGAAAGCGCTATTAAAAAATACGATGGTCATTATACTGGCACTGGGTCTCACTGGCAGCATAACCGCATGTTCATCTGGTTCATCGGAAGCGACGCAGCAGGAAGGAAGCGGTTCTATAAAATTGACGCTGTGGGATCAGTCAGTAGGCAATACGGACCCGTCAGCTAAATTATTGCCGCAAATCATTGAGAAGTGGAACAGCGAGCATCCCGATATCCAGGTTGAACGGACAGGTACGACCGGTGAGCAATATAAAACCAAGATTAAGACATCCATTGCCGCAGGCGAAGCACCCGATATTTTTTACGGCATGGGTGGGGGAAGTTTTATGCAGCCATATATTAAATCTGGAAATGTTCTTGAAATTACCAGCTACTTGAAAAATGACATCAAGGCAAAAATGGCCCCAGGCATGTCGGAAGCCATCGAGACGGACGGTAAAATTTATACACTGCCTGTTTACACACATATCGCCAATCTTTATGTCAATACCGAGCTGTTCGATAAAGCGGGCGCAAAAATCCCGACGACCTACTCAGAGCTGCTTGATGCGGTGGAGAAACTAAAGACAGCGGGGATTACTCCGGCTCTTATCGGCGAAAAGGATCGCTGGCCAGGCATGTATTGGTATGACATTATTGCGATGCGCCAAGCAGGAAATGCCGCAGTACTAGAGGCGTTCAAGGACTCTGCCAAATGGGATTCGCCCGACTTCGTCGCGGCAGCCACTAAAATGCAGCAACTGGCTAAGGCAGGCGCTTTCAACAGCAGTATGTTCAGCATGAGCTATGATGAAATGCTTGGTGCGTTCAATGCAGGGAAGGGGGCCATGATGTTCCAGGCCAACTGGGTGAACGCCGGGATCGAAGACCCTTCCTCGGCAGTCAAAGGAAAGGTGAAAGTCATTCCCTTCCCAATATTTGAGGACGGCAAGGGCAAGAATACCGAAATATTCGGTGGCGCGGTCGACGGCTTCTATGTCAGCAGCAACACAAAGCATCCGAAGGAAGCTGTTGAATTCCTCATGTACTTAAGCGAGCAGCTTGGCACGAAGGGGTTTCTGGCGGGGGCAGGGCTTCCTAGCTGGAATACAGATGGGCTTGACACCTCAGGGCTTTCCACACTGGATCAATCCAGCGCAAACATCATGAAAACGGCGACCTCGTTTATTGCGTGGTGGGATAATATTCTTCCGGCCGATTCGGCAGAAGCACACAAAAACCTGATTGCGCAGCTTTTGGCAGGCGATATTACTCCAGAGGAATTCTGCAAGCAAATGGCTCAGCTGAAGCCGACGGAATTGAGTCTCTGATCAAAACATACACCCAAACAGGATGTGGTCAGGAGTAATCCCTGGCCACATTTTTGAAAGGAGACCGATGATGAATTCTGTATTTTCGAATAAAACAGCCATTACCATATTTGTCCTGCCTACTCTCCTTATATTTTGTGGCATTGTATTAGTTCCGATCTTCGTCTCCAGCTATTACAGCTTGCTGGACTGGAATGGTGTAGGCAAAGGAACGTTTGTCGGATTGAACAATTATGCCGAAATGTTCAATGACCCACGCGTATTGAACTCTATCAAAAATTCGCTGCTGTTTGCAGCAGCTTCGATTTTCATCCAATTGCCCTTGTCGCTTCTGCTTGCCCTGATATTGGCGTCTAATGTCAAGGGAGAAGGGTTTTACCGTACGGTATATTTCATTCCGGTTCTGATTTCAACCGTGGTGATCGCGCAGTTGTGGTCTAAGATCTATAACGCGGATTATGGCCTCTTGAACTCTTTGCTTGAGAGCATAGGTCTGTCCCATTTGGCCCAGGACTGGCTTGGACAGAAGCATACGGCGCTGGTGGCTTCGTTTATTCCGACCCTGTGGCAGTATGTCGGTTATCATATGCTGCTGATGTATGCCGGTGCGAAGTCGATTTCAAATGATATTATCGAAGCAGCCAAAATTGATGGAGCTTCCCGCATTCGGACAGTCTTCTCCATCACCCTCCCGCTAATGAGGCCCATTCTCAAGGTATGTCTCATCTTCTCCGTCATCGGTGCCTTCAAGGTATTCGATCTGATCTATGTATTGACGAACGGCGGTCCATTCTTCACCACCGAGGTACCGAGCACCCTGATGTACACGACCATTTTCGATACCTACAGGTATGGCTACGGAAGTGCGATATCCGTCTTCATTATTCTGGAGTGTCTAGTATTCACAGTTATCATCAATAAATACTTCAAGACTGAATAGGGGGTGATCGAGGTGAGTACGATGCAAGTAGTGTTGCAAAAAAAACGGAACTTTACGAAATATATTGGAAAAATATTGTTACAAGGGTTTTTAATCATAGTGGCGATCACGCAGATTTATCCTCTCATCTGGCTGACATTCTTCTCACTGAAGGATAATAGTGAGATATTCAGCGGCGATGTGGCAGGACTTCCCCAAAAATTTCTCTGGAGCAACTATACCAAGGCATTATCTGATGGTCATGTATTAACTTATTTTTTTAATAGCGTGCTGGTAACTGCTGTGTCCATTATCCTGGTGTTGATCCTCTCCTCCATGACGGGATATGCCATCACGAGAATGAAATGGAAGCTCAGCGGTTTAACGATGACGACAATTCTTCTGGGGATGATGGTACCGATTCACGCAGCTTTGCTGCCCCTCTTTATGGTACTTAAGAATCTGGGCTTGCTGAACACCTATTGGGCATTGATTATTCCTTATGTTGCGTTTGGCATTCCCATGGCGGTGTTCATCCTTGGAAGCTTTTTCAACGGAATTCCACGTGAGCTGGAGGAAGCCGCGGTCATCGACGGATGCGGGATCTACAAAACGTTCTTCTTCATTGTATTGCCGCTTGTTCGTCCTGCCTTGTCCACGGTGGCGATATTTACATTCCTTTCCTGCTGGAACGAGCTGATGTTTGCGGTGACATTTATTAATAAGGCATCCTATCAGACACTAACGGTGGGGATGATGTCTATGGTCGGAACTTACATTACACAGTGGGGAATTATCGGAGCAGGGCTCATGATTACGACCATCCCGACGATTGTGATCTATTTGCTGCTTAATAAGCAGGTGCAGAAGAGTATGATTGCGGGCGCTGTCAAAGGATAAAGGCAGTCAGAACGGCTGGCTGTCGCTGCGATGAAGGATAAGTGGCAATTAAGAGTAGCATTAGGATAAGGAACGTAAGAGGTTGCTTTAGTCATTAAGGGGAGGAGAATTGCTGATGGTCAAATTATCAATGGTGCATAAGGTTCCAACCCGGGAGAAGGCCGTCGCCTTTACGTTTGACGATGGTCCGCATCCGTTATATACGCAACAACTGCTGGATATCTTCCGCCAAGCGGGTGGCAGAGCTACGTTTTTCATGATCGGTCAGGAGATGGAGGCGTTCGAGGACATCGCAGCCGAAGTTCATGGTGCCGGTCACGAGATTGCCAATCATACCTATTCTCATCCTGATTTGACCAAGCTAACGCTGGATGATGCGCGGGCTGAATTGCAGCGGACGGAAGAGGGGATACAGCGGGTGACGGGGAAGGGCGCGTTGTGCTTCAGACCTCCATTTTTTGGCGTTAATGCCGACATTCTTTCGCTTGCAGCGGAGCTCGGATATTCAGCAATCGGTGCCGTGAACGGGGAGGCAAAGGATTGGGAGCAGCCTGGCGTCGATTTTATTTTGGAGCATACGAGGTTGACTGTTGCGCCTGGCAGCATATTTTTGTTCCATGACGGGTATGGCGAACGATCCCAGACGGTCGAGGCTGTCCGGGTACTGGTGGAAGAGCTTGCTGCAGAAGGGTATCGGTTCGTTACCGTCAGCGAGCTGCTTGAATTCACCGATCACGCCTGAATCAGATGGGCTCCGCATTAAGGCGACCGCTCACATCAGCGGGTTCACCTGTACATGTACACCACCAGTTTCGCCTTCCATAAATCATCAGTGAGAGAGGGAAGTCCAGAGCTGATTTGGTGGCGCTGATCTGGGAGTAATGGAGACAGGATATAATAATTATGGATATAAAGGGACGAAATAGCGGAATTCGGTGACGGTATGGGGATTCGCCCAGTCCACGGGCTAATGTCCCGCATAGGATACATCAGCCTAGAACACAAGGAGTGAAACGCATGTCTTTACTGCCACAAGTGCCTTCACAACCGGGCACTCCGGGTCCACTTACACCATCAGGTCCATCGATCCCACAATTTCCTGGTACACAGGGCTCGTTCCCGTCACCGATTGGCCCACCACCAGGGGGAGGGGGCCTTGTGCCACAGCCGCCTTTTGGCCCACCACCAGGGCCGGGTCCATTCTCGCCGCCGCCAGGGCTGATAGGCGCTCCGGGCCCGGGACTACAAGCTCAGGCACCAACTGCCCCGCCGCCGCAATTTACGCCACCGAGACCACTGGTCACGGCCCATGCTATTGATCCTTTAGCCATCTCCGGCTGCTTGTTCCGCAACACATTTATATGGCTGACGAATGGTGAGCGCTTCTGGCTGTACCCTGTCTTTGTGGGCAGAACATCCGTAGCGGGGTTCCGGTGGAATGGTCGTTTTTGGACTTATTTTGGTATAGACACCAACCGTATCGAGGCATTTAGCTGCTTCTGGTAAGCACGCCTTTTGGGAAGAAGCGTACTAAACCGGGAAGATGCGGCTAATCGTGCCAGGAGAGATACATGGGATATATGAGTAAATAAAATGAAGTAAAAAGACTGAGAGAAGCGCTTATGGCGTTCCTTCAGTCTTTTTTGCTGCTACTCCATCCACCATCGCTTGAAATTGCTCCACCACGATTTCTTCTCTGCCTGCTGCTCCGCTTGGTCTGTCTGTGTCGCTGCTGGTGGGTTATTTTGTCCAGACAAGGTCTCCTTTGGCTCCGTGCCGCTGACGAATACTTCAAGCCGTTTGTCTGGACTGTCCGGCGCGGCCAGCTTGCCACTGGCCGGATCAATATAGGCGCTGACTACGCCGTCAGGGATGGGGAAGATCTTGGGCGGCACATTCTCCAGCGCTTTTTCCGTATATTGCGCAAAAATCGGTGCCGCCCGCCGGGCATCCTGCGTGCTGATGGCCTTGCCCTTGTCATAGCCGACCCAGACGGCGGTGGACAGCTCGGGTGTGAAGCCAACCATCCACGCATCGGTGTTGGTCGTGCCGCTCTTGCCGGCAACCGGGCGCTTGATCAGCTTCGCGACCCGGTTGCCGGTGCCGCCTTCCTCGAACACGCCTTCCATCAGGCGTGTGAGGACGTAGGCGGAGGCGGGCTTCACCACCTGCACCGGAGCGGTCTGCGGTGCTTCGTAGAGCGACCGCCCGGCCGCATCGGTGATGCGCAGCACCGCCACCGGAGCGACCTTTTGCCCGCCGCTGCCGATGACCGAGAAGGCCGAGGCCATCTCGAACGGGCTGACGGGCGATACGCCCAGCGCGAGGGAAGGCACGGGCTTTAGCTCGCTCGTAATGCCCATTTTGCGGGCGAGGTCCATGACCCTGTCTGTCCCCACCTTGAGCATGGTGCTTACAGCATAAATATTATCGGACGCTGCAATCGCGCGCCGCAGATCGATTTCGCCCAAATATTTGTCTCCAAAATTTTTGGGCTTGTAGGTTTTACGGTTGTTGTCATAGTGGAACAACGTCGGTCGGCTTTCGAACTTGGACGTACTTGTCAATTCGCCAGAATCCAGTGCGCTCAGATACATAATCGGCTTAAAGGATGAGCCGGGCTGCCGGGTGGTGGCAAGCGCATGATTATACTGATTGCCGACATAGTTGGTCCCGCCAACCATGGCCTTCACATACCCGTTGCGCGGGTCAATGGAGATTAACGCCGTCTCCAGTCCGTTGCTGTTCTTCATGCCCTCGTCTACAGCCGCCTCGGCTGCTTGCTGCATGTGCATGTCCAGCGTGGTATAAATGCTTAGCCCGCCATGCTCCAGCACACTTTCACTAATTCCCAGCTGATTCGTTGCAAGCTGGCGGATGTAGTCGCGGAACCAGGGGGCTGTTTCTACCGTCCGGCGCTGGCTCTCGGGCCGCAGGGCAAGCATTTCCTCATAGGCCTTGGTAGCTTGGGCTGGAGTAATTTTGCCAGTGAGCGCCAAGGAGTCCAACACAATTTTTTGCCGATCCTTTGCGTTTTTCATATGATTATACGGCGAATAATAGGTAGGTCCCTTCGGAATACCTGCCAGCAGGGCGCTTTCAGCCAAATCCAGATCTTTTGCGGATTTACCGAAATACATCTGCGAAGCTGCTTCAATGCCGTAGGCACCGTGACCATAATAGATTTCGTTCAAATACATTTGCAGCAGCTCGTTCTTGGTGTACTTCATTTCAAGCTGCGCGGTATAGATGGCCTCCTTGGCCTTACGTGTCCATGTTTTCTCATGAGATAGATACAAATTGCGTGCAAGCTGCTGAGTCAGTGTGCTGGCTCCTTGCGACATATCCCAATGAGTCAGATTGACAAGCACGGCCCTGCCCAAGCCTTTGAAATCAAAGCCAAAATGATCGTAAAACTTCCGGTCTTCCACAGCCAGCGTAGCTGCAATCAGATCGGGTGAGATTTGATCCAGCTGGACAGGAATGGATTCCTTGCCTCCGGCAGAGAAGGTGGCAATGACTTGGCCCTGGCTATCGAGCAGACGCGAATTCCGGTCCGTATCCGCGAGCGGGAGACTGGTGGTATATAAGTAGGCGAGCAGAATGCAGGCAGCGATGACCGTCAGAATGGTGAGTGACAGCAGCCCCTGAAACCATCGAAGCCAGAGCGGCTTGCGTTTGGGAAATTGCCCGGTTGTAGCGGCCATCCTGCCACCTCCTTCCATGGTTGATGTTCTCAGTATTGTCAATCCGAAAGCGTCTATTCATCAGATGCGTGTACGTGTGCATTTTATACGAGATCGAGTCTAGAAAGGCTTTTTCAGGCTATCTGAGTATCGCTTATAAGCAAAAAGTGTGAAAGTACAGTGTGTTTGGTACAATAAATATAGCAAACTCGGCGTTTGCGTGTTGCAGATATTAAGGAAGTCAATGTTTATATTCCCACGACCAGAACCGCGAGGGCGCGGCCTGAACGATACAAGGATTGTCGGACACATAATTTGATGAGAAAGAAGGTTGAAATGATGGACTTGTGGTTTACAGAAAAGCAAACTCCCTCTTTCGGCATTACAGCAAAAATCAAACAAACGTATGTCTCTGAGAAAACGGAGTTTCAGGATCTGGCGATGATCGAGACAGAGGAATTCGGCAACATGCTTGTACTGGATGGTATGGTAATGACCACCGTGAAGGATGAATTCGTTTATCACGAAATGGTAGCACACCCCGCTTTGAATACCCATCCGAATCCGAAAAAGGTTTTGGTGGTGGGCGGCGGCGATGGCGGCGTCATTCGTGAGGTCATCAAGCATCCTGAGGTTGAAAAGGCCGTGCTGGTTGAGATTGATGGCAAGGTGATCGAATATTCCAAACAATATTTGCCTGAAATCGCCGGTAAGCTGGATGAGCCTAATGTAGAAGTATTGGTTAATGATGGATACATGCACATTATTGAGCATAAAAATGAATACGACGTGATCATGGTCGATTCGACAGAGCCGGTCGGTCCGGCAGCGCCGTTGTTCGAGCGCGGATTTTACCAAGGTATTTTTGAAGCGCTGAAGGAAGATGGCATTTTCGTGGCACAGACGGACAACCCTTGGTTCAAGGCTGACTTGATTCAGAAGGTTAACAAAGATGTGAAGGAGATTTTTCCGATTGTACGTGTGTACGGTGCGAATATTCCAACCTATCCGAGTGGTCTCTGGACATTCACGCTGGGGAGCAAGAAGTATGATCCGCTGGAAATAGACGAGGCTCAAATTCCAGAGATGGATACCCGGTATTACAGTCCACGTTTACACAAAGCTGCGTTTGTATTGCCTAAATTTGTGGAGGATTTAACGAAATAGGGAAGCACACTTAGCTAGGTATACATTCAAGTATCTCGTGTTATGACATAAAACAAATGTAACTGTATTTTAAGAAGCGTCGCAGTGCTTTTTATCGCCTGTTTTTGGGTGAAAAAGAGTGCTGTAGGCGCTTTTTTTATTTTTGGATCAGGTTGGAAAATGGACGTGAAAGCATATTGGACATCGAATTTCCTATAAAGATAAAAGAAGGAAATTTAAGGTTATGCGTAGAATATACAAAAAACCAGACATTTTACAGAATTGTAATATCAACAAGGGGAGGTTTGGTTATGGCAATACATAATTCGGTGATGTACCAAAGAGGGGGAAATTTTTTTGATCAGACGGTCTTTTTATTACCTGTGGGGGTCTCAGACGATCTCCAACGTAGCAGATATCATCTACATGTTGAGTGTAGTGGTATTGGTGTTCAGCTCAAGTAATTCTTTAATGACGACTATTTTGATTCCGTTGTTCCGATTGTCTGCCCAAGTGCTTAGCGGGCTCGTTGCACCGATAGTCCTCGGCCGATTTCGACTGACTCGTATTTTGCTGTTTTCTCAATTTGGGCAGTTTCTCATTTTTACGCTGCTGCTGCTTTACCTGTGGATCACGCCTGATCAGAGGTCGTTTCTGTTCATTTTCGTGATGGTGTTTGGTATGTCATTTCTGGATGGCTGGACCAACCCGGCACGTAATGCGCTTGTCCCCCGATTGGCAACCGGCGAAGGACTGATGCGTGCCAACGGCATGGTGGCGGTCAGTGATCAAGTAGTTAAATGTGCAGGCTGGGCGTTGAGCGGAATTATTGTGGCATGGCTCGGTTCCCTGAATACGCTTGTGATCGCATCCTGTTGCTATTTGGTGGCTGTAACTGTTACTTCATTCATTCGTGATCCGCTGGATCAAAAGGAATTAAGCCCCGATTCTTCAGAATTGGCCACGAATGGGTCAGAAACAGCAAAGGAAAAAGAAAAAGGCTCTCACTGGAAGGAGCTTGGGGAAGGCTGGCAGATCATTTGGCATAACCGCCGCATTCGTTCTTTGATGATCGTGGATAGTGTGGACACCATTGGAGGAACCTCCTGGCTTGGCGTATTTATTCTGGCGTATGTCACTCAGGTGCTGCATCAGGATGCAAGCTGGTGGGGCTTTATGAATGCCTCCTTTTTCTCTGGTACGATTCTGGGCGGACTGCTCGTCGTTGGCTTGGTCAAGCGGCTGCAAAGAAACAGCTTTCTGTACATGCTCGGAGCGTTGCTCGTATATGTGCTAATTACGGTGGTGTTTGCACTCAATACGATCCCGGTCGCTGCGCTTGTTCTTTTTGCTGTATCCGGCTTACCGGTTCAAATGGCAGGAATTATTCGCCGTACCTTGCTGCAAACGAGTGCCCCGGCTGCTCAGCTCCCTAAAGTGATGGCGGGTATTGATGTACTTACGAATCTCGCTTTCGGCCTATCCTTGTTATTCCTGGGCTGGTATGCAGACCGTTTCGGCATGGTGCAGGTGTATTTACTGGCTGCGGCTATGACAACCATTGCCGTTCTGATCGGTTGGTTCTATCGCCGTGATTTTCAGGAAAGTGAGCAAATGGATCGTCCAACCGCTACGGGCGCAGGTATTTAAAATTGGCGTTCTCGCTAGGCGTGACATCGTTCATTGTATGACTACATAGTTAAATGCAGGTGTGAAAGTGAACGTGACGATAGGGAGATTAAAAACATAATAACCTGTAATTTCTCTCAATTTCACAGGAACACCACTGGGATGATGTTGACGGTGGTGTTCCCTTCATATCATTTTGGACAGACAGTATGTCTGTTGAGCCATATGTACCCTTCTAATGTCAGGTCCGTTTGCTCGTGATATATGTTTTGACGGCAGGAGGAGTGTAATTAGTAAATTGCCGTAAGATTCCTTGCGGAGTAGTATCCGTAAGTACCATCGCACGATATTTTTCCTGCATGAATTGTTCCTCAGCCATACGATCAAACAAGGAAATAAGAGGATCGTAATAATGGTTAATGTTTAAAAGACCACATGGCTTTTCGTGCAAGCCTAATTGTGCCCATGTAAAAATTTCAAAATATTCTTCCATCGTACCTGGGCCACCTGGTAAAGCTATGAACCCGTCCGCGATCTCTGCCATTTTAGATTTTCGTTCATGCATGGAATCAACAATGATTAGTTCGCTCAGGCTATGATGCGCAATTTCGCGGTTTTGCAAAAAGTGAGGGAGCACACCGATGACGTGACCTCCTGCATGAAGTACCGCATCAGCTACTGTACCCATTAAACCAACGCTTGCTCCTCCATAAACCAGGCTTATCTCTTGTTCGGCAAGTGCCTTGCCCAGAGCAATAGCGTGCTCTCGATAAATCGTAGACACCCCATCACTGGAACCGCAGAAAACAGCAATGCTTTTCATATTAGATCCCCCTTATGAATATCTCTTTGCAAGTTTTTGCTGGTGTGTCCGAAATATGTCTTCCAAGGTGATGTCATACTTGTTGGCGATCACGATAAGATTACCCAGTACGTCTCCTAGCTCTTCAGTTAAATGTTTCTTGTTATCCTCGAATGAACCATCGATCTCATCAGGACGGTCTCTGCCGATTTCCAGGGCGCGAATGGCTCTCGCAACCTCTCCCGTTTCTTCTGCCAAGAAACCAATTCGAACGAATATATCTAAATCCGACCAACTTCTCTCCTGGTAATACTGCTTTACCCATTGTTGAAATTCATTAATATCCATATCCAGCCTCCAAATATAAACCGATATATAGGTGTGGGCTATACACAAAGTCTCAAGGTTTAGATAAAACAGAAACATTTGTTCGTGTTTTTTATTATATAATATGAAAGGGTATTTTTCAAAGAAAAATAAAAAAAGCCGATTGCAAAAGAGCAATCGGCTTATTCCCTCAACCCGCTAGGCCGTAGTGAACTGGCTATTATAGAGCGAGGCATAATGTCCCCCGCTTGCAAGCAGCCCCTCATGGGTTCCGCTTTCGACGACATCGCCGTTTTTCATATATAAAATTAGATCCGCTTCGCGGATGGTCGATAGTCTGTGGGCGATCACAAAGCTGGTGCGTCCAGCAATCATTTTCATAAACGCCTTTTGAATACGCGCTTCTGTCAGGGTGTCTATACTGCTGGTCGCTTCATCCAGAATGAGCATAGGTGGATCGACGAGGATTACCCGCGCAATGGTGAGTAGTTGCTTTTGACCTTGCGACAGGCTGTCGCCTGAACCGCTGATGACCGTATCGTAGCCATGAGGCAGACGCTTGATGAAGCTATGTGCATTGGCGGCCGTCGCAGCCGCGATAACTTCATCTTCCGTCGCTTCCGGTTTTCCGTAAGCGATATTGTCCCGAATCGTGCCGCTGAACAGCCATGTATCCTGAAGTACCATGCCAAAATTAGTCCGCAGACTGTCCCGGCTCATGTCATTGATATTCACCCCGTCGATAGATATCGAGCCGCTATCTACATCATAAAAGCGCATGAGCAGGTTGACGAGTGTTGTTTTGCCTGCCCCGGTTTGACCGACAATCGCAACACGGGTACCCGGCTTAACCTCCAAACTAAAATTCGTAATGAGCGTACGCTCCGGGGTATAGGAGAATTTGACATGATCAAAAAGAATCGTGCCCTTGCTGCGTTCCAAATGTACAGCGTTCGATTTTTCTGGCTGCTCAGGCGGTGAGTCCAAAATAGCGAATATGCGCTGGGCAGATGCCGTAGCCGCTTGGAACTGAGTCAGTACCCCTGTGATTTCATTAAAGGGCTTGGCGAACAGGTTCGTATAAATCAGAAAGCTTGACAATCCGCCTACCGAGATGACGCCCAGAATGATGGATATACAGCCGATCATCGCAGTGACCGAGAACGTCATGTTGTTCACCAGACGGGTGGAGGGATTGGACAATGATCCATAAAACTGTGATTTTACCCCTGCTTGATACAATTGGTCATTTTTGGCGGCGAATTCCTCAAACGAACGGTTTTCATAATGAAAGGCTGTAACCACCCGCTGTCCGCCAATCATTTCCTCCACATAACCATTCAGACTCCCTAAAATTTGGGCCTGTTCGCGGAACATGCGTTGGGATCGAGTGGTAATAAACCGTGCTACGCCATACGTAACCGGGGCTGACACCAGCACAACCAACGTCATGATCGGACTGATATACAGCATGAGCACAACCGAGCCTATAATCGTAATAATCCCGGTAATCAAGGTGGAAAAACCTTGCAGTAACCCATCCGATACGGCATCCATATCGTTTACAAAACGGCTGATGCTGTCACCTTGTGGGTGATTGTCATGAAAGCTTAACGGCAGGATATTAAAATGATCAAATAACTCTCGCCGCATATCATTGACCGTCTGAAAAGCAATACGGTTCGTCAAATAGGTGAGCAGCCAGCTAAACAGGCTGCCTACGGCGTACACAATGCCCAATCCGGCAAGGATCTGCGCGATTCCCCTAAAATCCACCACTCCCTTATCCACCATATGGTCAATGGCCTGACCAATCATATAGGGACCGATCAGACTGGCAAGCACGCTGAGAATTGCACTGACCATGACCCAAAATGCTGTTTTTTTATATTGACCCACATAGGTTAACAATCTTCTCCAGGTTTCCTTACCGCTCATTGGTCTACCTCCTGCGTTGAGAGCTGGGAATGATTAATCTCCTGATATACATCTGAGGTGCTCATCAACTGTTCGTGTGTGCCGACACCGACAATCCGCCCTTCATCAAACACAATAATTTTATCAGCATGCTGAACGCTGCTGACCCGTTGCGAGACAAGCAGGACGGTCATACTGCTGCTATTTTCCCGTAACGATTTACGCAAGGCGGCATCGGTTGCAAAATCGAGTGCGCTTGAGGAATCATCCAAAATGAGGATTTGCGGATTTCCTACAATAGCTCTGGCGATGGTTAGACGTTGCTTTTGACCTCCCGACAGATTAAGGCCCCCTCGGGCAATCGGAGCATCGTATTTTTCGGGCAGATTGGAAATGAACTCCTCCGCTTGCGCGATGGCTGCGGCTCGGGCGACTTCCTCATCGGTGGCGTGTTCACGACCCCAACGAATATTATCCGCTATGGTGCCGGTAAACAGCAGCGCCTTCTGTGGAACAATCCCGATTTCCTGCCGCAATTGCTCAAGCTTATATTGGCGAACGTCGATGCCATCGACCTGGACACGCCCCTCCACCGCATCATAGAACCGGGGGATGAGATTCACAAATGTAGATTTCCCCGAACCTGTTCCTCCGATGATACCGACCGTTTCACCGGGGTAGATGTCTACGGTAACATCGCTCAGCGCCAATTGTCCCGTTTGGTTGTATCCGAAGGAGACGTGATCAAAAGCGATGGCCGGTACGGTGCCCTGCTCATCTGAACCAGCCCGGCCTGTAGCCGTAGTCACATCGGAAATCGAAGCTTGTGTATCCAGAACCTCCTGAATCCGTGCAGCCGAGGTTGCAGCCTTGGTGAACAGAATAATTAAATTGGTCACTACGATCAAAGCCAGCAAGATCTGCGTGATATAATTAATAAAAGCAATAATCTCCCCTTGAGTAAGAGATCCATATTGAATATGAATGCCGCCGACCCACAGAATCGCAATAATGGCTCCGTTGACTACCAGCAAGGTGGCCGGGCTGAGCAAAGCGGAAATGCGCCCAACACGGATGGCGGTTAGGGTCAGGTCATCCGAGGCTGTATTGAACTTGACTCGTTCGGTTCCTCTTTTGGCAAAGGCCCGTATGACCCTTACCCCTGTAAGATTTTCGCTTAGCACAAGAGCGATTTTGTCCAGCTTTTTCTGATACATGCGATACAGTGGCGAAGCCTTCGTGATCACCAGATACAGGATCAAAGCCAGAATTGGCGTAGCCGCCAACAGGACCAAAGCGAGTCGGAAGTCCAGGATCATCGACATGATAATAGCCCCAATGCAAATAAAAGGAGCGCGAATGACCAGACGAATCAGCATTGCCACAGCCGTCTGGAGCTGATTCACATCGTTCGTGATCCGATTGATGAGTGAAGGTGTACCAAACTTATCCAGATCGGCATAAGAGAACGATGAAATGTGCTTAAACATCGTATTGCGCAGCGTGGTTCCGAATCCTTGGGAGGCCCGGGCTGCGTAGAATTGGCATACCATTGAACTGCCAAAGCCCAGCACGGTCATAAGCAACATCAAAAGACCCATCTGCCAAACATAATGGGTATCTCCTTTGCCAACACCATGATTGATCATGAGGGCTACCATGGTAGGCAGCAATAATTCCAAAATCGCCTCAATCAGTTTAAACAGAGGCCCCAGAATACTTTCCTTCTTATAAGGCTTCAAAAAAATAGCAAATTTCAGCAAATAGACCATCACCTAACCTGAATATTGTATAAAGCCCGTTGACCCAACCTGATAACTGAATATGATTATGGCATATGCCAAGCCATATGAATAATATTTAATATATATTAGAGGTATATGTATTACATATATCAGTACCGGAGGTTCGTGATGGAATTGAGACATCTCAAGTATTTTCTGGCGATTGCAGAGGCGGGACAAATCACAGCGGCAGCTAAAAAGCTGCAAATCGCACAGCCTCCCCTCAGTCAGCAGCTCATGCAGCTGGAGGAAGAGCTTGGTGTAAAGCTCGTGCATCGAGGCCCGCGAAGCATTCATCTGACAGAGGCCGGAATCATCTTGCAGAACAGGGCCAAGCAGATTTTGGAGCTGACGGATGCCACGACGAGGGAAATAAACGATTTTGCTATGGGTATGAAAGGAACGCTCACGATTGGAACCGTCTCTTCTTCCGGCGCAGCCCTGATGAAAGACAGGCTTTCCGAATTTCACAAAACCTATGCGGGCGTAAAATTTGAAATTCATGAGGGAAACACGTTCATGATCCTCGATCTGTTGAACAAGGGGATTGTAGAGGTCGGTATCGTCAGAACGCCGTTCAACACCACCGATCTGGGGTGCAGATATGCAGCCTCCGAGCCGATGGTCGCGGTGATGACAGAAGAGCATGACTGGAATCCTGACCAGAAGACGATTCTACTGTCTGACTTGAAAAACAGACCGCTAATCGTATACCGCCGCTTTGAGCAATTGATCCACGATGCCTGCATGAAGCATGGCTTTGAGCCGAATTTCTTTTGCAAAAACGATGATGCCCGCACTACGCTTCACTGGGCTAATGAAGGACTGGGTATCGGTATGATTTCGCGGTCCGCGCTGTCTCTAGGCAGTAATAGCCAGTTAATTGTGAAGGAAATTATGTGTGAAGAATTGCATACTCGTGTGGCGGCTGTCTGGCTCAAGGATAAATACATGTCTTCTCTGGCTTCCCGATTTATCGAAAGCTTTAGCCAAGCACCCGATGGAGTCACTCCACAGTAGCTGTTTTTTTTGTGGATGAAAGCATCTTTTTGTAAAATCTCATTTGAATTGCAAACGGGAACTGGATATAGTAGTACAGTAGGATAGCGATAGAATGGAGTTTGAACACATGCCACACAATGCAAAGGTCCAAATCCGTCTTCATAGTCATCACGACGGAGAAGATGTGGTGCAGGAGCTTCCCGGAGAAGCCATCATGCGTGGGAAGCATCTATATATAAGGTACGATGAGCCGCAAGAGGGGCCTGAGGGTGGAACGACACGGAACACGGTCAAAATCGGACCGGATGAGCTGAAGCTGATCCGTCACGGCGAAGTGCAATCGGAGCAGTCGTTTGCGCTGGGACGAAGATTGCCGGGATTTTACCGATCTCCTTATTTAAGCCTGAATATGTCTGCGCATACGCAGAAGCTCGATATTCGAATGGACGGGTTTACCGGACATGTGAGCTGGACTTATGATCTATACGTATTTGAGGATTTCTCGGGGCATTTTGCCATCAGTTTGCATATACAGGAGGAGCAACAATCATGACAAGCAATCCACTGGAACTCATTAATCAAAAGGTGATCTCAGCTATCGAGGCGGCGGTACTGGCTGCCGGAATCGTGAGCCGCGAAGAGCTGCCGACCATTACGCTGGAGGTGCCGAAGGACAAGTCGCATGGTGATTTGGCTACAAACGCTGCCATGCAGCTCACCCGCATTGCGAAGAAAAACCCGCGTCAAATTGCAGAAGATTTGATCGCAAATATGGACTTGGCTGCCGCTTCAATTGAAAGCGCGGAAATTGCCGGACCGGGCTTTATTAACTTCCGCCTGAACAAGAGCTATCTGTATGATGTCATTAAACAAGTGCAGGAGCAGGGAGCAGATTACGGACGTGTGCAGGAAGGTGCAGGCAAAAAGGTTCAAATCGAATTCGTCAGTGCGAACCCGACAGGTAGCCTGCACTTGGGCCATGCGCGCGGTGCGGCAGTAGGGGATGCTCTCTGCAACGTGCTTGATTATGCTGGATATAAAGTAACTCGTGAATACTACATTAATGATGCGGGCAACCAGATTTACAACATGAGCCGCTCTATTGAGGCGCGTTACTTGCAGGAGCTGGGACAGCCTGCGGAGATGCCGGAGGACGGGTATCATGGTGAGGACATCATCGGCTTTGCCAAGGAGCTGGTGGCCGAGAAGAGTGATTCCCTGCTGTCTTTGACACCAGGCGACCGCGCTGCTTATTTCCGCGACTACGGTCTGGAAAAGGAACTGAACAAGATCAAGCGCGATCTGGAGCTGTTCCGTGTACCTTTTGACTCCTGGTTCAGCGAAACATCGCTGTATGAAAATGGTGAAGTGCTTAAAGCGCTGAATGAGCTGCGTGACCGTGAGGAGATTTACGAGAAGGACGGAGCCACATGGCTGAATACAACCAAGTACGGCGACGATAAAGACCGTGTCTTGATCAAAAATGACGGTACATACACGTACCTGACCCCGGATATCGCTTACCATCGCGACAAATATGCCCGTGGGTATGACACAATTATCAATATTTGGGGAGCGGATCACCACGGCTACATTCCACGGATGAAAGCAGCCATGGAAGCACTGGGGAACGACCCGGATAAGCTCAAAGTGCTGATTGCCCAAATGGTCAGCCTGTTCCAAAACGGGGAAAAGGTAAAAATGTCCAAACGTACCGGCAAGGCCGTGACGATGGAAGACCTGATGGAAGAAGTGGGCGTGGACGCGATCCGTTACTTCTTCACGATGCGCAGCATGGATTCGCATCTGGATTTTGACATGGATTTGGCGATTTCCACTTCCAATGAAAATCCGGTATTCTACGTGCAGTATGCCCACGCGCGGGCGTGCAGCGTATACCGTCAAGCTGAGGAGCAGGGCATTGCCGTACTGCCGTTGGCAGAGGTGGACTTGTCCAAACTGACGGCTGAGCATGAGTACGACCTGTTACGCAAAATCGGCGAGCTGCCGGAGGAAGTATCGGTAGCGGCTGCGAACTTTGCACCACACCGTATGATTCGCTACGTCTACGAGCTGGCATCGCTGTTCCACAGCTATTATAAAGCAGAGCGCGTTATCACTGAGGATGCCGCTCAAACGCAGGCCCGTTTGGCGCTGTTTGGCGCGGTGCGCACCACCATTGCCAACGTGCTGAAGCTGGTAGGCGTATCTGCACCGGAACGCATGTAAGCAAACTACTTTAACGATAAAAGGAACCGTCCGTACCATCCCCAGCAGGGTGGCACGTGCGGTTCCTTTTTTGTTCGAGTAGCTTAGTAGCGTTCCAGCACCAAATTCGTTTTCAGGGAATCGGCGGGAACCAGCCATCCTTTGGATTGCAGCAGATTGATCAGCTTGGTGCGATTGCTGGAGGCAACGCTGTAGTCCGAGGTTTTAAAGGAGATTTCAATGATGGTATCTGTACCTGTTCCGTTGGCACTGCGGATAGGCCAGACTTCAACATCGGTATCTAATCCTTGGAAGCTGCCTCCATATTTGCTGACCTGTACAGGCCCGCGTACTCTGGAGTCTGCCAGGGCTTGCTTGCCCCAGTTGCTGCTTTTCCAGTTTTGCAGCTTGCCCGGAAGATTGTCCAAAAGCTGCTTTAACGCCTGATCCGGAGAAGGAAGAGTTAATCCTTTGGAAGCGTTCGTTTTTTTATCATTGGAAAAGCTCAGCGTCTGTTTGCTATAACCCCAATCCACCTCGGCATCGTAGTTATCATCAGATGCGCTGAAACCTTCTTTATTGGCTTGGGTGAGAGCTGCGTCGATATTTCCGTTTGTGACCGTGTACCGCTTCTTGTAGGTTAATTCATAATTCTTTTTATCTTCTTTTTTGCGAAATCTGACATTCCAGCCCTCGTTGTTCAATTGCAGTTGATTCGTGTCAAAATATTCGACGCTCAATCGTTGCGCATCTTCGCTAATTTGAAACTCGTTGGCTATGCTGCTTTTCAAAGAGCCGTCGGCATTGAGGACCTGAGCTGTATCCAGCAGCAGCTTTACCTCATAGCTTGGTGTTGCATTGGCGGCAGCCAGTGCAGGTTCGGCACCTTTCCATCCCGTTACAAGCAGCACTGCACTTAGGGTTAATACCGACAAAGCCTTTGTGATACGAAGACCAGTTTTCATTCAATCATCTCCTATTCGTCCGAATGGGGGTACACGCTATACTTTACGGGTGTAATGTCAGTCGTATGTCAAGGCAAGCTGGTACTCCGGTTAAAAAATAACATAATTTCTATATGACAGGTAAGATTTACTCTTGGTTCCCTGACAAATATTCAGCAAATTGGCGGATTAGGGCCGAGCGGTGGCGGTCCTTATTGCTAACCATATAAATGTACCGCTCCACACGGTGGCCCGGAATGGGCCGTATGACCAGCATCCCGCGTTCAACCTCGGACTGCACAGCTATGCGGGAGACGAAAGAGACGTGTTCTCCCAGCATGACCGCCTGTTTGATCGCCTCCAGCGAGTCCAGCTCCAAATAGGAGGGGAGGCGGCGTCCGCCATGTTCCAGCCATTTGTCAGTCATTTGGCGTGTGCTGGAATCCTTGCCATGCAGCACGAAAGAGGAAGAAGCGATTTGCTCAGGTGTTAAATCGGTTTCGCTTGCGAGCGGATGATCAGGTGCGCAGATCAGCACCAGCTCATCCTCGCCCAAGGATTCCGATACCAGCGTGGGGACTTGAAACGGCTCTGTTGAAATAACGCCGAGGTCGATTTCGTGACGGGCGAGCATGTCCTTGATCACTGGAGCTGTTTTCACGGACAGGGCAATATGAATCCCTGGATGTTCACGGGCAAAACGGTGCAGCACCGCAGGAAGCACATAGGTAGCCGGTACATAGCTTGCCCCGATTCGAATACTTCCCCGCTGGAGTGTGTCGAACTCGCAGACGACCCGCTCCGCCTCGGCGGCGAGCGCATTAATCTTGCCAGCATAGTGGAGCAGCGCGTGCCCGGCATCCGTCAGGATGATTTTGCCCATACGTGTGTCGAACAGCTTCACCCCTAAATCCCGCTCCAGATTTCTCATATGAAAGGTAATGGTCGGTTGTTTCAGGCCGAGAAGCTCGGCTACTGTGGTAATTTTATGGTGCTTGTCCAGCAACTCTACAATATGCAGCTTCAGAAGACTTAAATTCACTTGGAATGCCTCGCTTTCAGGTTGATCGGAAACTCATGTCCGCTTCATGCGCGGCGGTATCATTCCCCTCTATATAGATTAAATCTATGAGTGTTAACACAATTCATTGAAATAATTAATTTTGTTTTAACTTTCCAATAACACAGGCTGCGAATTCAGGCTTTACACTGGGGTCAGTCATAAGAACAGGCAGGTAATGTGATGAATCAGGATCTATATATTCACGGGTTGAGTAAAACCTTCGGCCATATGACCGCATTGCATGAGACGAATCTGGTCGTACGGCGGGGACAATTCACGACACTGCTCGGTCCGTCCGGCTGCGGGAAAACAACGCTTCTGCGTATGATCGCTGGGCTGGAGACGCCGGATACCGGCACGATCACGATGGGGGAGGAGGTTCTTTTTTCGGCTGAACGCAAAAAGGATGTTCCCGCGCATCTTCGTCATTTTGGCATGGTGTTTCAGGATTTTGCGCTGTGGCCGCATATGACGGTGTTTGAAAATGTGGCCTTCGGCCTGCGTGCAGGCAAGCAGGGAAAAGGCTCCGGTTCCGGTAGCGGTCGTGGCAAGGAGCTGCGAACAGCAGTATTGGGGGTGCTGGACAAAGTCAGACTGTCGGGGATGGAGGATCGGTATCCTCATCAGCTGTCCGGTGGTCAGCAGCAGCGGGTCGCTTTTGCCCGAGCGGTCGCCATCCGTCCGAGGCTTGTCTTGTTTGATGAGCCGCTCAGTGCGCTGGACGCGGTACTCCGCGAAGAGATGCGCATCGAAATGCTGTCGCTGGTGCGCGATCTGGGGCTGACTGCCTTGTACGTCACCCATGATCAGATCGAGGCCATGTCGATGTCCGATGAAGTGGTCGTCATGAGAAGCGGACATATTTTGCAGACCGGAACACCGGAGATGATCTACGGTCGCCCATCTCATCCAGAGGTGGCTAGGTTCATCGGCAAATCGAACTGGCTGGAGCCGGAACGGACGCTATTCCGTCCCGAGCATGTCCGCTGGGAACAGGATCAAATAGACCAGCATTCTTTTACAGTGGAAATTCGGCATGTCAGCTATGTTGGGGACCGTTATGAAATCCGCATACTGGCAGAGAACGGTGAGCTATGGACTGCATATCATTCCACCCGCTTGCCTATCGGGGAACAAAAGCAAATTTGGGTATCACCGCAACACATCCACCAACTCGATTCATAGGGAAAAGGGGTATAACACAAGATGATGAACAAGCACGTTTTTCGTACAGGTTGGAAAAAGGGCGCAATGCTCGCATTAACATTGACCTTTGGACTGGCTGTCGCAGGCTGTGGAACGGCTACACCATCCAAGGATGGAGCGCAAGCCACCGGATCAGCAGGACAAGCCGGGGCGGCATCGACCGATCAAAAGCTGGTTGTCTACAGCGCAGGCCCTGACGGGCTGGCGAAAAAGCTGGTAGCGGGGTATGAGGCGCAAAGTGGAGTGAAGGTCGAGCTGTTCCAGGGAACGACAGGTAAAATTTTGGCCCGGATGGAAGCTGAGAAGGCGAATCCGGTAGCAGACGTGGTGGTACTGGCATCTCTTCCGTCCGTGCAAGGCTTGAAAAAAGACGGCCTCACGCTGCCCTACCCGGATGCCAAAAACGCGGACAAGCTAAATCCCGATTGGGCCGACAAGGAAGGCAACTATTTCAGCACTAGTGCTTCCGCATTAGGTATCGCGTACAACACGAAGCTGGTAAAGACACCGCCGACTTCATGGGCCGATCTGGCGAAGCCGGAGTACAAGGACCAAATCAACATTCCTGATCCGTCATTGTCCGGCTCAGCGCTGGATTTTATGACAGGCTACCTGAGTGCCAAAGGCGATGGGGGCTGGACGTTGTTCGAGCAGTACAAGGCTAACGGCGTAGCGATGGCTGGAGCCAATCAGGAAGCGCTGGACCCGGTAATTACCGGAGCCAAAAGCATGGTCGCTGCTGCGGTTGATTACATGACTTACAAGGCCAAAGCCAAAGGCGAGCCGATCGACATTGTTTATCCGAAGGAAGGAACAGTCATCAGCCCGCGCCCTGCGGCGATTCTCAAATCGACACAGCATGAGCAGAACGCCAAGGCGTTCATTGACTATTTGCTGTCGGACGAGGCGCAGAAGCTGGTAGCGGACGCTTCCTTGCTTCCGGGCCGCACGGATGTCAAAGCAGATAAGCGCGCCAATTTGGATGAGATTCCGTTGCTGAAAAACAATTGGGAATGGATGGGCGAGCACGGGCCTGACGTGACAGAGAAGTTCACGCAAATGTTCAAGTAAGCGGATGGGGGTCTTATCCGTCAAACAGATCAGAGCGTGGAGTCTAACATTCGCTCTGATCGCGCTTGCTTTACTGATCGTGCTGCCGTTATTACAAATCTTCATCCAAAGTGTGTATGTAGATGGACAATTACAATGGTCTGCGCCTTTTCGGACGTTGGCTGCATCCCGATTTGTGGGTGTGCTGTTCGGCTCGATCTGGCTGGGCCTCTGTGTTATTGCCGGAACGACAGTGCTTGCACTTCCGTTGGCGTGGATTATGTCCAACACGCGTCTTGCTAGCTGGCGCTGGTTGGACGTGGTGCTATTGATTCCGTTTATGACCCCGCCCTATATCGGGTCCATGGGCTGGATTTTGTTTATGCAAAAAAATGGGTATCTGGAGCAGTTGTTTCCGAGCCTGCATTTCTTGACCCCGTTCTTTTTCAGCTTTGGCGGCATGGTGATGATCATGAGTCTGCATCTGTTTCCGTTCCTGTACCTGCTGCTGCGAGGTGCACTGGTTAGGATTGGCGGCAGTCTGGAAGAGGCCGGAGCCGTTATGGGCGGCGGCTTTCTGTACAGGTTCCGCCGGATCATTTTACCGTTACTGCTGTCGTCTTATGGGATGGGCGCACTGCTCATTTTCGTCAAAACGATTGCCGAGTTTGGAACCCCCGCCACCTTTGGACGACGTATCGGGTATGAGGTCATGACCTCGGAAATTCACAAATACATTTCCAGTTGGCCGATTGATTTTGGTAAGGCCACGTCAATGGCCTCAGTGCTTTTAACCGCCTGTCTGCTCGTATGGTATGTGCAATCGGTGATCAACCGTAAGTACACATACAGGCTGATAGGTGGTAAAGGCTCTCGTCCTTCCCGTCTTCGTGTATCCGGCTGGACTACGGGACTGAGTATCGCATTCATTCTATTGTTGCTAATGGCGTCCATTGGTATCCCTTATTTTTCAATTATCGCCGCTTCCACCATGAAGCTGCGAGGGATCGGCTTGGCTTGGGATAACTTTACGCTCGATTATTACAAGGAACTGCTGTCTTGGGGCTCAGAGAGCATGGAGGCGCTGCTGAACAGCGTATTTCTCTCTTTGGGGGCATCGACGATTGCCGTTATGCTGGGCACATGGTTTGCGCTCGTCATTGGCGGCTCGCGTACGAGGCTCCAGCGGACAGTGGATGCATTCAGCTTGCTTCCGAACACGGTTCCGGGGATTGTTATGGTCGTCGGCCTTATTTTATGGTGGAACTCGCCGTGGATGCCGATTCCGTTGTATAACACGTACGGTATGGTCATTCTGACGTATGTTGTCTTGTTTGTTCCTTATACAGTCCAGTATGTCAAAAGCGCCTTTACGCAGGTAGACACTGCTCTTTTTCAGGCAGGACAGGTGTTTGGCGGTGGCCCGTCTTATGTATTCCGCCGGATTGTGCTGCCGCTGATTTTACCGGGGATGCTGGCAGGCTGGATGATGACTTTTACCATTGCTTCGCGCGAACTGGTCGGCTCGTTGCTGATTTTGCCGCCATCCGTCCAGACGTCTGCAACCTACATATTTGCCCAGTTCGAACAGGGTCAGGTGTCGCTTGGTATGGCAATGGCGGTCATATCGGTCGGTTTGACCACGCTGCTACTGATTTTAATGGAAAGCTTAAACTCGCAAAGAAAGTGGAAATGATGATGACCAAGCTTCGAATTTGGGGCGGAGCGGGCGAACATGGCCGCTCCTGCTATGTTTTTGAAGGAAAGCAGCATCGCGTCATGCTGGATTGTGGTGTGAAAAAGGAAGGAACCGGGCAGTATCCGGTTTTTCCGCCGCAGGAGGCGGAGAGGCTGACTGCTGTATTGCTGTCTCATGCACATGAGGATCATTCAATGGCGATCCCCTTACTGTACAAAAATGGATACCGGGGAGAGGTCTGGACGACAAAGGCCACTGCGGAACAGTTGGGTTCCTATTTTCGCTCCTGGCATACTTATGTAGAATCGAGAGGCGGCAAATTGCCATACGACGAACGAGATATCGAATCCATCGCTTACCGTTATCTGGAGGATGAAGCGCCGTCAGGGGTGTGGCAGGAGGCTTGTCCGGGTGTACGGATCATGTGGGGACGCAGTGGACATTTGGCTGGCGCAGTGTGGTACATGGTAGAAATAGAAGGGAAGCGGTTATTCTTTTCGGGAGACTACAGCCGCGAATCTGAGCTGCTCGCAGCCGACGCACCGGGCTTGGCCGTTAGGGGAGGTGTGCATGACCTGCCTGAATGGATGATGGAACCCGAGTTAGCGGATATCTCCATTATGGATAATGCCTATGGCATGGATATAGACCCGCAGCCTGTGAAGCTGGAGCGGCTGCGGGCCGGAATGGAGCAGATATTGTCTTCTGGTGGTCACGTGCTGCTTCCGGTACCCGCCTTTGGCCGGGGACAGGATTTGATCGTGTGGGCCAGCGAGCAGTTCCCTGAACAAGCAATGATTGTAGAGCCGGACATATGGCAGGGATTACAGCGTTTGAGCCGTTTGAAAGAATGGCTGCGCCCGGAAGCACCTGTGCGGATAGAACATGTGCTGCACAGTGGCAGGATCTTTGTGCCTCGTGATGCTGCGGAGCGAGTACGGCTGCTGGAACAGAATGCTGCGGCTGTGATCGTAACCGGGGATGGCATGATGGATTCGCCCCGGGCGCGCTGGTACTATCAGTATTTATCAGATCATCCGCCGAGTGCGGGAGATGGCGAAGGTAGCGGAAAAAGTAATCATAACGGTGTTATTTTGACGGGACATGCTTCAAGCGGTTCCTTTGGTAAACATCTGCTGGATTGTACGAATCAAAAAACGGGTCAGAAAACAGACCAAAATGACTGTTGTATAGTTCGGCATTTGATTTACAAGGTGCATCAGGGGGTATCGGATGTGAGGCAAATGTTGAAGGAGTTGCCTGGTAAACAGGTTGTGCTCGTTCATGCGCCCAAGCCGCAGACCGATCTTGTGCGTGACGAGTTGATAAGAGAAGGCTGGACCGAACACGAAAGCTCTGTAAAAGCCATTCACTCTTTGGAGCCGGGCGCAGCGTTAAACGTTTAGATGTAATTCATTTACTTCATCCGTTATTTCGTTCCCTCCTGCATTAGTCGGAAGGCATCGACTTCTCCAAGTTTCGTGGATATAGAGTTGCGTCCATTGCTTTTACGAAGGCGCAGCGGTGTAGCGGTACGCCTGAGCAGTGCTTTGATTTCTCCAGGCTCCATTTCCGGTCTCAGTGAAAGGAGCAGGGCAATACTACCAGTCACGTGGGAAGTAGCCATAGACGTGCCGCTCATTTCGTGATGCTTGCCGTGTATCCAGGAGGAAATGATCTTTTCACCCGGCGCGTACACGTCTACAAATTGTCCCCGGTTGCTGAAAGGCGCGATGCGTCTGTATTTATCAGTAGCTCCGACCGAAATGGTCTGGGAATAACGAGCGGGGTAATCAATACTCCGACGCTTGCCCTCGTTTCCCGAGGAAGCTACGATCACGATACCGTTTTGGTACGCCTTGTTTACCATATCAAGCAGCGCTTTACTGCGTGATTTCATGCCAAAGCTCATATTGATGATATCGACACGATTCAACACACACCAGTCGATGCCAAGAATAATATCCGAGACGTAGGCGGCCCCGTTATGGTCAAACGCTTTTACAGGATGAATCAGCGCCTGTGGTGCTACACCAACCATACCTCCGTCATAGTTGGATGCCGCGATGGTACCGGCAATGTGAGTGCCGTGACCGTTATCGTCATAGGGCAGCATGGTCCGATTAAGCAAATTGATGCCTCTGGCAAGAGAATGCCGCAGATCAGGATGTTGAAAATCCGCTCCTGTGTCGATCACGCCAATCCTGATTCGGTTTCCTGTAGAGGAAGGCCAAGCCTTGTATGCGCGTACCTGTTTGACCCCCCACGGCATGGGCAGGTTTTTCTCCGTTCTCGGCATTTGGGCCGCCCCTCCATGTACCCTCATGCGTGTATCTTCTTCAACGGTAACACCGTTGTGATATTTGCCCAGCCTGTCTCCCCCTGGAAGCGGGGCGATCAGAGCGCGAATCAGACGGGCCGGTTGTACTTGCCGTAATCCCGCAAGCTCTGGTTTCAGCTTCCTGAGATAGGACAGGCATTCCCGGTATTGGTGAGGCTTATCGAATGTAATGATCTGTTTGTGCCGACCACTGCCTGACGGCTCCGAAATGCCCTCGTGCAAACGCTGCAAAAAACCCGGATAGTCCATTTGAGACAGTCCCCCTCCGATGAGCCATGCTGAGGTATTGTATGAGTAAGCGTCAGCAGCGGCATGGGAAACCTGCCCCTTTTTTATTGAAATAGGCCTGCTTGTCGTGTCAAAGTGATCGTGGACACATACGATACATGGAGGGCATAAGCTCTTGTGCAACAACTTTGGGGACTTCCCCCGGAGCGGGTACAGTCGAAAAGACGGGGGGGACCCCGTCTTTTTAACGTGCGCCGCCTTATTCAAGGCATACTACTGCAAATTGTACGGATACCCATGTTTAACTTGCAATTTGCTTCCAAATAGGTTTTACTTAGTTTTGATAATGGATATGTTAGTATTGCATGTATCGTGTATGCTCTGAAACATGTTCTTGTGAATTACGTGTGAGAGGAAGTGTCCCTAGGTGAGTACCCCACTCAACTTGAAGATTGACCCGGAGAAAGTCCGCGAGACTCCAATGGTGGATTTGGCATTTATGGTATTGAAAGCGGCCAATACTCCATATTATTACCGTGACCTGATGAATGAAGTCGCCAAATTGCGCGGCATGTCCGACGAAGACATTAATGACGTTATCGCTCAGCTATATACTGAAATCAACATTGACGGGCGTTTCGCCTGTGTCGGTACGAATCTGTGGGGCTTGAAACGTTGGTATCCAGTGGATAAATCCGAAGATACTCTGACAGGCGCCAAGCGTCCTCGTATCATTAATGACGAAGACGATGACGACGAAGAGGACTATCATGAGGAAGAAGAAACTTACAGTGCCGATGACGACTTCGATGCAGACAGTGAAGACGAGGATGGCGAAGAAGAGCTGTTCGACGGCGAAGATGATGATAGTGATGAAGACGTGGTTATAGACGATGAAGACCTCAGTGATGAGGAAGATACTGAAGATGAAAATGACGATGAGTCGACGGAAGAAGACGATGATTCGCTTCGTTAAGATCAGGCTGTAAGGGGAGATGTATTCTCCCCTTTTTCATGACCATTTTCTTGAAACTCCTTCTGATTTGAAGCTTTTAAGTGGATTCCCTCCAATCTTGTTCAATGGGCAAATTAACACAGATAACTTCCTTGACAGCGGATTGGACACGGGGTAAACTATTGCTTGGGCTTATGATTGATTCACTTATATGTTTGCTTTTTGTATAAAAGTGCCCCGTACTACGGGAGTGCTTTTTTGTTTTTTTATAGGGTGTTTCCACTCATGAAAGAGGGCTAAGGGCGGCGGGCATGGAAAATGATTCCGCTGCCTTCTTCATGGATGATAATCCGTGTAAACGGGTTACGATAACATCATAATGTCGCCTGAATTTTGGACTTTATTTAGGAGGGTTTTAAACAGTGACAAAGTATATTTTTGTGACAGGCGGGGTTGTGTCTTCCTTGGGCAAAGGGATTACGGCAGCTTCACTGGGAAGGCTTCTGAAGAACAGGGGACTGAAGGTAACGATTCAAAAATTTGACCCTTACCTTAATGTCGATCCGGGGACCATGAGCCCTTACCAGCACGGTGAAGTGTTTGTAACGGATGACGGTGCGGAAACGGATCTCGACTTGGGACACTATGAGCGCTTTATTGATATTAATCTGTCCAAGAACAGCAATGTCACGACAGGCAAAGTATACTCCAGCGTAATCAGTAAAGAGCGTCGCGGGGAGTATTTGGGTGGTACGGTGCAGGTCATTCCTCATATTACGAACGAAATCAAGGAGCGCGTATATCGTGCTGGCCGTGAAGCGGGTTCGGACGTAATTATCACAGAAATCGGCGGTACTGTGGGCGATATCGAGAGCTTGCCATTTTTGGAAGCTATCCGTCAGCTCAAAAGTGAGGTAGGACGTGAGAATGTAATGTACATTCACGTAACCCTCATTCCTTATATTAAAGCTGCTGGTGAGGTTAAAACCAAACCAACTCAGCACAGTGTAAAAGAACTACGCAGTATCGGCATTCAACCAAATGTCATTGTTTGCCGTACAGAGCATGAACTTTCCTCCGATATGAAGGCTAAAATCGCGCTGTTCTGCGATATTGATGCTAACGCTGTAGTAGAATGCCGCGATGCGTCGACTTTGTACGAGGTTCCATTGAACCTGCGTGAAGAAGGTTTGGACGAGATCGTAGTTAATCACCTCAAGCTGACAACACCTGCACCGGATATGACGGAGTGGGAAGGGCTTGTTGAGCGGATCAGAAAGCTGGATAAAACGGTTGAAATCGCCATTGTTGGTAAATACGTTGCACTGCATGATGCTTATTTAAGTGTGGTCGAATCCCTTTCGCACGCCGGATTTGACGCCAATGCGGATGTGAAAATCCGTTGGGTGAACGCAGAGGAAGTAACGGACGAGAACGTAGCGGACATGCTGGGCGGCATTGGCGGTATTCTCGTACCGGGCGGCTTCGGCGATCGTGGAATTGAAGGTAAAATCAGCACCATTCGTTATGCGCGTGAACAGAAAATACCGTTCTTTGGTATTTGCCTTGGCATGCAGGTATCCGTCATTGAGATTGCCCGCTCCCTGGCTGGTCTGGATGGAGCCAACAGTTCGGAAATCAATCCGGCTACGGATTACCCGGTCATCGACTTGCTGCCTGACCAAAAGGACATCGAAGATATGGGCGGCACCATGCGTCTCGGATTGTATCCGTGCAAACTGACGGAAGGTTCGCTGGCTTCGGCTTGTTACAACGATGAGCTGGTATATGAAAGACACCGTCATCGGTATGAATTCAATAACGAATATCGTGAAGTTATTGAAAAAGCAGGTCTTCGCATTTCCGGTACTTCACCGGACGGACGTTTGGTGGAAATTGTGGAACTACCTGAGCATCCATGGTTCCTGGCGGTACAATTCCATCCGGAATTCACTTCCCGTCCGAACCGTCCACAGCCGTTGTTCCGTGAATTTGTTAAGGCGGCATTGCAGCTTCAAGGCTAATGCTGCGGCCTGTAAGACCTCCTCAGGGAGGTCTTTTTTTATTTCCGCGCTTCCTGATTATGAAAGAATATTCCACAATTATGTATATGAGAAGGATTTTCTTTTTGCAGGAGCGAATATAGTTTAGGGTATGGGACGGATATTGTACGTCATCGGACGCTGTTATGGCAATAGCTGCATGATCCTCGTTTTAAGATCTTAGGAGGTTAAAACATTGGAAAAGAAAAAAGTGTTAATCGTCGATGACCAGAATGGAATACGAATTTTGCTGATGGAAGTGTTCGGAAGTGAGGGTTACGAGACCTTTCAGGCTGCAAACGGAAAAATTGCACTTGAAATTGTTGAAAAGGAACCGCCTGATCTGGTTCTGCTCGATATGAAAATTCCGGGTATGGACGGACTTGAAATCTTGAAGCATCTAAAGACCATGAATCCCGATATCAAGGTTATTATGATGACAGCTTATGGAGAACTGGACATGATTAAAGAGGCGACGGAGCTGGGAGCACTCATGCACTTTACCAAGCCCTTTGATATTGATGAAATGCGAATCGCTGTAAACAAGCAACTCAGGGGTGACGAAGCGGGTCACTTAGGTTGAAAACTCTGTTAACACAACAGGGTTTTTTGTTTGTGTTTATGGGAAATACTGAAAGTAAATCCTCTCCTTATACAATTCTATGAAAAAACGGCGTCCTAGGCGTGATTTTCGTATGTGTTGGTGTGCAAAAGCTTGTTTAGTATTTAACATGGGTTGTGGTATAATAAGCCCGTATGTGATGTCGGCTAAAATATAGACAAACCCAAACACCCTTAGGAGGACTGTAACCATGCCATTGGTATCTATGACAGACATGTTGAACAAAGCACTTGAAGGAAAATACGCGGTAGGTCAATACAACATTAATAACCTGGAGTGGACTCAAGCTATTCTGGGTGCTGCTGAAGAAGAAAAATCCCCGGTAATCCTGGGCGTATCTGAAGGTGCAGCACGTCACATGGGCGGTTTCTACACTGTTGTCAAAATGGTAGAAGGTCTTATTCATGACATGAAAATTACGGTTCCGGTTGCGATCCATTTGGATCACGGTTCCAGCTTTGAAAAATGTAAAGAAGCTATCGATGCTGGTTTCACATCTGTTATGATCGATGATTCCCACAGCCCGATCGACACGAACATTGCAACAACGAAAAAAGTTGTTGAATATGCGCATTCCAAAGGCGTTTCCGTTGAAGCTGAAGTTGGAATGGTCGGCGGTCAAGAGGATGATGTTGTAGGTGACGTAATGTACGCCAAGCTTGACGACTGTCTGCGTATCGTTAACGAAACAGGTATCGACACATTGGCTCCTGCACTGGGTTCCGTTCACGGACCTTACAAAGGCGAGCCAAACCTCGGATTCAAAGAAATGGAAGAGATCTGCACTGCAATCAAACTTCCACTCGTTCTGCATGGTGGTACTGGTATCCCAACGCATGACATCAAAAAAGCAATCTCGCTGGGAACTTCCAAAATCAATGTAAACACAGAGAACCAAATCGTGTTCGCGAAAGTGGTTCGTGAAGTGCTTGCTGAGAAACCGGATGCTTATGACCCACGTACATTTATCGCTCCAGGTCGTGAAGCGATTAAACAAACCGTTATCGGTAAAATCCGTGAGTTCGGTTCCAACAACCAAGCGTAAGAATAAGTTGATGTACCGTGCATCTGCATGGTTCAATGCATCTCTTGATTGTAATTGTAGCTCTGCACAGAAGATTTGAATCTGTTCAGTTGAATAGTTTGACTTGGAAAGCACACCGCTTAGCCGGTGTCTTTCCATTTTAACCACCAAAAAGTTGAAAGTTTATTATTTGACCGACTGCAAAACAAGTAGGGGGACCCTCAAGCTTATGGAAAAATTGATGATCACCGGTGGACGGCCACTTCAAGGTACAGTTTCCATCAGCGGTGCCAAAAACAGTGCCATCGCCTTGATTCCCGCCGCCATTCTGGCAGAGTCGGAAGTCATTTTGGACAATTTGCCGCTGTTGAGTGATGTGGCGGTGTATTCCGAAATACTGGAGGAACTTGGTGCGACCGTTGCCTGGGAAGGCAGCCAGATGAGAATAGATCCATCCTCCATTAAATCCATTCCTATGCCGAATGGACCTGTTAAGAAATTACGAGCATCCTATTATATGATGGGAGCCATGCTAGGCAGATTCAAGGAAGCGATCATCGGTTTGCCAGGAGGGTGTAATTTTGAACCTCGGCCCATTGATCAGCATATCAAAGGTTTTGAAGCACTGGGTGCTACGGTTACGAATGAGCACGGTGCTATTCATTTGCATGCCAAAGAGCTGCGCGGTACCAAGATATATTTGGATGTCAGCAGTGTAGGAGCTACGATTAACATTATGCTGGCGGCCGCACGTGCCAAAGGCGCCACAATTATCGAAAATGCGGCTAAAGAGCCTGAGATTATAGATGTAGCAACCTTGTTAAACTCCATGGGGGCCATTATTAAGGGTGCCGGAACGGAAACGATCCGGATTGAAGGTGTGTCCGAGCTACATGGCTGCCGTCACTCCATCATACCTGACCGCATACAAGCGGGCACATATATGATTGCTGCTGCGGCTACTCGTGGTAATGTTTTGATTGATAACGTAATTCCCAAGCATATGGAGGCTCTGACTGCAAAAATGCAGGAAATGGGTATTGGTATAGAGGAATATGACGAAAGTATTCGTGTTCTGGGTTCACCTTCATATGAGCATGTTGATGTTAAAGCCTTAGTTTACCCCGGATTCGCCACGGACTTGCAATCTCCTATGACCAGTTTGCTTACTCAGGCGCAAGGGGTTAGTGTACTGAGCGATTTTGTTTATAGCAATCGTTTTAAACACGTCCCAGAACTTGTGCGAATGGGGGCTAAAATCCGCGTGGAAGGTCGTTCGGCTATTATTGAGGGTGGCAAGCTAAATGCGGCTAAAGTCAAAGCGGCCGATCTGCGTGCTGGTGCAGCGCTTGTCATTGCCGGACTTACGGTAAGTGAAGGCGTGACCGAGGTGTCAGGTGTCGAATACATCGACCGTGGTTATGACCATCTCGTCTCCAATCTGCGTCTTTTGGGCGCGGACGTATGGCGGCAGACAGAATAACAAGCTTCGTACATTTTGGGACTCCCGGAACGGATGAACAATAGAATGGATAGGCTCTATGCAGCCGCTGCATGATACAAGATATAGGTTCATACCTAACAATCTTTTATCGGAAAACCGGAATAATTCGGTATAATTCAAGCAGATGGCTGCATAACTTTATTTGTTTTGGTTAAAATTATGTTGATGGCGTTTATGATATCATTGTCTATCATTTAGTTTTGAATGGACTTAATAATTGAATAGGTGGTTATTATATGGATCTGCAAATTTCCGATCTGGAAGAAATGAAGCTGACCGATCTGTACAAGCTGGCCAAGCAATACCAGATCCCGTACTACGGAACGCTCAAGAAAAAAGAATTAGTTTTTGCCATACTGCGTGCACAAGCCGAGAAGAGCGGATTAATGTTCATGCAGGGGGTTCTGGAAATACTTCCTGAAGGTTACGGCTTTCTGAGGCCGATCAATTATCTCCCGAGCACCGAAGATATTTACATCTCTGCTTCACAAATCCGCAAGTTTGACTTGAGAACAGGTGATCTAGTATCCGGTAAATGCCGGACTCCGAAAGAGAATGAACGATATTTTGGATTGCTTCAAGTTAACGCCGTCAATGGAAGAAGTCCTGAACAAGCTGCTGAGCGGCTACACTTTCCTGCACTGACTGCACTTTACCCACAAACCAAGTTAGTTCTTGAAACTACCCCCAATAATTTGTCTACGAGAATAATGGATATATTAGCCCCTGTCGGACTTGGACAGCGTGGACTCATTGTGGCACCTCCCAAAGCTGGTAAGACACTTCTCCTCAAAGAAATTGCCAATAGCATTTCTACCAACAATCCCGAGATTGAGCTTTTTGTCTTGTTGATTGATGAACGTCCGGAAGAAGTGACCGACATGCAGCGTTCTGTTAAAGGTGAAGTTGTTGCTTCCACTTTTGATGAACTGCCTGAGAACCATATCAAGGTAGTGGAATTGGTTCTAGAGCGTGCCCTTCGCCTCGTAGAGCATAAAAAAGATGTGGTTATCCTGCTGGATAGCATTACTCGTCTTGCACGTGCCTACAACTTGGTTATTCCAGCATCTGGTCGTACGCTTAGTGGGGGTATTGATCCCGGGGCCTTCCACCGTCCGAAACGCTTTTTTGGTGCGGCGCGGAATGTGGAAGAGGGCGGAAGTCTTACCATTTTGGCCACGGCGCTCATTGATACAGGATCGCGGATGGATGACATTATCTATGAAGAGTTTAAAAGTACAGGCAATATGGAGCTTCATTTGGACCGCAAGCTTGCGGAACGCCGCATATTCCCGGCTATTGATATTCGTCGCTCCGGTACCCGGCGTGAGGAAATGTTGTTAGGCAAGGAAGAATTGGACACCATTTGGGCCATTCGTAAAAATATGACGGAAAGCCACGATTTTGTGGAGGGCTTCCTGAAGAAATTGCGGAACAGCAGTAATAACGCAGAGTTTTTGGCCTCGTTTGATACAGCGGCACCGTCCAGCGGGTCACAAAGCACTTCAAGCACTCCGCAACGGAGAACCACGCGTTCAACCGCAGCATCGGCTCCAGCTTCAACCAACTAAAACCAGCAGCATAGCTACCCTGAATAACAATGATCAGACTACGGATAATCGTAATTTCCATGATAGGTATTTATCTGTTCCTCAAGCACGCAGCCGTCACGGTTCGATTGGTTTCAGGCGTGCGCTTGACGGAACGAAAGGAGCTCCACAATGTATTTGGTGTATGCCGACGAAAAAGGCAATGTATATGATCATGCTTCTTTGTATGGGCTTGCCCGCAGTGCGGACATGATTGTTGAAATCATGGAAGATGAGCTTATTCCGCTACCGGAAGGAGCTACGCTGGTAAGTCTGCCCAACACACGCCCGGTCGGTATGAACCCTGAATCCGGGGAAATGATTTCCTTGCCAAGCGATATGCAGGCAGTGGGGGCCTTGTTACCTCAAGGCTTTACACGTTTGTGCCTGCCAGGATATGTGAAGACCGATAAGGAGTATAAGCTCCCCTTGTTCGGCTATTCGGCCGTGGTCTGGAAAGATGGAGCTTTCTATGTAACGGCAGAGCGGAGTGACAACCCGTCCAAATGGAATCCAGAAAACTGTGACCGTCACGAGGTAAAACAGGGCGTGCAGCGGATGACAGAGCAGTACCCGGAAAATCGGCTGTACCAACATTTGTCCAACTGTGCATTAGGCTATGAGTGCCTTACTTCCTCGAACACGTTTCTGAATCGCTGGGAGGGTGGAGTTCCGGTATCGTATTCTTGTAATGCCGGATGCTTTGGTTGCATATCGGAACAGCCGGATGACAGTGGTTTTGTATCCCCTCAGACGAGAATGAACTTTCGCCCTCGTGTCGATGAGATTGTGGAAGTCATGTTGGAGCATTTGAAAACACCGGAGTCCATCATTAGTTTTGGTCAAGGGTGTGAAGGTGAGCCTTCTACTCAGGCCAAATTGATTATTGATTCAATCAAAGAGGTCCGTTCCGCTACAGATATGGGATACATCAATATCAATACGAATGCAGGCTTGAATGATCATATCCGGGGAATCGTAGATGCTGGACTTGATCTGATGCGGGTCAGCACGATTAGCGCGCTGGACGATCATTACAATGCGTATTACAAGCCGCGTGGCTACACGTTAGCCAATGTGGAAAAATCACTTCGTTATGCTTCCGA
Source organism: Paenibacillus terrae HPL-003 (assembly GCF_000235585.1). Classification (GTDB taxonomy): domain Bacteria; phylum Bacillota; class Bacilli; order Paenibacillales; family Paenibacillaceae; genus Paenibacillus; species Paenibacillus terrae_B. The sequence goes on from NC_016641.1 coordinate 1,752,855, forward strand.
GCAGGGTGTATATACGTCGATTAACTATTTGATTTTTCCGGGCGTGACAGACCGCGAGGAAGAAATCGAAGCGATGATTGAGTTTGCCAAACGCACCAAGCTCAAGCTTATTCAGATGCGCAACCTGAATATTGATCCCGAAAGCTATCTGGAGCTGATTCCACCTGCCCAAGGAGAGATTCTTGGCATGAAGCAAATGCTTGAGATTTACCGGGAGGAACTGCCCGATGTCGTTATCGGGTCTTACACCCACGTACCACCTCAAGGGCTGGCGCGTCCCAAATTTGCCAAGGCCTAAAACGGCCAATGGCGGGTTGAACTGCATCTGTTTTACGCCATTTTTGGATACACAAAAGAGTTGTTGAAACGCTCATATCCAGGTGCTATAATGTGAACATGTGTTCATACAACTCTGGGCTGATAGGACGTTCAGGGCGGAAAGAGGTGAAAGTTCAATGCAACAAGCTATTCAACCGAAATTTAACGTAACTAATGTCACTTGTGCTTGCGGAAATACGTTCGAAACCGGTTCTGTGAAAAGTTCTCTGCGCGTGGAGATTTGCTCCGCTTGCCACCCATTCTTCACAGGGAAGCAGAAATTCCTTGATGTTGGCGGCCGTGTAGATCGTTTCAAGAAGAAATACGGTATCTAATCGATTACCGCAGGTTATAAAGTTATTAGAGCCTTCTGCTATTGCAGAGGGCTCTTTTTGTTGTAGATGTTTGCTTTTTGTGCGGCCTTGAGATATACTTATTTTCACCGTGCTAGATGGGGAGGTAGCGGTGCCCTGTAACTCGCAATCCGCTATAGCGAGGTTGAATTCCTGTTAGAGGTGTTGTTGATGTGAGGCTGGTCCCTGCGCACAATGTTGACGGTTGGGTCCTCCGCAATGAGTACTTGTGAACCTGGTCAGGTCCGGAAGGAAGCAGCCATAAGCAAGAGCACTCTTGTGCCGGAGGGTAGCCTAGCCCGAGTTGTTGTTCAGGATTGCCGCTCGGATCACAACGATCAATAACAGGTGCACGGTATATATTGGGAATTAGAACATCTTGGCAGTCATTGCGAAGATGTTTTTTTGTGTTTATAAATTGGAAGGTGTCCGGTTTAGATTCGGACGGGAGTATAGTATAATGAAGTGAACATTAATGTTCATGAAAGTGAATGGGAAAGAGGGTAACGCGCATTGGAACATATAGCGTTGTACCGTGCTTGGCGACCTCAGTCGTTCAAGGACATGGTAGGACAACAGCATATTATCCAGACATTGCAGAATGCCATCCGCGAAAATCGCACGTCCCATGCCTACCTGTTCAGCGGTCCGCGAGGAACGGGTAAGACGAGTGCGGCCAAAATTTTGGCCAAGGCAATTAACTGTGAGCATGGACCGGCACCGGAGCCTTGCAACGAATGCGAAGCCTGTAAACGGATCACGGCCGGAGCGGTCATGGATGTACAGGAGATTGACGCAGCCTCCAACCGGGGCGTTGAAGAGATTCGTGATTTGCGCGATAAAGTCAAATATGCGCCGACGGAAGTACGGCACAAGGTTTATATCATCGATGAAGTGCACATGCTGACGACGGAAGCGTTCAATGCGTTGCTTAAGACGCTGGAAGAACCGCCGCCACACGTGATGTTCATATTGGCTACGACAGAACCGCACCGAATTCCGGCGACGATCATTTCGCGTTGTCAGCGTTTTGACTTTCGGCGGGTATCGCTAGAGGAGCAGACAGAGCGGCTTGACCTCATATGTCGACAGGAGAACATAGAGGCTGATTCGGACGCATTGCAGTACATTGCGCGTCTGTCAGATGGCGGAATGCGGGATGCACTTAGCGTTCTGGATCAGATATCTTCGTTTACAGACGGTCGGGTTACTTATCAGCAGGTGCTGGATATGACGGGAGGTATTGCGTCTGAACAATTCGGTAAGCTTGCCTTGGCATTGCTGAAAGAAGATGTCAGCACAGTACTGCAAATGATTGAGAACTTTATGCAAGAAGGTAAAAGCGCAGATAAATGCATGGAAAATCTGCTGTACTATTTCAGGGATCTGCTTATGATTAAGATGGTACCGCAGGCAACTAAAATGACAGAGCGCGTGCTGGAGCCGGAGCAGTTCAAGGAAGTGGCAGAAGCTTTCACCAAGGAGCAGCTTTTTAGCATGATCGACACGCTTAATCGCTATCAGAGCGAGATGAAGTATGCCGTTCAGCCGCAAACCTTGTTTGAGGTAGCTCTATTGAAGCTGTGCAGCATTCCTGGGGCAGCTGGCGCCGCTACTCAGCCAACCGCACAGCATTCCGGTGCTGCTGCCAATCAGGAAGACGTAGCCGTTTTGAAGCGTCAGCTTGCCGAGCTGGAGAAGAAGCTGGAACGCGCGTTGCAAGGCGGATTGGCTGCCGGGGCAGGGCAGGATGCATCGTCGGGGAGCCGCCAGGCCCCCGGAGGGCGTGCACCCGCTCCGCGGATTTCTGCGCCAGTCAAGCTTCCTTCGCAGCTAGACGGCTATATCGCCGAGAAGTCTGGGGAGGCATTTGCGGCAGTGGGGCGTAAGTGGAGCCAAATTTTGCAGGGAGTCAAAGAAGCGAAAGTCACAGTTCATGCATGGTTTATGGACGGCGAGCCAGTGTCTGTATTAGAGGATAGTGTACTCGTGGCGTTTAAGAACAACATTCACCGTGAAACTACTGAAAAGCCTGCCAACAAGCAGGTCATTGAGAAGGTTCTGCACGAACAGTTGGGCCATCCCTATCGTCTGGTGACCATGATGCAAAAGGATTGGAATGCTGCGATTGAAGGAGTTCCCGACCAGCCTGCCGAAGAATTCCAACTGGAGCAGGAGCATGACGCGCCGGGAAAGTCCAAGGAGCCCTGGATTGATGAAGCTATTGAACTTTTCGGGGAAGATCTGGTAGTTATAAAGGATTAAAATCAAAGTGTCTGGATGTATACTTCATTAAAGGAGATGATTTGAAATGAACAATATGAACCAAATGATGAAGCAAGTGAAAAAAATGCAGGAGCAAATGCTGAAAGCCCAAGAGGAGCTTGGTGGAAAAGTAATTGAAGGTACTTCCGGCGGCGGTGTTGTGACTGTAGAGGTAAACGGACATAAAAAAGTGCTTTCCATCACAATCAAACCGGAGGCTGTAGATCCTGATGATGTGGAAATGCTGCAAGATCTCGTGTTGACTGCGGTCAACGATGCTTTGTCCAAAGCAGATGAGCTGGCTAATGATGATATGGGTAAATTTACAGGCGGGATGAAAATTCCAGGCTTGTTCTAGACTGCGCATAAAGGAGAAACACACTATTGTATTATCCGGAGCCGATTGCAAAGCTGATTGATGCATTTACGCGCCTGCCGGGAGTGGGGCCGAAGACGGCTGCCCGGTTGGCTTTTCACGTTCTGAAAATGAAGGAAGACGATGTGATTGATTTTGCCAAAGCGCTGGTCAATGTGAAACGCAATCTTCACTTCTGTTCCGTCTGCGGCAATATTACGGACACGGACCCTTGTCGGATCTGTCAGGATAAGACGAGGGATGCTTCCGTCATTTGTGTTGTTCAGGATTCCAAGGATTTGGTAGCTATGGAGCGCACCAAAGAGTTTAATGGCTCCTACCATGTGCTTCATGGGGCGATCTCTCCTATGGAGGGAATTGGCCCTGAGGATATCAAGCTTAAGGAATTATTGAACAGGCTCAGTGATGAACGCATCAAAGAGCTGATTTTGGCTACGAATCCGAACATTGAAGGAGAAGCGACGGCCATGTACATTTCCAGGCTGGTGCGTCCTTTTGGGATCAAGGTTACCCGTATCGCTCACGGATTGCCGGTTGGCGGGGATTTGGAGTATGCCGATGAGGTTACACTGTCCAAGGCGCTGGAAGGCCGCAGAGAGCTGAACTAATAAGTACCTGTATACGTTATAGATATTTTTAGTGCCGATTACGTCTGTTGATTAACCAGAATAAGTAATTTGATTCATAGAAGCAGAGACACGCTTAAGAAGAACATCCTGAGTCTGGATCAGCCATTCCACCGGTAGATTTTGCAGAAGAAAAAGACGAGAAAATCGAGCAAAGGAAAGAATGGCATGTTTGGGCCATGTCCCTTGAGCGGCATCAAATAACCATTTAAGCAGGACATAAACGATGAGCGCACAAAAGAGTTGCCCATAGACCGCATTTTCGGTTGTTCCAAACAGCGTTGGAATATTCAAATGTTGCTTGATCCAACGGAAAAAGACCTCAATCTGCCATCGAGCTTTATACATCTGTGCGATTTGTTCCGCTGTGACCTGCATTAAATCGGTAACGACTCGGATTACTCGACCTTCAAAATCTCGAAACATCACCACACGATGACGTTGCTTGGAACGACACTGCGGTGTCCCCAACTGGCAGGTGATATCCCGAATGACAGAAGAATCTGCTTTCTGGAGACGGGAAAGGGCATGAGGTTTTTCCAAATGGACGTTGTCGCGAAGCCGAATGACAAAGGATTGTCCTTGGATTTTGAAGTCGTCCAGACGCTCCAGTTTCCCATAAGCACGGTCCATCACCACAATGTAGTCCGGTTGAGCCAACGTTTCACTCATGGGGCCATCATGCTTGGAACCCAGGGTTTCAATCAC